>DHQC01000001.1 GCA_002411005.1 Caryophanales bacterium UBA5348 | reverse complement strand
TAAAACAACAACACCTGTTGCAGGTCCCTTACCACTATAATCTAGTTTTTTTCCATCTGCATTATATTCTAAACCATCACGATAATAAAACTCTTGATACCCTTGGGATTCATTCTCATTGGCAATTAGTAATCTGCCAGAATCGGCTATTGAAGAAGCTGTTGCTCTAAAGGCTTCCCTTTTAACAAATTCTATAATATTTAAAACTATCGGAACTGTTATTGCTATGATAACAGCGATGATTATTATAGCTGCTAGTAACTCTATCAATGTAAAACCTAATTTCGAATTTCTTTTCATCTACTACACCATCCAAACATTTATTACCGTTTTTTGTGTTGTATACTACTTCTAGTTGACAATTTTTAAATACCACTTTCAGTTGGCAATTTTATTTCTGTTGCTTTATTAATTAAATAATAATTAGCTGTAATTCTTAAATCTTCTATATTGTAAATAACACTATTAACGTATCCATCCTTATCAAGATATATTTTTCCTCTAACATCATCATTTAATTCAAGATTTTTTATTTCCAAATAATCAATAATTTTTTGTACATTTTTCTTAGTAAATGTCACATCATAAACATCATACGTTGATAATCCGACTGTTTCTTTTTTAGATTCACTAAAATTAGTAACCTTTGTTAAGCCCCCTAAATATATAGTTGAATCATTATATTTTGCTACCTTTGTATCTTCAATATATTTTCCGTCAGTATTTAAAACATATAATTTATCATTTAACAAATAATATTTATCTTCTATAATTATTCCATCATCATCAGTTACATTAGAATCTATATATGTAATTTCATATTCTTTATTTTTATAATTATCTATTTTTATTGTCTTTTTTATCCTATCTTTATTAACTTCCCCATAAATACGCAAATCCAAAGAATAACCATTAATCCCATCATCAGATATTTGCATTTTGTCGTAATTTGACTTAAATTGACTATTAGAGCAACCTGTTACAATAAATAACAAACTAACAAAAAGTAAAATCTTTTTCATTCTAATACCTACCTCTATCTTTAATAATTTTAACATCTAGGAAACTGTTCGTCAACTTAAAAAAACTTAATGTAAAGAAAGCGTAACTTAAAATTAAAAAATTCGGTTCCTTTATAGGACCGAATTTTTATAACTATTTTATTTTTGGGCCAATATTACTATTCACAATTGATTCTAATATTTGGCTAAGTAAATGATCATTATTATAAGCATTAAAATTGCTATCAAGGTTAAGATGCAAAAAATCATCTCTTTCTAAAGGGAAAAATAAAGTATCTAATCCTTTAAAGTGATATTGAATTCTTTCGAAATTTCTGAGTAATTTGTCAGTTATATTTCGTTGAATACGAAATTGTTCTTCTCTAAATGCTTCTTCTCTATCATCTATTTTAGCTTGATCAAGGCCTAGTTCTTTATAATAGTTCAATTTACGTTCATACATAACTTTCTTTGCATCCCACCTAAGTGGAAGATAACCAGGTACTAAGATATCTCTAATCCCTGCTTTTGTGAACAAAGATAAAGCTACGGTTAAACTAAGAAGTGCTGAAGGGGTTACATCAATAATGTTTTCTTCAATTGTGCCTGTCGCTTCAGGAGTTTTCATTTTTTTATCTAACTCTTCTTTAGGAATATCCTGATTAACTTTATATAACGCACGATTAATCTTGGATTGAAATTTCTTGTTATTATCATTTGATATTTTTGATTTACGATCATATTGAATAGCATATATATAAGCCTTTTTAATGCCATTATTTTCCTCAATTGCATATTTAATATCTGGTAATGTAAAACTTTCATTTCCAGTTTGATCAACAATTGCTATACGCAATGCATAAGGTGTTTCATAACATGCTGCCTCTTCAATGTTCGAAACTGTTAAATAATTATTATTTAACTTTTCAACAGGTCCACAAGTTATATTTAAATTCTTAAAAGTTTCATCTCTCAAGAATGATATATATCTTTTGAGATAATACTGAGGATCTTGAAAATCATTAGCTGTCATATTACACCAAATAATTGATAAGAAATATTTTATTTCAGCCTCTTTAGTGGAAACATCAATATATGGTGTACACCACTTCGTATTTCTATTAGTTATTTCGTTAATAAACTCTAAAAGATAACTAGAAAACTGTTCGATATTTTTGATAGTCATCGTTGGTAGTTCTGGATTATAATAATCTGTCATATTTTTATACTTTCCATCAACCAATACAGCTGTATTAAAACGTATATTGTAAGTCGCGTCCTCTACTTTAAGTTCACCCTCAGCAATACTTGGCAATACATTCTTAAAAAACATATCTAAAATATTATTTTCATTCACAAACAACACCTACTATTATTTATTTTTTACTATCGGATTTTTTACGCTCATTAGTATTTAATGTTTTTTTACGTAAACGTATACTCTTCGGTGTTACTTCGACCAACTCATCATTATTTATATAATCTAAACACATTTCCAAAGTCATTGAACGTGGTCTTTTTAAAACAACTGTATGATCTTTACTTGATGTTCTTGTATTTGTTAATTGTTTACCTCTAACAGCGTTAACTGCTAAATCATTCTCACGGTTGTGTTCTCCAACTATCATGCCTTCATAAACTTCAACACCTGGTTCAACAAACATAACTCCTCTGTCTTCTAAACCACCTAGTGCATAAGCTGTTGTTTTCCCGTTTTCCATTGAAACTAAAACACCAAATTTTCGCTCACCAACATTTAATGAATGCATAGGATTATACTCTTTAAAAGTATGATTAATAATACCGTAGCCTTTAGTCATCGTCATAAAATTAGTCATAAAACCAATAAGTCCACGTGATGGTATTGTATATATAAGTCTTACTTGATCCCCATTACTAGTCATAGAATCCATCGAAGCTCCTCTTAAACCTAAAGCTTCAATTACTGAACCAACATTTTCTTCAGGAACATCTATTTGTAATTCCTCATATGGTTCACATTTAACATCATCAATTATTTTAACAATTACTTCAGGTTTAGAAACTTGCATTTCAAAACCTTCACGTCTCATATTTTCAATTAGAATTGATAAATGCAATTCTCCTCTACCTGAGACCGTCCATGAATCGTTACTAGATGGTTCTACTCTTAAACTTACATCTTTTTGTAGTTCTTTAAATAAACGTTCTTCAATCTTACGAGCTGTAACTAGATCGCCCTCTTTACCTGCAAAGGGACTACTGTTAGTTGCAAAAGTCATTTGAAGAGTTGGTTCATCTACTCTTAATGGTGGCAATGGTGCTTCTTTTCCAATATTGCAAACGGTTTCACCAACTGAAATATCAGGAAGACCTGCAAGTGCAATAATATCACCTGCTTCGGCACTTTCTATTTCTTGTTTCTTTAAACCGAAATAACCATATAGTTTTTGAATTCTAAATTGTTTAACACTACCATCTAATCTTGTACAAGATACCATTTCATTTAATTTAACAGTACCGTTAGCTATTTTACCAATACCCATTCGACCAACAAAATCATTATAATCCAATAAAGCTGGTTGAAATTGTAAAGGTTTATCTTTATCTACTGCTGGTGCTGGTATCTCATCAATAATCATTTGATATAAACTTTCAAACGATGATTGTTGCGTTGATAAATCGCTTTCTAAGCTTGAAGTACCCGCTAAAGCAGAAGCATATACAACTTTAAAATCTAATTGTTCATCATCTGCACCTAGTTCAATAAACAAATCGATAACTTCATCAACTACTTGTTTAGGACGAGCCGTTTCTTTGTCTATTTTGTTGATTACAACAATAGGCTTTACTTGCGCTTCTAATGCCTTCTTTAAAACGAAACGTGTTTGCGGCATCGTTCCTTCATAAGCATCAACAACTAAAATAACACCCTCAACCATATTCATAATACGTTCAACTTCTCCACCAAAGTCAGCATGACCTGGAGTATCTAAAATATTGATTTTATAATCTTTATATTTTATTGAGGTTGGCTTAGCTAAAATTGTAATTCCTCTTTCTCTTTCAATGTCATTACTGTCCATAACTCTAGAGGCAACTTCTTCGTTTTCACGAAAAGTACCAGAGTTTTTCAACAATTGATCTACTAAAGTTGTTTTGCCATGATCAACATGGGCAATAATGGCAACATTTCTAATATTCATTTAATTCACCTTCACTTCTTAAACACGAGAGTAATTATAGCACGAAATTGTTAAATTGCAAAGAAAAAACAAAAAACTGTGGTTATATCTCTTATTATTCCCACAGTTTTTAAAAAAATATCTTAAAATTGCTTTTTTTATTTTTTTCTTAAAGCCATAATTGGATCCATTTTAGCTGCTTTTAGTGATGGTATCACACCTGCTATTAAAGCTAGTATTATACATGTCAAAATAAGAGCTAATGCTACCATTGGATCTAAGACAGCAACACTGATATTACCTAATTGCATGCCGTAAGACCTAATTAAGAAAGCAACCGTGGCATTAATAATACTACATATACCCACGCTGATTAAAACACCTAAAGTACCCGCTAATAAACCAATAATCATAGATTCGGATAAGAAAAGATTACGAATATCTTTCTTACGGGCTCCAATAGCCCTTAAGATACCAATTTCATCAATACGTTCGATAACTGAAATATAAATAACTATTCCTATCATAAGGATAGCTACAACAACAGATATACTAGAAAATCCTATTAAAACATTACGAACAGTATCCATAAATGTTTGAACACCATCCATCATACTTTCTGCTGCACCGACAAAGGTAAACTTATCTTGTTGATTATTTAATTCTTCAACAGCTGCCTTTATTTCATCATTTCTCAAATCACTATCTAAGTAAACTAATAACTGAATAAATTTCATATCATTTCTTTTAATGCTGAAAAGATTTTCATAAAGGGATAATAAATCATCAACATTCTGATAAACAGAATAACCCATAGTGTTAATAGATGTTATACCAACTATTTTAAAAGTTAACACTTGATTACGTTCATCATCCCTACCAACAGACATATTAGGTCCAAATTTGATATATAAATCTTTGTCAACTAAACTATCTATATTTTTATCATCACTCAGCAGAGCCTCAGCTGTCGTTAAAGAAATAACTATTTCATTCTTATTTTCTGGTGCTCTACCAAGTGTAAGATTATTATTTAATGTTTCATATGGTTCTGGGCCATTCATTAAATAAACAGAGTTTTCCTCAAAGGTTGAACTTGTTGCATCATTCTTACTTAATGAGACCTCACTAAAAAATTCCTCTGCTGTATTTGTAGGTACTGGCCAATAAGTTTCAATCCGTTCATCTAATTTCATAATATATTCTAGATCTTCATATGAAAACATGTCTAAATCAGATGTAGAAAAGTTTATTGATACACCATTATTATCTAGTTCACCCTTTGGATAAACTGATAAATTATTAGCTGGTAAGATACTATCTACTTGAGACTTAATCAACTGACTACTACCATTAGATAGAGCAAAAGCAAGAGCTATACCAATAATACCAATTGACATTCCAATACCCGTTGCTAAAGTACGGCCTTTCTTTTGCCATAGAGATTTTATAGAATGAGTAAAGGCTTTACAATATGACATAACTGACCTAGTTTCTTCCTTCGCTTCTACTTCGATAGCTTTAACATCGTTCTTCTTGACTATTTCTTTTATTTTGCCATCTTCTAAACGAATAACAGTATCCGCAAATTCCTCAACTAATTCCTCTGAATGAGTAATAACGAGAACAAGTTTTTCTTTTGATAAATCTTTTAACTTTGTCATTATTTCATGACCCATTCGGCTATCTAATGATCCTGTCGGTTCATCAGCTAAAATAATATCAGGATTATTAGCTAAAGCTCTTGCAATCGCTACTCTCTGTTTTTGTCCACCAGATAGAACATTAACCTTACGGTTTGCAAAAGAATCCATTTCCACATCTTCAAGTAATTTCATAATACGTTCTTTTTTATTTTTAACATTAGATAACGCTAAAGCTAATTCAATATTATCATAGATACTAAACTGATTAAGAAGATAAAATTGTTGAAAAATAAACCCTATCGCGTTTTTACGGTAACTATCAAGATCTTCACTACGAACTTTTTTTAATGACTTATCATTGATTATAACATCACCAGAAAAATCACTATCTAAAGCCCCAATAATATTCATAAGAGTTGTTTTACCACTACCAGAAGGCCCTAAAATGCAAACTAAGCCATTATTCTCTAACTCAAAATTAATATTTTCTAAAGCTTTGACATCCCGACTTTTCATTTTGTAAATTTTTGATTTTATATTTACTTTAATCATGCAAACCTCCTATTCATCACGAAGAGCATCAACAACTTGCATTTTTGTAGCCCTTCTCGATGGTAAATACCCTGCTATTGCTGCTATTAAGGAACTAAATAATATAAGTGAAATAATAGTTGCTAAAGGGAATGTTATATTAGTAAAAGGTACTGTTGAAAGTGGAATAGAGACAATACCAGGCAAATCAATATTAAAATAAGTAGAAATGAAATATTCCAGTGGATATTGTAAAGCGAAGGCCACAATAATACCTAAAATTCCAGAGAAGGTTCCCATTAACATAGCTTCACTCTCAAAGATTCTCAAAACATCTTTGTCGCGTCCACCCACGGCCTTTATGATGCCAATCTCCGTTTTGCGTTCAACAACACTAGAGTATAATACAATCGAGGTCATGATTGATGAAACAATTAAAGCAACAACAATAAAGATAGTTATAACCATTTGAGCAACACTAATTAATTGTTCAAACATTGTTTTAAAGAGCGTTGGAAGACTAAAAGCTAAAAAACCTTCTTTAGAAGTACTTCCGCTATTAGCGAGAGCTAAGATATTACCAACGCCTCCGTTATCTGCATCATTTATGATGTTAGCCATCTTTTTATTATAACTTAGATTTTTAAGAATTATTTCATAACCTGTGTTTGCCGTTAAATAATCATATAAATTTGATGTACTTAAGGTTTCACTTTTAAGCCATTTACTAATACTATTATAATTATAATAAGCATTTTTTATATTCAAATCAATCTCATTTATTATGCCTGATACAGTAAGTTCCTTAGTGAAACTTCTTTTTTCTAATGTATCAGTAGTAACATCAATTTTAATGGTTACTTTCTTACCAATAGCGTCACCTAATTTATCACTATCGATATTAAACATTTCTAATATTTCACGAGCAGATGCTTGATTAACCAAAAGCTCATCATTTATTGGCAACTTACCCTCTAAATTTTCATTTAAAAAAGATAATGATGATTCGGTGCCTAAAGCTTGAAAAGACAATTCGCCTATTTCATTATTAATAAGTGATACAGCCCTAGATGAATCGATATAAGGTCGAAAAGAATCTATACCTTCTCTTTTAAAAACTTCTTCATAATCTCTAATATTGTCAGCAACTGTTACAAACTTTTGTCCCATTTCATTTTCTTCTTTAACGTTCTTTTGAACAACAAGAATATTAGCATTAGCAAATTTATTTAATTGCTTGTCGATATATATATTAGCACCATTACCAAGACCCATAATTAAAGCAAAACCAGCTATGCCTATACACCCTGCTAAAGTTGTGATAGCAAGGCGGCCTTTCTTTTTATTCATATTACGTAATGATAATTTAAAAGACTCATAAAAAGACATACTTTTATTTTTCTTCTTCAAAGACGATCTCTTTTTATTTATTTTAACCTCTTTGAGTGCAGTGTCAGATTCTATTTGACCGTCTATCATTCTAATAATACGGCTTGAATATTCCTCTGCTAAATCATTATTATGAGTAACCAAAATAACTAATTTATCTTTAGCAATGCTAGATAATAAATCCATTATTTGCTTACCAGTTTTTTTATCTAAAGAACCTGTTGGTTCATCAGCTAAAATAATATCTGGATCATTAGCTAGCGCTCTAGCTATCGCTACCCTTTGTTTTTGTCCACCAGAGAGTTCTGATGGTCGATGATCAGCATGTTTCTCAAGCCCTACCTTTTTTAGTAATTCTTTAGTTCTACGTTTACGATCACCAATACTTAAACCAATCAGATTCATTACTATTTCTATATTTTCTGCTGCTGTTAGATGTTCAATAAGATTGAAATTTTGGAAAATAAAACCAATATTGTTTTTACGATATAAATCCCATTGTCGTTTCTTGAATTTTTTAGAACTCTTTCCAGCGATTAACAACTCACCTGAAGTTGGTGTATCAAGACCTGCTACAAGGTTTAATAATGTTGATTTACCAGATCCCGAGGGACCAACAACTGAAACAAATTCACCCTTTTCAAAACTAATATTAATATCTCTTAAAGCAGTGAATGTCTCTTTATTACTTATTTTAAATTTTTTACCTAGCTTTTTTAATTCTAATAACATGAGTTATTCCTTTCCGTCATTTAAATGTAATAATATTGTTCATATTATAACTATATAAATAATATCACGACTTTATAACATTTTTAGACTAACTATAAATTTTTCTTTTATTCTCTAATATTATTGTTCCTACAAATAAAAGTAATCCTATACTACTACCTATTACACCAGCATCGTAACCTGGTGAGGTATAAACAAACTTTATATCATGATTACCTTCTTGGATTGGAAATCCTATAAAGGCTTTATTCACCAACTCATACTTTTGTTCTTTACCATCAACATAAACAGTAAAACCTTTATCATAAGGGATAGTCATAATAAAATAACCATCGTCCCTAACATTAATAGAGCCTTCAATAATATCTCCTTTAGTATTATTCTTCTTAATATTAAATGAATCCACCTTTAACAGACTTTTTGTTACATTTTCATAATCAAGCAGATATGTTGCAATGTTCTCTATTTCAAAATACCCCTTACTTAAAATAATATTTAACTCATTAATTTCTTCAGGGCCTGAAATAGCATATTCAAAATGATAATTATCGTTGAAATAAAGCCATTGTTTACATGTTAACTTATTTTCAACATTATTTATTGTTATTGATATATCACCATCACTACAATTAGGAGCTCTATTTAATTTAAAACTTATAAATAAAATTTTGTTTGTAATAAGTTCTGCTAATTTTAGATTAAACTCTTTCTTAGAAGGTAAATCTAATATATACTTACCATCTATGTTTTCTATTGCAGGATAAGTATCAAGTTCAAAGACAAGATCTGTCTTCTCTATCTCACTCTCAAAATTTGATCGAACATCATTGTCAACAACTATATTATTTAATAAAGCCTCACTACGATATGGATAATCTAACTTATTATATTCATCCAGACTCATCAATGATGAAGTACTATAACCAAGTGGTAATACATTCTCATTTCTATAAATACCCAGTTTATTATCCCCTTCAACTAAATGATATCCATTTGGAATATTATATTCATTAGTTATAACATATTTGATACCCATAAGTGTTTCAAACATTATATTATTTGAAGTGGCTGTAAGAAGTTTATTACGAAATGGGATGGCATTATTTATTTCGTTATCATAAAACGTTTTATAATATGGATTATAAGTAGATGAATATAGCGAAGTTTGATAATAATTAGCATTGTAAACTCTATTTACATTTAATGATGTTTTGCCATTTAAATTATCCATTCGATAAAGTGTATTATCTTCATTATTTATCTTGTTTATCATTTCGTTAACAGAAACAGATTTAAGCTCATTATAAGTTTCTTTTGAAACAAAGGTATCTGTTTTATTAATACTTATATTTGATACTAAAGCAACAGCAATTAAAGAGGCATAAATGATTGAAGGTTTTTTCTTCCATAAATAAATTATAATGCCCAACGATGTGATAAGTAAATCAATATGAAATAGCACTTCATTATAATTAAATATTAAAACTAATATAATGGCTGTTAAGAAAACAATAATATATTTTTTAAAATCTACTTTCTTTATTTTTAGGTCAGATAAAAATATTGCTATCAATAAAATTATAAGCGGACTCATAGGGATTAGAACTTTGCCCCTTACATAAAGCATTCCATTTAATATATACATAAAGATTGGAACTGTAAGCATTAACAAAATAGAACCACTCAGAAATCTTTTAGCGCCTGATGAAAAAATTAAAACATAAAGAAGCGCTATTACCGCTATAGCAGTAAAACCCATCCCATAATTGCTATATAATAAAGCCTCAAAATTAAAATTTGGAATTAGAAGATCTTTAAAATTAATAACTTCATTAACTTGGGATCTACTTGATAAAATAGCAAAAAGGGTTGGAATTAATAACACTAAAGACATCATAACACCTATAAACATAGGAATCAGAAATTTTATGCCGTCAATAATAAAATCTTTAACAACGATCTTTTTATTTAACTTGATATATTTATAAATACCATAAATCACTAAACATAAAAGGCCACCTACACTGTAATAATAACTTGTCATAATCATAAGAAAGACACTTAGAATATAAAGCATACTTTTTTTATCTTTAAAATATTTATCAATTCCCATAAGACCTAGAATTAAAAAGGGCATGTAATCAATAAACATTATATGACGATGAGCATGAAAAAAACAATTTATTAAAAGAAAAAGTATTGAAGATAACATAGCTATTCTAGAATTATATTTATTATTAATTAACCATTTATATACTAAGAAGGCACTTAAGATAACTACTAAAATATTTATAATAATTAAGTAATCAACCATTTTTAGAAAAGGAAATAAGTATGACAATAAAACAAAGGGATTAAGCAAACCGTAATATGAAAAATAATATGCATTCTGCCCTGCCCCTATATTAGCAGCAAAGTTAGGGATTAAATCACCAGTATTATAAAAAATAGTTCTAAAATATTCAGGGAAAACAGTATGTTGCATAACCCAATCTGTCATTGAACCGTAAATATTGTTAGAGCCAGTATATATAAATACTAAGCTACAAAAGATAATACTTAATATTCCTAATACTTTAAGATCTCTTTTTTTCATTGAAACACCTCATACAATTCATTATATCATATAAATTATGATGCTTATGAAACAAAAAGACCCCAGGTTTTAACCTAGGATCATCTATACCACACATTATCGTATGGTATTAATATAATATGTATTTCATTATAAAAATATGCATCATTATAACAATTAAATTATTGAGGAATTATTGTTAAAGTATTTAAACTCTCTATATTAGCAATAGGATTTGTTTTAATAAATAAATTCTCCAAATTTTTTAAATTTTCAAGTGGACTTACATCAGTTATATTATTATTTTGTAATGATAAATATTTTAAATATGTTAAATTTGCTATTTCGCTTATATCAGAAATTTCATTATTATTAAGTTGCAAACTAGTCAAAGTAGTAAGTGTTTCAAGTTCTGATATATTTTTAATATTATTGTTATTTATTGTTAAGGTTTTTAATTTTGTTAAATTTTTAAGTGGCGATAGATTTTCTATTTTGTTATAACTTAAACTTAAATATGATATGTTTGGAAGACTTTCTATAAAAGTAAGATCATTTATATTGTTTGCATATAATGATAAATTATTAATGTTAGGTAATGAACCTAGTGTATTATAATCTGCATTCTTTTGAAAATATATTTTTAAATTTGTTAAATTAGGAAAGTGTTTCAAATCCGCAAAAGATTTAATGGTACCCTCTTCTATATATAATGTTGCATTTATTTCAAATTTTTCACCACTATATAAAACAACATTTTGTTCTGGCAAAGTTGGACTTACTAAAAAAATCTTGTTAGATGCTATAACAATACCCACATAGGGAACTAAGTCACCATTATAAATATTTTCTTCAGTATTTTTATCTAGGGCCTGTTTTAGAGAACTTTCAAAAACTTTATCTTCAAAAACAAGTGGATTTTCTCTTAACAATTGTTCCGCATTAGAATCTTTAATTACTATAAATAAAATAAAACTTAACGCAATTAGGAGAGTAGTAGACAAAAAAATTATAATATTTCTGTTTTTCATTTGCTACCTCCCGTTATTCATTCTACATATTTATTATATCATGAATAGTGGCATTTTAATTGTATTTCTTCGTTTTATTTAAGAAAAATAAAAAAAACCAGACATTATGTTTGGTTTATTTACTTTTTGGTAGCGACGGAGGGGATCGAACCCCCGACCTATCGGGTATGAACCGATCGCTCTAGCCAGCTGAGCTACATCGCCATTTAAAATAAGCAACACTAATATATCAAATATATATTTTTTTAGCAATAGATTATTGCTTATTTATATTATTATCTTCTGTTTTTGTTTTATAATCGCCACATGTTATATTTATTTCAATATCTATTATTTCATTATTTAAAACCTTTAATATAGCATATGAATTACTATCACAATCAGCATCCTTAAATGAGGTGATATCAACTCCAGATAATTCTAAGCTTTGGAGTGTTACAGTATGATATGAACCATTAGTTCCGCTTTGTGATTGATCTTGTTGTTTAACATTTTCCTCATAATAAGTTTGAGCTTTATCGCTTAATTCTTTTTCTAATTTTTCATAATTGGTTCCACAACCTACTGATATAAATACAGCAACTACGAGGATAACAATTTTTGCTTTTTTCATAACAAAGTTTCCCCCTTTATTCTGTTTATTAATTATTTATGGTGCCAGTGGTCGGACTTGAACCGACATGATGTTACCATCACCAGATTTTGAGTCTGGCGCGTCTACCAATTCCACCACACTGGCATTTTAAGAGAAGATTACTCTTCTTTATATCTAGATAAAAACAAATCAGTCTCTTCTGTAATTTCTTGACTTGCGAAAGCTAGACGGGGAAGATCTTCTTTCGAAAATAAACCAAAATAATCCAGGAATTCATTGGTGGTTTTGTAAAGGATTGGTCTCCCCGGCATTGGTGCCCTTCCAACCTCTTTCAACAAACCTTTAGCGACTAGTTTTCTAATCATTTGAGAACTAGAAACACCTCTTATTTCATCCACTTGAACCCTTGTGATAGGCTCATTATACACTATAATAGCAAGGATTTCAAGAGCTGATTGAGACAAATTATTGTTTTGTGGATTAGTGATTAATTTTTGAAAATAATCTTTATGTTCAGTTTTAGTTGTAAGCTTAAAAGTATTACCTAAAAAATTTATTCTAACACCACGATCATTTACTTCATACTCTCTTCGGAGGTCCATTAAAACCTCTTTAGCATGTTCTTCTTCTATTTCCATGATGTCAACTATTTGATCTATCGTAAGGCCATCATCACCAACAACAAATAAAAGGCCTTCTAACACTGCTTTTAAATTCATTTTACACACGTCCCTTTAATTTTATATATATAGAATCAAAGATATCACTTTGTTCAATTACAATTTCTTGTTCCTTAGCCATTTGCAAAATTGCTAAAAATGTTACTACAACATATCCCTTGTTCCATTCATCAAATAGATTTTCAAATTTAACTTCTTTTTTAGAACTTAGAACTTGTCTTATATTAGTAATACGTTCTGACACCGAAAGTTCTTTTGAAGTTATTTTTGTATTTAGGGGTTTGTTATATTCATTTCGTTCAAGAAATTTAGCTAAAGCGTCAAGTAGCAAAGATACGGAGTGGCTCTCTTGAGGAGGCAACTCCTCTTTATATTCGTCTATATTTGATGGCAACTTTGTAAATACTTCACTACGATTATACTCTAATTCTTTAAACTTTGAAGTTATTTCTTTGTAATATTTATAATCAACCAATCTTTGAATTAATGATGATTCTGGTTTTTCCTCAAATTCATCTTCTGATTCCTCATTTTTAGATGGTAATAGACACTTAGATTTCATTTCAATTAATTCAGCTGCCATAACTAGGTATTCACTTGCTACTAATAAATTCAATGATTCCATAGCGCGTATATAAGCGAGATACTGTTCAGTTATCTCACTTATTTTAATATCATAAATATCTATATTTGCTTCTTTTATCAAATGAAGAAGCAAATCTAAAGGACCTTCAAATTCGTCAATCTTGACTTTGTATTCCATCCCATCACATCCTAAAATTAATCATGTCTTTAATATACTAATTATAACATAATATTTTAACTCTTCATATTACAATACAACAAAAAACCTTATATTAAAGGCTTTCTATTATATTTCAATATTCCATAAACCTAGTTTTCCTTTTATTTCTTCATTAATGTTAAGCTTTTCAACATTAGATAGTTTCCAAGCATAAAGTCCTCTTTTATCATCAGTTCCATAAATTTCATTGCTTTCCTTTGATAATTTCTTATTAAATTTCTCATCAATTAAGATACAGTCTTCTAATCCTACTTTAGCGATTATCTTTGATTTTGGGTATAAGAGATTTAAATCTGCAAATCTTTTCATAGCTTCTTTATCGATAGCTTTTCCAGTATGAATTAATAAAGGACCTCTATATTTTGTTTTCCAACTTCTAAATTCATATTGTTTATAACCTTCAGCAATCAGTGTTGCCCAAGGTTGTTTTATTGTTATAATTTTCAATTATATCACCCAGAAAAATTATAACATGAATTTAACTTTTCGGTTTAAAGATTAAAGCTACAAAGAAGGATATTACAATAGCTGATATTATACCAGTAGCGGTTAAATCAAACATTCCCATGCTTAGACCTAAAAGACTGTATTCAGTTGCTTTTTCCATAGCTCCATGCATAAGTAAATGACCAAAACTAGTAATTGGAACTAAAGCTCCTCCACCAGCCCATATAACAAATTTGTCATAAAGAGCAAAGACATCTAAGGCTGCACCTATTACAACAAACATAGAAGTAACATGCCCTGGAGTTAGTTTTGTATTATCAAGGATTATTTGACCAATCGCACAAACCAATCCTGCAAAAATAAAGGCGTTCACATATATCATTCAACCACCTCCAAACTAACGGCGTGTGAAACAGCTGGTATTGCCATCTTTTGATTGACTGTTGTCTGGGACATTAAAGCTCCTGTTGCAACCATTAAAACGCGAGATAATTCTCCTTTTTTCATTTTATTTATTATATATGAATAAGTTACTAAAGCACTGGCAGCAGGTCCACTAGCTCCTGCAAATACTGGTTGTTTTTCAAGATCATAAAGCATTACTCCACAATCATCATAATTGTGACTAAGATCATACCCATACTCTGTTTGCATGTAATTAATTAAGATTTTTTTACCATAAACGCCTAAATCACCTGTTACAATCAGATCATAATACATAGGCTCACGTTTCAAATCAGTTAAATGTCTATATATTGTATCAGCTGCCGATGGAGCCATAACTGCTCCAGTATTAAAAACATCCTTAATACCAGAATCAATGGTTGTACCAATCGTCCCACTTTCTACCTTTATATCACTCTTAACGTTTGACAAATATAAACTTCCTGCCCCTGTACAAGTAAATGTTGAATATTTAGGTTTAGGAGCTCCATATTCAGTAGGATTACGAAACTGTTTTTCTGCTCCTGTATTATGAGAACTTACAGAACAAATACAATTCTTTATTTGATTATTAGAAAGCATTGAAGATCCTAAAATGATTCCTTCTACGGAAGTTGAACATGCTCCATATATTCCAATATAAGGCAGTTTTAAATATGAAGCGGTATAATTTGACGCTACTATTTGATTTAATAAATCACCTGATATAAATAAATCTATATCTTCTTTTATCATTTTTGTCTTATTTAATAAAATCTCAACACTATCTCCCAGTATTTTTATTTCTGCTTGCTCCCATGTGTTAGTATCCATATATAAATCTTCATAGCTTTTATCAAAGAATTTACTTAAAGGACCATTCGATTCATAAGGACCTGTTACTGTACTAGCTCCATTAACAAAAACATTATTAAATTTTATAGTCATATTTTAACCCCCAAACAAAACAAATCTAATAATACCAAAAACATAAGCTGCTACAACACCATACAAAATGACACTACCTGATATTTTAAATATGTTTGATCCCATTCCTGTAATTAATCCTTCCTTACGGTACTCCATCGCAGCACTTGCCATTGAATGAGCAAACCCAGTAATTGGGATTATCAGACCAGCCTTAGCCCAGGAAGCCATTTTATCGAAGAAACCTAGTCCTGTACATATAGCAGCTATAAAAATAAGCGTTATAATCATATATGAATTAGCTTCATTCTTAGGAATATCTAACCAATGTACATAAATATCAATTAAAGATTGACCAATTACACCAACAAAACCACCAATTATAAAAGCTTTCATAACATTGTATACTTTGCTTTCCTTAGGCATATATTTGTCTACTAAATCTGCATATCTTTTTTTATCCATTATTATCACCAATTATATTATGGATTAATAATAATAAAAAATGCATAAAAATATTTATATAACAATTAAAAAAAGTACTTAACGTACTTTTTGTTTTTGTGAATGTGTCTTTTTTCCTTCATCAATATATGCAATAGCCTTTTCAATTTTCTTTATTTCATCCATATAATTTACTTTATTAAGCATATTTAAACCTCCTAACATATGTAATTATTGATATATAATCAGCACAGAAAAGCAATATATTTGCTCTTCTGCAAAGACACTAACACCTACCTGATATTTAATATCAATAACTTCACCCTCCAAAGTATCCAGAAAAGCATTTACAGAATTTTCTAAATCCTTTTCATGATTTTCATCAAATATTTTAACCTTCATTAATATCACCTATCTAATAATAAATGATATAAAAGAATACTTTTGTCTATTTATGTCGATTATTTTATAACAATATTAACTAATTTATTAGGTACTGTGATAACTCTAACAATTTCTTTTCCTTCAATGTGTTTAATAGCACCCTCATTTTCTAAAGCAATGGTTTTCATTTCAGCTTCATTAATATTTTTAGGCACTATAACACGACCACGTAATTTTCCGTTTACTTGAATTATCATTTCAAATTCATCATCAATTGTTTTAGCTTCATCATATTCTGGCCATTTACTTGAGGCAATCATTTCTCCTAAATTATTTAATTCGTTTATTTCCTCCGTTATATGAGGAGCCATTGGGTTTAACAACACTAGAAAAGTTCTTAAATCAGCTGACGTTATATTTGGTTGTTTTTCAAATTCATTTAATAAGGTCATTAATGAAGATACAGCTGTATTATATTTCATATTCTCAATATCGTTACTAACTTTTTTAATAGTTTTATGAATACTTGTTTCTAAAGATTTAGAATATTCATTACCTGCAACAACATTATTTTGAATTCTCCATACTTTATCCAAAAATCTTTTACAACCTTTTAATCCATTGGTACTCCATGATGTATCAAGTTCATAGTCTCCCATAAACATTTCATACAACCTTATTGAATCAGCTCCATATTCTTCTACTATATCAGTTGGATTAATAACATTACCCTTTGATTTACTCATCTTTTCGCCATTTTCACCTAGAACCATACCATGTGCTGTCCTTATTGAGAATGGTTCTTTAGTAGGAGCTAAACCAATATCATATAAAAAACGATGCCAGAATCTCGCATAAAGTAAATGCCTAGTAGCATGTTCCATACCACCGTTATACCAATCTACTTTACCCCAATATTCTAAAGCTTCTCTGCCAACAAATTCTTCTTTATTATTTGGATCCATATAACGTAACCAATACCAAGATGATCCTGCCCAGTTTGGCATCGTATCTGTTTCACGACGTGCTTTTTTACCACATTTTGGACATGGAACAGTATACCATTCAGGCATTTTTGCTAAAGGGCTTTCTCCATTATCAGTCGGTTCATATTCAGCTACATCTGGAAGTAATACTGGTAAATCACTCTCATTTACAGGCACCCATCCACAATCATCACAATATATCATCGGAATAGGTTCACCCCAGAATCTTTGTCTTGAGAAGACCCAATCTTGTAAACGATAATTAGTTGTTTTCTTACCTAAACCTTTTTCTTCTAAATAGTTAATCATCTTGTCTATTGAAGCTGCCTTGTTATCAATACCATTTAAAATACCAGAATTAATCATTTCTCCGTCACCAATATAAGCAGACTCTTCAATATTCCCACCTTTAATAACCTCAATAATATTAATTCCAAATTTACGGGCAAATTCATAGTCACGTTCATCATGCGCAGGAACAGCCATAATAGCTCCTGTGCCATAACCCATCATAACGTAATCAGCTGTCCATAATTCTATTTTTTTATTATTTAAAGGATTTATTATATTAACACCTTTTAACTTAACTCCTGTTTTTTCTTTCAATAATTCAACACGTTCAAATTCTGACTTCTTAGCAGCGTCAAGTCTATAATTTACAACTTCCTCATAATTAGTTATTGAATACTTTAAGGTTTCAATCAAAGGATGTTCAGGTGAAATAACCATAAAGGTTACACCATATATAGTATCTGGTCTTGTTGTATAAACACTCAATACTTCATTATTATTTTCGATTGTAAAGTCTATTTGAGCTCCTTCACTCTTACCAATCCAATTTATTTGAGCCGTTTTTACTCTATCTATAAAATCAGTTTCAGCTAAACCATCAATTAATTTATCCGCATAACTTCTCATTCTTAGCATCCATTGATCTTTTTCTTTTTTTACAACATCTCCACCACAACGTTCACAATGCCCTTGTTCTACTTCCTCGTTAGCAAGGCCAACTTTACACGAATTACACCAATTTATAGTCTTCTTTTCTTTATAAGCAAGACCATGCTCATAAAATTTTAAAAATTGCCATTGGGTCCATTTATAATATTCCGGATCAGTAGTCGCAATCTCCCTGTCCCAATCAAAAGAAATACCAAGATTCTTTAATTGTTCTTTAAAAACAATAATATTTTCCTCAACAGCATCTTTAGGATGAATATGATTCTTTATAGCGTAATTTTCAGCAGGTAGGCCAAAAGCATCCCAGCCAATTGGAAATAACACATTGTAACCTTCCAATCTTCTTTTACGTGCTAAAGTATCAAGAGCTGTGTAACTCCTTGGATGACCAATATGTAATCCACTACCTGATGGATATGGAAACTCTATCAAAACATAATACTTAGGTTTATCACTTTCATTATAAGCTTTAAACGACTTATTTTTGTCCCATTTTTGTCGCCATTTTTTTTCTATATTTTTAAAATTATACATAATATCACTTTCCTTTTCTATTTAACCAAATACTTGCAAAATAATAAACAAGATATATAAGTGGGAACATTAACCCAAACATTACTAAAAATCTTATGAGAAAATTATCAATTAAGATAGTACTCATCAGGACCGTTGTAAAAATAATAGAATTACAGAGGGCCACCGTATTTAAGAGCCTCTTAATTCCTATTTTCTTTTCATCCACTTTAAAGTAATGACATAAAAAATATATTTCAGCTATCTTACTCAGGTTATTGTTTTTTCTACGGCCTTTAAGCCAAAATATTAACTTATAAATAAAATAAAATAAAACTAAATACGTAAACAAAATAATTAAAATAGGCAATATTTCCATATAATCACTTCCATACATGAATTATACACGATTTTGATACACAATAAAAGCGAAAAGACTAGATTTAATCTAATCCTTTGTTAATCTGTGATAGTAATTATTATATTTGTTCAATATATTCTAATAATCTAATAAACATTTTGATGAATTTGTTTTCAATCTTGAAACGTTTTAGTTTTTTAATTTCTATTCGTTTCTTTTTAATAGGCAAATCACTAAACAGGATGCCTGCAATTACTTCTTTAAGTTTTGTTTCAATTGGTAAATCACTTATAATTGCATCAATATCTTCATTTATTAAACGAACAGCATCTATTTCAATAGCTTTACCTTTACAGTTAACTGCTAATTGTCCTATGGTAGGAACATTTTTAACTTCAACAACAAAGTCATTTTCATCCACATATGATTCTGTTTGAACAAGTCTATCATTTACATACGCGATTATTTCCTCAGTTTGTTTAGTGTTTCTAAATCTTAGTTTATAATTTCTATGTTTAGGAACAATACCACTTTTACCTTCTAAAGCCCTTATTATAACAGTGTAATTACTTGCCTGATAATTGTAATCAATAGAAGTTAATAGATAATATCCTTGTTTATATAAATTAGTTACACCATCATCCTCATATAATTTATATGTATTACTACGTCCAGGGAAAATATGAATTTCCATATCAACAGGCGAATTAGTATTATTTGTCATATCATTTGATAAAGGAATAATTGAACCTGATTTTGCAAAGACAGGATAATCTTCATCACGGAAGAATGATACATAACTATGATCCCCAGGAAATTTTTTGCCTGTTTTAAAATCGTACCACGTACCAGCTGGCAAATAAAACTTGTGAACGACACGATTCATAACAGGATCTTTTCTGTCTGTTAATGGTGATACCACTAATTCTGATCCTAGATAATATTCATTTTTATAAATTGGTTCATCATAAATAGTTGGAAGTTTATAGTAAAGTGGTTGAATAAGAGGTGTTCCAATTGTATGATATCTATATGCCTCTGTATATAAATATGGGATTAAACGATGACGTAGTTGCATATAATCTTTAATTATTGCAAATGTTTGAACATCCCAACGCCATGGTTCTCTTTTATAATATTTACCTTTATCAACGTGAATTCTAAATATTGGACTAAAGGTTCCTAATTGAACATATCTTAAATATAATTCTCCATCTTCAACTCCAGTATGAAACCCACCTATATCGTGGCTCCACCATGATAAACCAATATTTGATGATGAAGAATTGTATGATGGTAATACTTTTAACATATCCCAATTAACTTTAATATGGCCTGAATATAATGCTCCATAACGATGTCCTGCTACTATAGAATTACGACTTAAGAGCATTGATCTTTTAGCATCATTTTTACCAGCATCAAGAAAATGATAATGATTTAAGAGCCATAATGATTTTAAATCTTTCTTATTATAATAATCATTCCAAAAGAAATCGATACCAATATCTTCTAAAGGATGAATAAACATATTAAAATACATGTTATACCACTTCATACTATAAGCATTAAATGGTATAGGTTTATTTTCTGCTTGTTCCATGTATGTTGCAGCCTTTTCATAAGCTTGCTCATGGGGCATTATACCTTGAATTGGGTTAACATTTAAACCAACACGAACCCCTAACGCATGCATACGTTTAACAAAATCATTAGATGAGACAACAAAATCCTTACTGAAAGTAAATCCTGTTATAAGATTCTTGTGTGCATCTACATTACGAATATGCCAATCTTTATCCATTAATAAAACAGATATAGGAATTTGATGACGATTAAATTTAGCAAAAAGCTTTAAAAGGTCCTCCTCCTTATAACTATAATTTTTACTCCACCAATTACCTAAAGCATATCTAGGTAATAAAGGAGGTTTACCAGTTAAATCAAAATAATCCTTCAAACATAAACCAAAATCTCTACGGTACGCAAAAAGATATGTATCTACGGTTTCTTCTACCCTTGGTACAATGGTCCCATTACTTTCAATAACAAAGCTTTTTGAATCATCAATACTTACAAAACCATCACTTGAATATAATCCCTTTGAGGGTTTATTTTTAATATCAAATTCTTCGGATGAAATATTACTTGATCCGTAATTCCTAACTTCTGGATGATTAAAATACCAAGTCTTTTCCGTATCTGTATTTAAGAGGGTTACACGGAGGTTACCACCTGGGATTAATTTATTGCCGACAAAATTCTTTTCTTTAGTATAAGTAACAATAAAATAACGTGTTGTTACTTCAAGGTATGTATCATCCTCTTTGATTGATACAGCCGGAACATCAAACTTACGGTTTTGAACTAATTGAGTTGGTCTATCTTCAAAGTGCCCATTTTTATTATATTCAAAACGAACAAGGCGGTCAGTTAAAATAGTTATTCGATAAAATTTGCCCTTAATGATAGCTTTTTCCTGAGCCATACCCAAAGATGTATCCAAAACAAAGTGTTGCATAGCGATCCCCTCTATTCTGTTTATATATTAACATATTTAATAATTGTTTACAAGTTATTTAATATTAAAAAAGACATCCTAAAATGTCTTTTTTTAATGTCAAATTATCTTAATATTTTTTCATAACTTCTTCTAAAACAGTTGTGAATTCTTCTTTAATTTCTTCTAATCTATCTTCAGTAACAGCCTCAAAACGCATTGATAAGTTTGGTCCTGTATTAGATGCCCTAATAAGAGCCCAACCATCATTAAAAAGTACTCTTACTCCATCAAGGGTTAACATTTCATAGTTCTTTTGCTTAGCATAAGCTATAACTTCATCTATTATTTTGAATTTCGTATCATCAGTTGCCTTAGCCATTATTTCAGGTGTAGCATAATATTTATTTATACCATCTAATAATGAAGATAACGGCTTATCCTTATTAGATAAAATTCTAAGTAATCTTAAAGCTGCATACATACCATCATCATGACCATAGAATTCATCTGCAAAAAAGACATGACCAGATAATTCACCACCAAAAGCAAATCCGCCATCTCTCATTGCTTTTTTCATATACGAATGACCCGTACGATTATAAACAGGTTTACCACCCAATTTAACAATTTCATCTTCTAAAGCCTTTGAACACTTTACATCAATAAGACCTTTTTTATCAGTTAATCTTGGCATAAGATCACGCCAAATAATAACCATAAACATATCTGAAAATATCATTTTACCTTGTTCATCAATTATACCTATACGATCAGCATCACCATCAAAACCAATACCTAAATCCGCTTTAGTAGACAACACTGTTTCCTTTAAAACTTTTAAGTTCTCTTCGACAGCAGGATCGGGATGATGATTCGGGAAATTCGGATCCGAATCACAAAACAATGGAACAACCTCACATCCAGCATTTTTAAATATTTCTTCCGCTACTATTGATCCCGTTCCATTACCACAATCAATAACAACTTTTATTTTTCTGTTTCCTAAGGTTATCTTTTCTTTTAACATTAATAAATATGCATCTTTTATATCAAATTCTTTCACACTACCTTTAGAAATGGGAGCAAAATTATCAAGAACACCCTTAACTTCCTCTTTAAAGTCTTGAATCATTTCTCCATAAATACAACCTTCTTCATCTAAAGCTATTTTCATCCCATTATAAATAGATGGACTATGACTAGCTGTAATTATAATACCAGAGGGTATATTTAAATATATTCTTGCATAATAAAACATCGGAGTTGTAGCAAGACCAATATTTACTACTGAAATACCTGTATCAGTTATCCCTTCAATTAATTTTTTACACAAAGAAATTGACGAAGCTCTATTATCATATGCAATAATAGCTTCTTTTTTTCCCTTCTGCTTTATATTATTACCAAAGGCAACACCAATATAATATGATGTTTTCTCATCTAGCTCTTCACCATAAATACCTCTTAAATCATAAGCTCTAAATATATTTTCATTCACTTTCATCACCTATTCTATCATAATAGAAGTTAATAAAAAAAGCAAATATATCACTATATATTTTGCTTCTTAACATTTCTTTTTACATGCTAATTCTTTTTTCTGTTTTGGTGTTTCATACCACTTATCAAACATAAGGACAGCTAATTTATTTCTACCACTTTTTTCTAAATACTCGCAATTAATAATTGAAGATACAACATCTTCTATTTTCACAACATTTCTACCTCTTGATGATGCTATATCAAAGCTATCTTTGATTATTTCGATAGGGATAATAGAATTGTTTTTTACGCCCTCTTTTTTATAATAAGAAACAACATTTTCAATAATAAAATTTAATATTTCTGAAAAACTGCTATCGTTTATTAAAAAAGTCATTTGTTTCTCAGCTTCTAGATATGGTATTAATGATTTTAAAATACGTAGCCATGACCTTTTAGCTTTTACATAAAAATCATCAAAAGGAACAACATTTTTCTTTGTTTTTAAAACTCTAGTAGAAATACACATTTCTTTTTTTATAGATTCATCGTATGCTGCTCTCTTATCTTCTTGAGAAAAAATACTATATACATCGTTAGTAAGTATTAAGATATTATGAAGAAGTTCTTCTTTATCCTCTTCATCATTAAGTTTAGATATTTTGTTGCGGGCATATGCTAAAAATATAGAAGTTTTTTCAAGAACCTCATGTATACTGGCTTTTTTGTCAAATCCAAAATAAGTATAATAATTTATCACGTCTACCCACTTCTATCTTTTATAGTATCAGTTTTAAAAATAACTGTCAAATTTACACTCATAAGTATTTTGTATTTAATCTTCTATTAAATATTTAGATAAAACGGGAACTATTTGCTTTTTTCGAGATAAAATACCTGGCACATAAACTTCGTTATCAACGATTTTAACATTAAATGCTTCTTCCACTACCTCAAGCATTCCAGTAGCTACAAACAGTGATCCCTCATCAATAATATCAGTTAACACTAAAAGTAGAATATCAAAATGTTCATTCTTTTGTTTATTACCCATATACTTAAGCATTTCTTCTTTTCTTTTAGAAAAGCTATCTATATCTAAAGTATTCATTTGACCAATTCCAACTCTTAGTTTATCAATTTTAAATTCTTTAAAATCAGAATTAAATATTTCATCTACAGATTTATCACTTAATTTAGTTGTAGCCTTTTGCATTTCAAATGCATATGCATTTATATCTTCAACTCCTGCTAGAGCAGCTAATTTACGGCATATATCAATATCAATCGATGTACAAGTTGGCGATTTAAAAAGTAAAGTGTCAGATAAAATACCACTCATCAAAAGACCAGCGATTGGTTTATCAATATCTATTCCTCTTTCTAAAAACATTTCAGCAACAATTGTCGATGTTGAACCAACAGGTTCATTACGGAAAAAGATTGGGTAAGATGTTTGAATGTCTGCAACACGGTGATGATCAATAACTTCAATAATTTCTGCCTCTTCAACACCATCAATCGATTGAGCATATTCATTATGGTCCACTTGAATAAGTTTCTTCTTATCTTTTGAAAGTAAACTATATCTTGAAATAATACCCAAAACATTATTAGATTCATCAACTATTGGAAAAGCTCTATACCTAGTCTTAATCATTATATTCTTAATATCCTTAACCAAATCATCTGCCTCAAAAGAAACCAAATTATCTGTTGCCATTACATAAGAAATAGGTATACTTAACAATAATAATCTAGAAGCTAATAATGAATCACAATTAGTACTAATAACAGTTATACCCTTTTCAATAGCTGTTTTTAAGATGTCCTCACTCATTAAAGCACCACCGGTTAAAATAATTAGTGAAACACCCTTCTCAATTAATGTTTCCGCCACATAATCCCTATCACCAATGATAACTATATCACCAGGATTAGTATATTTTCTAATATTTTGAATCCTCATAGCAGCTATCCAAATTTTACCAGGGAAATATTTGACTTCTTTATTAATATACTGAACTTTTGCATTTAATGTTTCAATTATATTCTCAATAGTCGTCTTACTGTTAAATAAAATATTTTCTTCTAAATCATCTGTGTATACTTTATTTAAATTAGAAGCAGTAAGAAGTCCACACAATTTATTTTCATCATCAACAACAGCACTATAACCAATACCGTTTTCTTCAAAATAATCAGCTGCTTTTGCAATTGAAATATTTGGTTTTAATGGCGGAATTGTAGAACACTCTAAATCACTAACTCTAAGTTTAATTGATTCCATCAATTCTGGTTCTTGGACATTAAAATAATCTAAAATAAATTTTGTTTCAGCATTTATTTCTCCTAATCTTATTGGAACATACTTCTTACTAGAAGTCAGATTTTTAAATGCAGCATAGCTAATAGCTGAACAAATTGAATCAGCATCTGGATTTCTATGCCCTGATACATATACAAGGTCTTTCATATTGTCTCACCTCTCATTATTATTTTTTCTATCATGGGAAAATATGGTTATTCCAGAATACAACGTAATTATATTTTCGTCAAGTATATCCTTATAGATATATAGTCTTAACAATTTCTTTTATTTTTAATCAAACAAAGATAAAAGATACGATTTATAGAATTATTCGTATCTTTGATTCTTATTCAAATATAAAATTTGTAGATAATTATATTAACTATTATTATCTTTTCTTTGAACCAGTAAATCTTCCCAAATCATCTCTCATAATATCGTTATTAAGGGCGCTATTTTTCCCGCCTCTGCTCAATGCAGCTTTTTTATTTAAAAGTAACTTTTCTTGAATTGTTTCATAAGTAGATACTCCTATTAATGATATTAATTCTTCATCATGTAAATATCTTTGAACAGAAGAACTTGATATACCAGTTGTGCTTTCAACTTCAGCAAGACTACAGCCTTTTTCTAAAAAAACCTTCACAACCAATAAAATTCTTAAGCGCTTTTCTTCTATTTGTTCTTTGCTTAACATACAACCTCCACCCCTCGACTTCCATATTATACACACAATACAATTTATCATCAAGTATATATATCAAAAAAGTAGCAAAAATCAATAAGTTTGACAATTTAAACACCTGTAAATTTGACAAGATGTTTCCTTTATGTTAAAGTAAACACGTTTTTCAGAAAGGGAGTGATTTTATGAAGAAAAAAATTATAGTAGGGAGAAACAATCAAGAATATTATTATCTCATTGTAACCAAAGTAAATGATGAATGGGTTATTAAAGATAGAAAGAAGAAAAATGTTGAGAAATCAATTGAGAATTTATTAAATAATGATATCAATGATTTACAAACATTTGAAAATTCGTTAATTGTAAAAACAAATGATGACTTAGTTGCTGTCGTTAATTATTATCAAATAAGTCATGATAAGGTTTTTAATAGTTTCAACAGAAAAGTAGAAGAATTTACCACTAATAAAGAGCTGTTAAGGAAAAAAACAGCTTTACAAAGGCAATCTAATCACAAGAAAGCTGTTATTGGTAGAAGAGTACTAGCTACTGCAGTTATAGCAGGAATGTTGATTATTACGTCTTCTGAACATTTAGGTGCTTTAGGCATAGCTAAAATTAACACGATAAAAGCTAGTTTTGAACAAACTAGTCAAAAAACACCTGCCGATGATTCAGTTGTTGCTATTGAAAAAGATACTGTTGGAAAGAAACCAATAGAACAAAATGTTGTTACAGATGCAGAAGTTCCTGTTGACAAGGTTAAAAACACTGAAGAAGAATTATTAAACAACACAATAAGGGAATATGCTAATATGTATGGTATTGATTATAAGCGTGCTTTAACTTTAGTAAAAGAAAATGCTTCAGCTATAAAATCAGAATACGCTACTCAAGAAGCAGGTATTATTCGTACTTTAGCTAAAGAGCATTATGATGATCCTAATATAAGTAAAACACCAGAAGTTAGTAATATGTCTTCAATAGAAAGAGAAAAATTACTTTTAAGATTTGCTAAAGCTCACGGTATAGAAGATACTGAAACAGCAGCTACTCTACTTGCTGTTTATCGTTTAGAAACAGGGAATGGGCAATCAGAAGCATGTGTTAATAGCAATAATTTTGGCGGCTTAAGAAATAGAAATTCACAAACAGGTAGATACTATGTTATGGAATTTAAAACACCAGAGATTGGAGCTGAAGCTATGGTTTATTCTTTTTTAAATATAAAAAATAGAACAGTATACAGTCAGCATTATAATCCTAGTCGTTCATTAGAACAAAATATGAACCGTATCTATTGCAGAGAACAATCTTGGCCTAATAAAGTTTTAGAGTTAAAACAAGAAGTATTAAATGAACATGATTTAAATAATCACGTAAACCAAGAAGAGCCAAAACAATTAATAAAATAACAAAACAAAAAGTCTTGTTTCAATTACAAGACTTTTTTATATACATAAATTTTATAACATATCTTTATTCTTTAAGATAATTGCAATTACAGCAGCTAAAATCATTGAAATTGTAATAATTATAATTAAGGCATAATCATTATTAACTATAGAACCAAGTGGTACGTTCATTCCCATAAAAGATGCTACCATTGTAGGAATAGTTGACACAATTGTAATACCCGCTAAAAACTTCATTATTCCATTCAAATTATTAGAAATCACTGTGGCATATGTATCTGATATCCTAGCCACAATTTCCCTGTAAATATTTGCTGTTTCAATTCCTTGCCTACTCTCAATCATAGCATCTTCTAACAGATCAACATCTTCAGCATATAAATCAAGCACACTTCCATTAGAAAGCTTTTCCAATAATATATCATTAGCTTTCAGACTAGTTACAAAATAAACTAAGCTCTTTTGAATATTCATCAAATTAATTAATTCTTTATTAGACGTAGATTTAATTAATACCTTTTCTCTCGTTTCTATACCATTATTAATTAATTTAAGATATTTAACATACAAAGTTGATACCTTATGTAACAACTGAATAATAAATCTTGTTTTCTTAGATGTATATAAAGACTTAATCTTATTTGCTTTAATTTCATTTAGAACTTCAGTTTCAGCTAAAGCAATTGTTACCAAATAACCTTTATTAGTAATAATACCCAGAGGCATTGTTGCATAGTGCTTATTTTTTTCAATAAATGGAACATCGACAACAATTAAAGTTGCTTCCCCTTCATCTTCAATTCTTGGTAATTCCTCTGTATCAAGTAATTTAACAAGTAAATTTTCAGGTATTTTTGTTTTTTCAACAACTACCTTTATTTCTTCAAGTGTAGGATTCACTAAATCTATCCAACTATTGTTTTCAATTTTGTTAATTTTTTTAATTAATCCATTCTCATCTGTTTTATAAATATTCAACATATACTTCACCCCGTTCTCACCCAAAGATTATACCATAAAAATATGATCTAAATACACTTTAGTCATGATTTAAATTTCGTTGTAATTTTATTAACAATATCCCATCATTTTCAAGATCAACAATGAAACCATTTTGCATAATAAATCCAGTGTTAATTTTTCCTAATAATTATTGATTCAAAGAACTTTTCTTGAAATTCAGTTAAAGCTCTAATTTGATCATCATTATAATTAACATTTTCTGGTGCAATAACGAGTTTATCATCATCATCATTTGTTCGGTGAATTATAGCGATACATTTTCCTGTGAATTCCTCAACTGGTCTAAACTCACCAACAACATATGCATCTATTTCCTCACCATCAGAACTCATCGTATTAGGAACAAACCCATAATTAAGCATATACACAAATCCTCATTTTGGATGTTTCGTTCCAAGTTGTCTATCCATCTTAACGGTAACTTCTTTGCCTAAATAGTCTTTAATATTCTCCATTTTTATTGCCCTCCTATTTTTCAAAAATTATTTCTGCATTATCTAAGATATTTTTTATTTTACTTGGCTCATTTTACCATAAATTACTCACTTTTTCAATTTTACCTAATCATTATAATTATTAATTATTTTAGATTGTTATTTTATTTTGCCTTTACAATCCATGTACATAAACAATTTTGATGAACAAGCCTTTTAACCTCACTAAATTACGGAGTATTTAACTCATTCGCATAATTAATAATACAATATGGATCTTTATATAACTTGCTTGAAACTCCCTTCGCTTATGTTTAACCAACACCTCAAAATAAAAAAGTAAACACTTTTTGATGTTTACTTTATAACTCAATATTACTTACTGTCTTTCTTTATTTCCCTCTTAATACACTCGTGATAAATCGGAGCAATCTTAAAAGCTAATATAAAGGCAAATACTATTGCAAAGCCACACATTATTGATTCAACCGCTGCTCTCGTTATTGGAATAAATATATAAACTAAAGTAAGAGGTAAAATAAATGATAAATATCCAATAATAAGCCATTTAAGAGCATCTTTTATTTTTTTCCTCTTTTCAGATTCAATACCTCTAATTGCTTCCCATATTCCTAAAAGCAAGAATCCAAAATAGTAATAACCATAAAAACCATAAAGACTAGAACTAATGTCAAATATTATATAATTGCCTCCACAAGTAACACTATCAACAGAAGTTGGTACTAAAGCAAAGAATGCTGCAAAAGCTAGAGCTATAAAGAGACCAACTTTTATAAAGCGAGAATCATTTTTCAATCTCGAAATCAAATATATTCCTAACACTGGTAGAAACGTTATTGCAAACAAGCCTAAGCGAGCCCAAAATAATATATCGCTTCCTTCACATATCTGATATTCAGAAAGTTGGAAAATAGCCAAAAAGACCAATGTCAACACTATACCCAAATCTGATTTAGCTTTGATACTCTTTATTAAAGTGTAAATTGCTAAAAGCATCTCTACAATAAAGGTTATAATCATTACAGTTGGTGAAAAGCAATGTAATGTAACTCTTTTACTATTTCTTCGATTTTCTAATTGAAATGTTTTTAAATTTTTAAATATCTTTTCAATCATAAAAATAAACTCCATTCTATAATTATTATATTATTATTATCTAGCAACTATCATTATGTTAAAATAATTATATCATACAACTTTTATTTAACAATATTATTTTCTTTGTAAAATTCTAAGGTTTTGCTCTCTGCATTATAACCTGCAAGCGAATCTACGACAGTTTGGTTTTCTAAAACAAGAGTAAGTGGAGTCCCCCATCTTGAATTATCTTTAAAATAACTATCTAAATCACTCATTAAATTAGCTTTCTCCTGTTCACCAAGCGCACGAATATCCAAATAATTAATTTTAATATTTTCTTCTTCAGCTATTTCATCTAAAACCGGTTTATATTTATCACAGTAACCGCATCCTTTTTGTCCCAAGACAAGAATTGTTTTATCTGAACCATCATATAAAGTTTTAAATTCATTATAACCAATAAATTCAATATTTACGTATGCACTATCATCTTTTACTGTTTCACGTTCCTCGTTATTTTTATCCTTTTTATTATCCTCAAGGCTACCACTAACACCCTGAAAAAACACACTACCTAAAATAATCGCTAAAGCAATTACGCCAATAACTTTTCCCGTTTTATTTTTGTTGCCTTTATTTTTTTTCATTGTAATACTTCCTTTCCTGTATTTATTTATATTATCACATTTAAACAAAATTTTCCAACTCTATTATATATAACAATTATCCATGATTCAATCATTTATATTTTCTTCCAACTTTGTATTGGTATAAGCCTCAAAGGCTTGTTTCATCAATTTAATTATCAATTCTTTATTCTTTTCAATATCTTTCTTATATAACCTAACTTTAAAATAATTAAATTGATTATCATACGTTAATTTTTCCAAATCAGAATTGTTTATCATTTCATCAATTTCATTACTCATTTTAAGATATATATTAAATTGAACCGTTTGTTTCTTAGGTATAAAACTAACAAAGATTTTTGAAACTCCATCAATTTGAGTGCCAATATAATGCTTGTTGTATTTTGGAGTTACTTTAACAAAAGAATTAGTATATTCAAATAATTTGTCAACCATTGATAAAGTTTCTTTCGATGCTTGTTTTTCCCAATAATTTCTATCTGTTGGTTCTTGTTGATCTTCTTCCTCTGGCGTAATCAAATCAAGTACTCTAGTAAAATCAAGCCCTATTTCACCACCATATATAATTGCTTTCATTTGAATTGCAATTAAGGGGATATGCCCATTAAATAAAGATATGACATTAAAGAATCTTGACGTTATATCTTCAGCTATTATAACTGCAACATATTTATAATTTGAATTTCTTTTTTGCTCACTATCCCAATATTCAATAATCCGTATAATATGAGTTTCATCAGTTTTACCCAATTGCAATTCAACTGTATATCTTGTATTTGTAGCATCGTCTTGAAGAAGCATATCTAACCTTCCGCCAGTTGGCTGTATCTTCTCACTTTGCCTTAACGATAAATCACCTAGCCCTAGAATAGTAGGATCTTCTTCAATTATTCCTTGAACCCATTTTTCATTAAAATCAAGATGGTTTTTTAACGATATAGTTTCTAATTTAACATATTTCTTCATAATTTACCTCTCAATATAAATTTATTGTATTACATTAAAAATATAACAAGATATTTTATTGATAATTATTTAAATCAACCCTAGGAATATAATATGTTCATTTTCGAAAAATATTTTACGTTTTCAAACAATATAACGTTTGACATTACATAAAACTCGGTTTACAATAGATTTAAAGATAAAATAAAGAAAACAATCTAATTTCAAAAAAATTAACAGCACTTTTCTATTAAAAGGTTTAAGGAGGTAAATATTACAATATTTAAAGAAATTGGAAAAAACTCAAACTATATGTTTCTAAACTTACGGTGGATGAATATTTAGCGATTATAGGTATTATTTTTGTTACTGCTATTATTTTTTTAACAATTATAATACATGAGAATATTGGTAATAAGGTTAATGTTGAATTAGAAGACAATGCAAAAATATTACTAAAAAAACTTGAAACAAAAAAAGACAGAAGACTCTAGTTTTGGCGAACAATCAACAACTCTTGAAACGTTAGAATCTCGAGGAATGTCAACTGATAATTACGAAAAGATATTGGTAAGAAAAGCTGGTGACAAAACAAGTGTATATATAGTTGAAAAAAAGCGGTTATCCGGATTTAAATTATGTGGTACCCTTGATAATCTTACAATCACCAAAGGTAATGAATGTGAGTTATATGAATTAAATGCTAGCATAACGGAATTTAATGGTAAAGAAGAATATGAATATTATGATGTTAAACCTACTATTGATGGATATGTTGTAGTTGGATTTGACTATGTTAAAAAAAATGCAGTCATTATAAAGTTTGATTTGAATAAAAATATCGTTTGGAAAACCAATTATGGTAAAATCAGCACTCTAAAAACCACTCTTTATGCAACACATTTTTTAGGTGTAGACGTTGCATCAGATTGATATATAGCGGTTGGCTCTAATTACGATCAAAAGCATAAAGATGCTTTAATTGTAAAATTTGATTTTGATGGCAATATTGTTTGGGAGAAACTTTATACAGCGGACTATAATATATTTGAAAATGTAATTGCTGTTCCTGATGGCTTTGTTGCAGTTGGATGGCTAATTAATAACAACTTCGGTGCTAATGTGGTAAAATTTGATTTGAATGGCAACATTATTTGGGAAAAGGATTGGCAAAAATCGCTTGATGATTATACCAAAGACCAAGATGCAGCCTTTGTATCAGATGGGTATGTAGTAGCGGGCAACCATACAATAGATGACTGTGTTACTAGTGGCTTAATTAAATATGATTTAAATGGTAATGTTCTTTGGAAAAGAATTTACGATGAATCAGCATTACGTGAATCATATTGTAATAATTGTATTGATTTTAATAATATAATCAATACAACAGATGGCTTTGTTGCAGTTGGAAAAATAACTAATTACGAAAAAAATAATGATAATCACGCAATTATAATTAAATATGATTTAAACGGCAACATTGTTTGGAACAAAGTTTATAAAGATAAAAAAGATGCAGAATTTGGCAGTGTAGCGGCAGTATCAGATGGATATATAGCAGTAGGCAAATCAGAGACCCCATCTAAAGATTCGAAAAAACCCACCACAAGTGATAGCCTTATTGTTAAATACGATTTTGATGGTAATATTATATTTAGTAACAAATCTCCGCAAACGGATAGTGTTATTAATACAATTGTAGTTGATTATAACAACAATTTAGCAATTACAATAAACAGTGGGAGATTAATAAACGATCAGGGTCGACATGCATACAAATAACAAAGTTTTTCTTAAACAATTCACACTTACACTTATTATTCTGATTAATAACTTAAAACAAGATCAATGTTTGATCTTGTTTCCTAAATTCAAATATGAACCG
>DHQC01000004.1 GCA_002411005.1 Caryophanales bacterium UBA5348 | reverse complement strand
ATTAATTGATTTTGAAAAGGTAATATAAGCATTATGATCTGCTTTTTATTTATGATAATGCATACGCTTAAAAATTCACAGTAACAGTATTATTGATTATTCTAACACAATTGTTATTATTCGATCAATAAAAATCAATATAAGGTTTCTTTTAAGCCTGATTTCATATAGGTATAAATGGGGTTTCAAGACATTGTATTCTTGTTTTTACTAAAGTTAAACAGTTACATTGTTTAAATGAAATACAAACATAACAAATATATTTTATCTCCTATTTATAATTGATATTTTTTTTGAACTAATTTTTTTGTCTATTTTTTCCTGATGTTTAAATTAGAAGTATTTTGTTACAAATCATATTATTACTATTTTTGTGTAAAATACTTGACCTGGGATTATCAACAATGAAAACCACTTCCGAAACCTACGATAAAATACTTTGGTAATGATTTAAATTATTCTTGAAAAAAGATATAAGGAAGAATGATTTCTGATATCGAATAAGACCGAAACTTTCATGAAATGTTAAAGATTAGTATTGACCGATAAAAACTTGATAAATATTGAAATATAGTTTTAATTTTTCGTGTTCAGTTATATGCAGTTTAAATTTTAACTTTTTAAAAGAACTGGAACTATAAAATAACAATAGAAACACAAGGAGTACTTTATAAGTTCCGTTATACGTTGAATTAAAAAAATAAATCTGTCTTTATTCCATTAATAGAATATTTTTAAAACAGTCTAAAAGCTCAATTCTTTTACATAAGAAATACATTTATCTTTATTCTCTAAGTACCACATACTATGTGAATCATATTCATATAATTTCTCAATATAATCAGTTATATTCTCTTTGATTTCAACATCTACTTTATCCATATATCTATTTGTGACACCACCAGTTTTATCAAATGAAAAGCCAAGCTTAAAAGCTATTCCGGAGTTGCTTAATTTGAATACTATTGGAGGAAAAGTATAACCTGATATTAGTGATGATCGTTCTCCTATAATAGTAAATCTGGGTTCATTTTGTAATGCGCATGAAACAAATGCAGATGCTGCTGAAAATGTATATTTATCTTGAATAATAAAAATTGGACCTGTAAAGTTGATACTATTTCTGTGAGGATGTATTGTTCTATTCTTATATACAGTCATATGATCATTTTGAATACTTATTTCACCAAAATTTGAGATCGCTTTTTCTAATATTTTATCATTTATCATCCCTACTTTATAATCATATGATAATGGTTCTTTTATTATCATTGATAAAATACTTGACCATACACTATCGTCTCCTCCACCATTTCCTCGTAAATCGAATATAATATTATCAATATTGCCATTATATTTTTTTATTATCTCATTAATATACCGTTCTTTATCCATCATCATTGGCATGTAAATATACAAGATATTATTATCAATAATAGATACCTGCGGTGCTGAATGTAAGGAATATTTCTCTTTTTCTAAATTTATAAGAGTATTATTGGAGTTAATTAAGATATCTTTGTTGCCCACTCTTAAAGTATAAATATCCTGTTTTAGAAATGGTAAAGATAATGTGAAGTAATCAGAATACCATTGTCTATTATTAGTGTCCCACATTAGGAAGAACATTTGATCATAATAATTTGATACAAATTTATTAATACTTACTTTATTAATGGATTTGATCTCTTCGCCAGAATTAATCTTTATCCCATTATAATAAAATGGTCGTACATTGTAATATTTTCCATCAATATATTTAGTGCGCAGTCCACTTTTGATTAAAGGAAAAATACTATCGGATATAATTGTATGATAATAATCGGCATATAACGTATCTAATAATGTTATGTTAGATACAGATTTTAAATAACTCTCTTCAGTGAACCATTTAACTGAGGATTTATTCGTCAATGTAGTATGTCCATCATTAAGAATATTAAGGTGACGTCTAACTAAGTTTGTAAAATCAAAAGTTGTTTCTGTTGTAGGTAATTCTTTTCGAAGAAGATCAAATTCTTCTTTTACAGAAATATTTGTACGCTCTTCAAGTAATGGCAAGAAAGAGCAATATTTTGTTACGATAGTATATAAAGAGTCAAGATCTTGGCTCATCTCATGTTTAGATAAAGTTCTATTTTGACTAAACAAGGATGTGGAAAGAGAAAAGAAAATAAAAATTACAGTTAAAAAATGACCTTTATAAACTGTCATAATATGCTCTAATAAAACTGCCCATATTACCTTTCTGAATAGTACATACGTCATCGAGTTCTTCATTATATTTATTTTTTAATCTACGGAAAGCACACCCTCCATTACATATGGGAAAATAAGAACAATTTGTACATTTTTCATCAAAAAGAGGATCTGACTCCGTCATATATTGCGTATATAGACTGGAGTTAGTGATACCTTCTATCAAGTTACCTATTGACTTACTTTCTTCACCTACATCACACCAACATTTATACAATTCAGCTTCAGGACCAATTACGAAGCTATTCATAAACCTAGCTGTACATTCACCAAGTTTTGTTACGGGATAATAAAACCTACTAAATGGATATTTATCCAGATTCTTTAATGCAAATTCTGCTTGATCCGTTCTATTCATCATACAAAAAGAAGTTTTGCATGGATTAAATTCTGTTATATATGCAGGATAAACAAATGATTTAGGATTTTTAAATTTACTTTTAAAATGGTCAAATAGTTGAAAGAAATCGTCACTGTTATTTTTATCTATATTCACTCTTATATGGATTTCAGCTTCTGGATATAATTCACACAAACTATCTATATTAGTCAATATTCTAATATAACTATCATTATTTGTTTTATGCGGTCGCCTTTGATTATGTGTTTTTTCTAAACCATCTATAGTTATTTGTAACCTGGAAATTTGCAGTTCTTTTAATTGTAAAATTTTGTTTTCATCTAGTAAATATCCATTTGTTATTAGCGTCGCCTTGTATTCTCTTACTGGTAGAGCCATTAAACGATTTGATAAGCTTTTTATTATATTAAAAGCTAATAAAGGTTCACCTCCATACCAATCAATATTCAAACGCTCTAACCCTTTATAGGAACTCACTAATTTTACAATTAAATCTTCGATATCTTTATTCATTATTTTATTTTTTGCAGCACCTTCTTCATAACAATATGGACATGCAAAATTACAAGCGACTGTAGGAGCAATTGTCAAATTCATCCTTGAAGCAGTAAATCTAGTAGATAAACGAGCGAGTTTAATTTTATTTATAAGCAAATCTTCATTTTCTACAACTATAAGATTGTCTTCTAAGTCGGCGATAAAATCATGATTAACTCCATTATATTCTCCGGATTTCAATTTTAATAATGCTTGTCGTTCCTCATTTGTTGTAAATTCGAAAAGATTATTAGTGTAGGAATTATATAGGAGTAATCTACCTTTATATTCCTCTAAAAAATTGTATCTTGACCAAATTAAGTCCATAATTATTAATTTAAAATGAAAAAGCATGAAAGAAAATTAGATATTTCCTTCATGCAAATAATTAATTAACAAAGTATGGGAACACTGCTGCCGAGTCCACTACAACAGAGGTTAGCACATGAGTGACATCCACAACTTTCCACTTCCATTTCAGCTTCAGTACCGCCAGTTAATTCTTTCATTTGTGCACTTGATAATGCAAGTTCAAAGAATTTGTTTCCATCATTGGCTACTAGTCTTTTTAATTTTTTGGTCATAATTTACTAGTGATTTTATAATGCCTACTCTATATGCTTTTCGGCTTCCGCAATAAGATTTATCTCCTCTTCTTTACTAAAATGCTATTTTAGTATATTAAAAAATATAATTATTTTGTTCAAAATAGATTTAAGTTAGAAAATATATTTACTTGACTTTAAAATAAACATAATAAATTATATTCTATACTTAAAATGTTGATTCATAGATTGCAATAATTTATGATACATCTTATTATCTTATTTATTTACAAACATAACAAATATATTTTATTATGCAAATTTTTCTTGCATATTTTTTAAAATCGTCTTAGTAATTTATATATCTCAAGAAAATAAACATATACCTATCATTGTTAGTATGAATTGTTTTGTTTACTAAATAATTATTATTATTTTTGTGTAAAATACTTGTCTTAGGATTATTAACAATGAAAACCAATACAAATACAGAAACTTACGATAAAATACTTTGGGAATGCTTTAAACTATTCCTCCAAAAAGGATATAAGGAAGTGACGATTCCTGATATTGAAGAAGCTATTGGTATGACTCGTGGTGCAGTCTTTTATTATCTAAAAGATAAAAAAGAGTTATTCAAAGCTGTCATAGATCGCTATGTTCTCGAAAGACAAAATATTAATAATAAAATAAAGCAAGACGAAGAACCGGGACTTTTGCGTTTTATTATTAAATATATAGAAGGTATAAACAGAACTCAACAATCATTTCAACCTTTACCCGAAGATAAAGGAGTGCTTTTTTCTTATCACAATTTAACCAATAGCGCTTTAACCTATTATGATGGCTTTAAAGAAAAGGCGATAAAAACGCTTGGCCTTGAAACTTCTTTGTGGGAGAAAGTAATTGAATCTGCGAAAAAAACCGGTGAGATTAAAGATAATACAAATGTGATAATAACCGCAAAAATGTTTCAGTGTCTTTTCTTTGGCTATTCTTATATAAGTGGAATAAAGACTAACTTCGATAGCAGTGAACTGCTTGAAGTATACATTAATGCATACAATCAAATTAAATCATAAATGATTTATCTTCTCATTCTATACTTTTAAAATAATACTAAATTACATACCATATATTTCTTATTATGAATAAAAATGAAACATTTCCGCAAAAAGATGTTTTTATAAACAAAACATCTTCTTTTCTTCCTAATCAACCAGTAACTAACGATGAAATTGAAAACTATATTGGTAAAATCGATGGAAAATCATCTCGTGCTCGTAGTATTATCTTGCGGCAAAATAAAATAATTACTAGATATTATGCTTTAAATACTGATCAACGTATCACGCATTCAAATGCTGAATTGGCAAAGAGTGCCATAAACTTATTATTCGATAATTCTAAACCAGAGATAGATTTATTGGCTTGTGGGACATCGAATGCAGATTTAATAATACCGTCCCATGCATCTATGGTACACGGTCTACTTGATATGAATCCTGTTGAAATATACTCGTTGAGCGGTGTCTGTTTGACAGGTATTCAAGCTTTAAAAGTTGCTTATTTATCTATTTTATCCCAGCTTTCGGAAAAAGCAGTTTGCTGCGCTTCAGAACTTGCATCAGTGGGTTTGTTATCTAAAAATTTTGAATTAGAATATGAGTCTCTGTCAAAAGCAGACAAAAACCCATACATTGCTTTCGAGAAAGATTTTTTACGTTTTATGTTATCAGATGGCGCAGGTGCTTTTCTATTGGAGGGAAGTCCTAATTCTGATGATTTTTCATTAAAAATAGAGTGGATTGAACAAACATCATACGCTAATGAACTTCCAGTGTGTATGTATTCAGGTGGAGAAATTCAAGCCGATGGATATGTAAAAGGGTGGAAGGAGTTTCAAACTACAGATCTTATGGAGCGCTCCATTTTAATGATAAAGCAGAATATAAAACTATTAAAAGATTTTGCAATAAAATATTGGGTAGATCATATAGAAACTGTATTATTGAAGCATAATGTCGAATCCAATAAAATTAATTATGTGATACCTCATGTTTCATCCATGTTTTTTTATGACTTATTGGATGTTGAATTAAAAAGCAGGCATATTCAATTGCCTAAAAGTAAATGGTTTACTAACCTTAGTTCGGTAGGAAATATCGGTTCAGCTTCCATATATATAGCATTGAATGAGTTGTTT
>DHQC01000010.1:32346-60166 GCA_002411005.1 Caryophanales bacterium UBA5348 | reverse complement strand
CTTTATATCAAGATTATATTGAGGCTGCTAATGATTTAAATGACCTTATGAAGAATGTTAATAACAGATTACAAACATATATAAATGGTTTAGAGATATAGACCATTTTTTTAGTTGTTTGTTATGGCTTTCACTTAGACTTTTGAATAGTATACTGTAAGACAGTTAATTAAGGGGTGAGGTAGGTGGATGCATTAATAACGGATCAGTTTTATAACTTACTAATGATATCGGTAACTTTTAGTATTATTTTAATGACTTTAATTCAAAAGCTTAAAACACTAAGTTTTATGAAAAATAACAATCATGTTATGATAGCAGATTTTTTATTATCTTTTCTTGGTATCTTGTTTGGTATGTATTTTTATGACTTGACAATAATTGAAGGACTTTGGGTTTCATTATTTAGTTTTATTGGGGCACCAGCAATTTACAAATTATTAAAAGCACAAAATGTCATAAATTATACCCCTAAATCATTAGATGATTGTAGAGGATGTATTGTCATAGAACAAGAAAATATTATTAATAGGGAGGATGTATAAAATAAATGTTATTATTAGGAAGTGAAAGGTCAGTAACACAAAATTATAATATTCATAAAGATGCGGAGGATTATTCTGGTGAACATTTATCAATTATTAGAATAAATGGTAGAGCTAAAGTAACCAAGGTAGTTAATAAATATATTAATCATGAGGATACAATAAATTATAATGATTATTTAAATAATCATTCTCTTTGGCGTGATGAAACATATTATAATTGTATTTCTATTACTGGTAAAGTTGTAAGATATCATCAAAGTGAATTAGGTGGCAATCATGTTGAGTTAGAGTGTTATGAAGGTGATTTAAAAATACATATAAGACTTTATCATATGGCGGAGGTTTTAGTTAATGTAGGGGATATTGTTGATTCCAATACAATTATAGGAAAACAGGGCAATACGGGACTTGTATTATCAAAAAAACGTTCAAGTGATATTTCGTATGGAAGTCATGTTCATATGGAAGTATTAGATGATAATTATAAAAGTATAAATCCAAGAGACTATGCAACTTTTGATAGAGCAGTTACTTATAGAGAACAAACTAATATAATTGATAATAGTAAAAAGCAAATAAAGATTATTGTCGATAAAATTAATATTAGATCAAATCCAGATGTTTTATCATATGATATTGGTGATGTTTATAATGGAGAAATATATGATGTCTTAGGTGTTAGTGAAGACGAGAAATATACTTGGTATAATATTAAAACTAGTTTAGGATTAGTCGGATATGTAGCAAATGAAAAAAATAAAATCTGGTTAATAGTTACTAATGAAGAAGAAAAGATAGAAGGGGATATTAAAGAAGTAGATGATGTAAAAGAATTAAAGTTAATTTTTACTTGTGAAAAGGATGGAACGTATGCTATTAAATTAAAATATGGTGAGCGTTTATATATTGAATAGTTTATTTGTTAGGATATAAGAGGACTGTAAATACAGCCTTTTTTGTCGATAATAAGTTGCTAGTAATAAGTATAGATGTTAAAATATAATTGAATATTAAAGATAGGTAGGGATTATTTGTGGACGAATTAATAGAATTTATTAAAGATATGATTAAATATATAATTATTATTGCGATAATTGTTTTGATTAGAATATATGTTTTGACTACTACTGAGGTGGTTGGAGCTTCCATGGAACCCGATTTAAAAGATGGTGACATATTACTTGTTGAGCAACTAACAAATAGATATGGTGAATATGAGCGTTTTGATATTATTGTGTTTGAACAAAGCCCAAGTTATTTGATTAAAAGAATTGTTGGTTTACCAGGGGAAACTATTCAATATATAGATAACGAATTATATATTAATGATAAAGTGATAGATTTTGAATTCAAAACAAACGGTAAAACAGAGGATTTTGGACCTTATGTTGTTCCAGATGGATCATATTATGTTTTAGGTGATAATAGAATTAATTCGGTTGATAGTAGGGTGTTTGGTTTTGTTTTAGAGGAAAGAATAATAGGGAGACCTTTCTTAGGAATGTGGCCCTTTAACAAAATTAGGGTTGTAAACTAATTGTAAAGTTGTCTGAAAAACAACACTGTGCTAAAATGGATAATGAAATAAAGTTTTTGTATATTAGTTGTAGGGTTTTGGCAAACTTTTTGAAAGAAAAGGACGCAAAGTGTGGAATCTAAAGTATTTAATATACCATGATTGTCCTGCTGCATTATTGGGTTGTAATGCAGTTTTTTTTTGTGTAATTTTATAGGTAATATACAAAGATTAAAAGAAAGGGATGATTTTGATGCTCAATAAAAGATTAATGGTTGCTTTATTGGCTGTTGCTGTCCTATTCTTAGGAATATTCTCATTTGCTCAAACAGGAAATGATGATACAACAGCTCCAGTAATTACGCTATTAGGAGAAGCTGAAGTAACAATTGAAGTAGGAGAAACTTATAAAGATAAGGGGGCTACAGCACTTGATGATGTTGATGGTAATATTACTGATGATATTAATGTTGATAATCCAGTAGATACAGGAAAGGTTGGTAAATATACTATAACTTATAATGTATCTGATGCAGCTTCAAATGCAGCAACTGAAGTAACTAGAGTTGTAAATGTAGTAGATTCATCAGCTCCAGTAATTACATTACAAGGTCAACCAGTTATAACTGTTAGATTAGGAAATACTTATACTGATGCAGGAGCAACCGCAACTGATGATGTTGATGGTGATTTAACAGACAGCATTGTTACGGTAAATAATGTAAATACTGAAAGAGTTGGAAGATATACTGTAACTTATAATGTTAGTGACAGCAATAATAATGTTGCTACTCAAGTAGTAAGAACAGTAAATGTAGTAGATACTACTGACCCAATAGTAATACTAAATGGAAATAGTGAGATTACCCTAGATTTGGGTGAAATCTATAATGAGGAAGGTGCTATAGCAACTGATAATGCAGATGATGCATTAACTGTTGATATTACAGGCACAGTTAATACTAATATTGTTGGTGTATATACACTAACTTATTCAGCAACTGATAATTCAAATAATACAGTTTCTATAATAAGAGTGGTGACAGTAAGACCAGTTATCGAAGTACAAAAAACAGGATATACATTAGATTCTGAAGATACAACAGGTAATACATTAATAGTTGAAAAGGGAGAAGCATTTACGATGCCAACAGCTATTGCGAAATTAGGGTTTGCTAATTCTAATGTAGTTGCAGAAGGTAATGTTTTAGCAGACAAAGTAGGAACATACACACTTAGATATAGGTTTGTATTCCCTATGCCAGTTGGAACTATTGCAGCAGAACAACGTGTTCTTACTGTAAAAGTTGTTGATACAACAGCTCCAATAGCAGAGGTATCATACGATGTAACTGAATGGACTAAGGGAAACGTTGTAGCAACAATAGTTCCAAGTGAAGATGTAACTGTTGCAAATAATGAAGGAAAAATTAATTATACATTTACAGCAAACGGATCATTTACGTTTGAGTTTGTTGATGCTTCAGGTAATATAGGAAGTGTTACAGCGACTGTAAATAATATTGATAAAGAAGCACCAACAGTATTGTTTGGAACAAATGGTAACGATTCATTTGCTCAAACAGCAAAAACGACCATAACTGTGGAAGATGCTAGTGCTGTTGACAATGATAGTTTAAAATATCAATGGACTCAGAATACTACTGCTCCAGAGGAAGCTAGTTTTATGAAAACTTTTGTAAATGGTGAAGAAATATCTTCTCCGAATAAAATTTCCGGAACATATTACTTATGGGTTTTAGCTAAAGATATAACTGGAAATAAAAATATAATTAGTAGTAATCAATTTTCTTTAGATAATATTAAGCCAGTTATTAATGGTGTTAAAAAGGACAATAATTATAAAAATCCTGTTACACCAATTGTAACCGATGATAATTTAGATAGTCTAAAACTTCTAATTGAAGCAACAGGAGAAACAATAGATTTTATTAGTGGCGCAGAAATAAGTGGAGAAGGAAGATATGTTTTAACAGCTATAGATAAGGCTGGAAATAAAGAGTATGCAAACTTTTATTTGGATTATACTCTTCCAACTATAAAGAATGGAACTGAAAAAATCGACTCAGGAAGTAATTTTAATACAGATGTTAATTTGGTAGTTTTTGATAGAAAATTAACAACGGTAAAAATAAATAATCAAACTTTTACGAGTAGTAAAAACAAAAAACACTTTACTGTTAGTTATAATAAATATTCTTCAAATGTGACTTTCAGTTATCCATTAATAGAAGAAGGAACTTATACTATTACCGCTATTGATTTAGCAGGTAATGAAGAAACAACAACATTCACAATCGATACAACTGCTCCAACAGCAGAGGTATCATACGATGTAACTGAATGGACTAATGGAAACGTTGTAGCAACAATAGCTCCAAGCGAAGTTGTAGCTGTAACAAATAATGAAGAAAAACAAAATTATACATTTACTACAAATGGATCATTTAAGTTTGAGCTTGTTGATACTTCAGGGAATACTGGAAGTGTTACAGCGACTGTAAATAATATTGATAAAGTAAAACCTATTTTTAAAGGATTAGAAATGGGTTATCATTCAACAGGAAACATTAAAATTGATGTAGAAGAAGCTAATTTAGCATCAATAAAAGTCAATAATCAAGACACTCGCAAAACTATAACTGTTGATAATGGTTATGAATTAACAGATGAAGCAACATATTATTTAACAGCTAAAGATTTAGCAGGAAATGAAGAATCAATTTATGTTGCAATAGATAAAACAGCTCCAACTATTTTTGGAATAACGGATGGTTCATATATTAATAAAGCTGTTGAATTAACAATTTTTGATAAGTTTTTAATGAAAGTTCAAATAAATGAAAAAACTTATGATCGTAAATCTAAAGAATTTACAGCAAGTAACAACCAAGAGGATTGGACATTTACTAAAACATTAACTGCTGAAGGAACTTATACAGTAACTGCTATCGATAAGGTAGGTCATGTAACTTCATTGACATTCACAATTGATAAGACTTCAGTTGTAGTAACTGTTGATAAAAAAAATGGTGAAAGTTCTAATAATCACGATGTAAGAGTAAGTGCTACTGATCCGAGTGGCATTGCACATTTAAGATATGGCTGGTTTACTGAAGAAAATGGAATTACACGTTCTCAAATAAAAACACCCCTTGTTAATAACGTTGAAAATCCTAATATTGCAGTAGCTCCAGATAACTTAAATGGAACATATTATTTATGGATATATGTAAAAGATAAAGCACAAAATAGAAGTCATATGCGTGTTGGACCATTTGTTTTTGATAATGAGGCGCCAGTGATAACGAGCGTAACTGGCAATCCGAAAATTTGGGGAACAGCAGATGTGATTTTAACAGTAACAGCAACTGATAATGTAGGAGTAACAGAATATTCGTTTGATGGTGGAACAACATGGAGTTCAGAAAATACAATAACACTAGTTGGAACAGATAATAAATATATTAGGGCAAGAGATGCAGCCGGGAATGTATCAAGCGAACATCACGAAAGAGTAATTTATATAGATAAACAAGGCCCAACAATTCAATTAGATGTAGCAAAGGAAGCTAAGTTTTATAGCCAATCACATTCCAGAAAAATAACAGTAAGTGATAATGAAAGTGGAGTTAATGAAAATACTCTTAGATATTTATGGACAGAAGATAGGAATGTAGAAATAACATCTGAAATTGGAGAGGCTTTTACGAATAATGCCACAATATCAACTCCTGTAGGAGTTTCAGGTAAATATTATTTAATAGTAATAGCATCTGATAAAGTAGGCAATCAATCTATATTTAAATCAAAAGAATTTTATTTAGATAATACCTTTCCAGTTTTAAATAAAATAGTGGCATCTGACATTTATTTTGAAGTAGGAACCCCATTACCACCAATTAATGAATTAGTTGAAGCTACTGATAATTATGATGGTAATATAATAGATCGAGTTTATATTTTAAAACAACCTGATATGAATACGATAGGGGACTATTTGGTAGAATTCTATGTTAAAGATTCATCAGGCAATAAATCATATACCCCATTAAGGGTACATGTTCAAGATACAAAAGCACCAGACTTCACGGTTTCAAGTAATCCAACAATTCTGACCAAAGAAAATGTTGTTTTAACAATAAATGCAAATGATTCAGGTGTTGGTTTAGCTACTGAAGCATATTCGTTTGATGGTGGAACAACATGGAGTTCAGTAAATACTAAGATATTTACTGAAAATGGCATTGTAAGTATTAAAGTTAGAGATGCTATTGGTAATGTTTCAAATGTTTATAGCTATACAATATCTAATATTGTATTAACTAGTTCAACTTTTGATGATGGAACTTTAGCTTTATCTAATTCAGAGGCTGCAGGTAAATGGTATACAGATCGTTATGCACCAGCTGACTTCAAAGTTTCAAATTTTGATGGTGCCAATAGATTACAACAAGTTATTAGTGTTCTAGGTGCAGCTAATGTCAGAAGTGGTAGTTATAGTAGTGCTTTCTATAACACACAGGGAAGAAAATATAATGTTTCAAATGCGACCGAGGTTAGTGTTGATTTATATGTTCCCGGTGATTGGGCAACAACAGGAAGACGTATGGCTGGATTTTGGGGAACAGGTTACGATAGTGACTCTCTGGTTACTTTGTATCCAATCATAGAGTTTACAAGTGATAATAATAATCCCCGTTTCCGTGTATGGCCAGATAATGAATCTGAGGATGGTTACCATAATCTTGGTTTACCTACTGGATTTGAATATGACAAATGGTATACACTATCAATAAAAATTAATCCGTTAAATAATACTATTATCTATAAAATTGGGAATATCACATATACCAAAACAGGTATAAATAATGCTACTAGAATCGGTAATGTTATTCTTCAAGGACATAATACAACTGATGGCGTAGATTACAATATTTATTGGGATAATTTTATAGCGAAACGTTAAAAGAAAAATATATATAACTAAACAATTGAAACCGAGGTTAATCCTTGGTTTTTCTTTACAGATAAGTGACAATTTTATTGTTTAGATATTTTATTTATGATACAATGAACTTGTTGAATGTGGGTGGTTAATTATGGCTTTTATTAAATTTAAACCAATAGCGTCTCAGTTTAATTTTTTTGTAAAGATTCCAAGGGATCAACTTGATAGAGAAAGTCTTAGCTATGTCGACAATGAAGAAGAGATTCTTTTAGCTTTTCGTTCTAAAAGAGATGTAGGGATATTTACAGATAAACGTATTATTTTAATTGATAAAAAAGGATTTAGAGGTTTTCGTAAGTCAATCTATTCAATTAAATATGAATCAATTTCATCATATGCTTTAAATATCCATAGTTTAGATTCTACAATTGAAATAATTACTGACAGTTCACACAGATTATTAATTAATTTTTTAAAACCAATATCGCTGGATGATGTTCACATAATATATAGATATATTACAAATTGTTTTATTGAAGAATAGATTTTTCTATTCTTTTTATTTTATTATATTTTCAATCTTTTTGGTTATAATACGAATAGAAGGATGGTGAGTGAATGGCCAAAAGGAAGAATCGCAGTGAAAAAGAAACTGTCGTTAATGAGGATTCAGTATCCTTAAATAGTTTTCAAGCTTATGAATCATCAGATGATGATGAAACAAAAATAGTAGATGGAGAACCGGTGGTTGCTGATTTCCATATGTATGATACAAAAAATAAAAAGAGAAGAAAGTGATCTAAGTGATTAAAATCACTTTTTTTTCTGGTTAAAGCTACTTGTTTAGTTGTTTTAAGAAATAGATTATGTTAAAATATAAATTATATAATTATGTTAGTAAAATGATAGAGGGTGGTATATATGAACAAGACAACTATTTTGCCAGCTGACACATATAATGTTGTCAACAAAACAATTATGAATAATACTGATCGTCTTGTCTTAACTATCCTTTATCAGCCTTTAATTGGTCATTCTGCTTTATCTTTATATTTTACTTTTTGGTCGGATTTAGATTGTACTGGTGTAATGAGTATAGAGTTTACTCATCGTCACTTGATGAATGTTACGGGTTTTAAAATTGAAGAGATAGTAGAGGCTAGAAAAAAACTTGAAGCTATTGGCTTGATGAAGACTGCTTTTAAATCGGGTAATACAAATAATTACGTGTATCAATTGTATGCACCACTTAGTGCTAGTGAGGTATTTACTCATCCTTTTTTAAGTGTTCTTTTATATAATACTTTAGGTAGTAAAGAATATAAAAGGGTCGTAGAATATTTTAAAATGCCGGATATAAATTTAAGTGAGTTTAAAGATATTACAACAGCATTTTCTGATGTTTATAAGACGGGTAGTATTTTTCTTAAAGAAGAGGAAGCAGATATTCGAAAAAGAGAAAATTGTGATATAGAACTTAAAACAGATTTAGATATAGATCTTATTATCAATTCAATTCCTAAAGATCTTATGACAGCTAAAACTTTTGATCAGAGTACGATTAAACTTATAAAGGGTTTAAGTTTCTTATATAATATTGAAAGTATTCAGATGGCTGGGCTTGTTCGTAATTCATTAAATGAAAAGGGACTCATTGATAAAACAAAATTACAAAACAATGCTCGTAATTTTTATCAATTTGAAAATAATGATCAATTACCACATTTAATTTATAATAATCAACCATCAAAATTAAGAAAAAATATAAAAGATGATTCGAAACGTTCAAAAACAATATATACTTTTGAGACTCTTTCTCCATATGATTTTCTAAGAGGTAAATATAATGGTAGTAATCCTACTACTCGTGATATGAAAATGGTTGAGGGTTTACTTTTAAATCAGGAATTACCCCCAGGAGTTGTAAATGTCTTAATTGATTATGTTTTAAGAATCAATGATAATAAATTAAATAAAAATTTTGTAGAAACAATAGCGGGACATTGGAAGCGTCTTAATATTAAAACAGTTGAAGAAGCTATGAAGCAAGCTGAAAAAGAACATAAAGGTTATAAAACAAAAACATCTACATCTAACAAAAAAATAACAACAGATGATGTTCCTGATTGGTTTGATAAAAAAATAGATGAAGATAAATTAAGTGTAGAAGAAGAAGAGAAAATGAAAGCTATGCTAAGTGAATTTTCGTAAGGGTGGTGATAAGATGAAAAAGATAAATGAGGCTCTTCATGATTTTTCAATTAAGGGTAATCTTAAAGATTCATTAAGAGATGAATATATTAAAGCTCTTAAGGATGAAACTTTTAAAGAATTAGTAAGTACAATTTCTTTAAAAGAAGATGATTTAATGAAATATACCTCGAAATTACAGGAAGCTAGTGTTGAATATGGTAATTGTAAAAAGTGTAAGGGTTTAGTAGAATGTAAAAATCCTGTTACTGGTTTTGCTCTTACTCCATATGCAAGTGAACATCATATATCATTTTCTTATGATATATGCCGTTATCAAGAAGCATTAAGAATTCAGAATAAATATCAAGATAATGCTTTCTATTTTGATGTTCCAAAAGAAATAAGAGATGCTCGTATGAGTGAAATTTATACTTCTGATAAAAAGAGAGTTGAAATAATTACTTGGTTAAAAGAGTTTGCTAATACTTATAAAAAGGATATGAAAGGTAAAGGTCTTTATCTTAGTGGTAGTTTTGGTAGTGGTAAAACTTATATAATTGCAGCATTATTTAATGAACTTGCTAAAAAAGGAGAGAAGGTTGCTATTATATACTGGCCTGAGTTCTTACGAACTTTGAAAGCCTCTTTTGCAACCGACTTTGATGATAAATATGAATATATTAAAAAAATACCTTTCTTGCTGATTGATGATATTGGAGCTGAAAATTTGACAGCATGGGCAAGAGATGAAATTTTAGGACCTATTTTACAATTTAGAATGCAGGAAGAGCTTAGTACGTTTTTCACTTCTAATTTAAGTACTGCAGAGTTAGAAAATCATTTTAGTATTACAACTAATAGAGTTGAAAAACTTAAAGCTAAAAGAATAATGGAACGTATAAATCAATTAAGTACAGAAATGACTTTAATTAGTAAAAACAACCGCAAATAATAATTTGAGATAGGGGTAGCTATGAGCAGTAAATTAGTTTTAACCTTTAAAGGTATTATTGTAAATGATGAATCTGATTATACTCTTGACGATATGAAAGAGGCTTTAGGACTTAATAATGATAAGTCATTAGTGAATTTTTTATTGCGTTTATTAAAAGAAGAAGTAGAAGCGGCTAACTTTGATACAATGACCTATGAAAAATCAATTATTTCCAACATTTATGAGTATTTAAGTGCTTTTATTATAGAGGGTAGACAATGTGATATTGAGAGTGTTTCTTTGCGTCTAGGTACAATTAAGATGATAGTTAACAAAAAGATATCAAATATAAATAGTTGTATTAGAAAAGACAATGGAGAAATTGCAAATCCATTATTTGAAAAAGATTTTTGGTGGTGTGTTAGGGATTTAAATAATGAAATTTTGGATTTAATATCAATAAGTGAGAAATATGAAGGGGAAAGAGGTTATTACTATCTTTTAAGTGATATGGTTTATAATATCCAAAATTTATATTTGCTTCAAGAAGTTAGTGAAAAGTTCCCTAGATTGCTTTTAGAACGTAACAATGAAGGAGAATTTTTCTTTTTTGAATTGTTAGAACATTATGTCGATCTTATTAAGAATCCAGCTGCTTCTATTGCTGAGATTATTTATTATGACGCTGTTGTTGGAATGTTTTTAAGTAATGATAAATTAAAAATAAATAAGAAATATAAAGATTTAATATCTGTAGCGATCAATCAGGTAAATCATGGTAAAGGATTCGATAAGGATACTCGTAATCAAAGATTAATATTTCTTAATCATCTTAGAAAGAAATTTATGGGTGAAAAGATGTATGTTGCAAACGAGAAGGAGTTAGGCAATAAATATATGTTTAGTAAACTTGATACTGTGGATGGTTTAAAAGAATTTAAAGAACAATTAAATGATGCCAATAATGTTTATCATGATTTCACAGATAAAAAAGTAATTACTATTGACCCTGTAGGTGCTAGTGAATTAGATGATGGTATATCATTAGAAAAGCTAAAGAATGGTAACTATTTATTAGGTGTTTATATAACAGATGTTAGTAATTATGTAGCTATTAACTCTGATGATGATATAAAAGCATTACACCGAGGTGCAACCCTTTATTTATCAAATGGGTTATTTATACCGATGCTACCTAAAACTTTATCACTTAATCATTGTTCTTTTTTGCCAGACAATGTAAGAAAAGCAATTGTTTGTTTTTATGAAATAGAAACTGATGGTCATATTAAACAACATTTCTTTACTAAAGGACTTATAAAAACCAGAGCTAATCTTCGTTTCTCATATACTGATGTAAACGAAATGTTTAAACATGGTAGTTTTGATTCTCTAATGGAAAGGGTTTTCCATCAATTGCAAATATTTTCGGGCGTTGGTTTATTAAAAAATATATCAGATGAAGCTGCTGTTAAAGCGGGTAAAGTTGAAGCTCATTCTATAATTGGTAAATATATGGTTTTAACTAATTATATTGCAGCGATGGATGCTAAGAAAGGGGGTTTACCATTCTTGTTTCGTACTCATCACACTGTCGAATCAGATAATATAATCGATGCTAATCCTAATTTAGCAAAACTTGTAAATGGTTTAGATAATGGGAGTCATAATTGTGTAGCTAGAAATATAATAAGTAATAGTTTTTCTAAGGCTTATTATTCAACTGAAGCTCTCCCGCACGAAGGATTGGGCCTCCCAGTTTATTCTCATATAACCTCACCACTAAGGCGTTATGCTGATTTGGCAAATCAACGTTTAATTAAATTATTTTTCATTGATAAATTAAAAGAAGAAAAGATGATTTATCAAATTGAGAATATTTTAAAAAATATAGCTGAGGATCTTAACGATAATCAATTTGTTGTTAATCAATATGCTAATGACTATGCTCATATCTTAAAAAGATAGTTGACTAAATAATTAAAATATATTATTATTAACACATATGAATAAATGTTTTGATAAGGACATGGTTGTAAGAATCTGTTTTATAGAGAGTTAGGGATAGTGTAAACCTAATAAATAGACTTATAATTACTACCTTTGAACAGAGCCTGAAAGGGATCTCCGGTGTAAACCGTTATTAAAATTAAGTTAAATGGTAGGATGGTACCGTGCTTTGCACTCCTTGTAATTACAAGGATTTTTTTTTATGGAAGAAGGTGGGAATATGAAACCAAATAATAACTATATGGAAGAATATCAATCATTAAGAGAACGCTTGTTTAATTTAGAACTTAGATTATCAATGGAAACTAGAACATTAAGTGACATAGAATATGAAAATTTAAAAAAGGAAATTTATGATGTTAAAAAAGAAATGGGAAGTTTGCTTTTTTCGATGATGGAAGAACAAAATGAAAATGTGGGAGGAATTAAAAAATGATAAATATTAAAGAGAATGAACAATTAAATAAACTGAACCATTCATGTGCTCATTTGTTAGCACATGCTGTTAAAAATTTGTATCCTCATGCTATGTTTTGGGTAGGACCGGTTATAGATGAGGGATTTTATTATGACATTGATTTAGGTACCGATGTTATTAAGGAAGAAGATTTAGTTTTAATTGAAAAAGAAATGAGGAAAATTTCAAAGGATAATAAACGTATTACAAGACTAGAATTATCTAAGCGTGAAGCTTTGGATATGTTTGAAAATGATCTTTATAAGATTGATTTAATAAATAATTTAGCTGATAAAGAGATTATTACTGCTTATAAGCAAGATAGCTTTATTGATTTGTGTAGAGGCCCTCATATGGAGTCAACTAAGGATATGAAATACTTTAAATTATTAAAAGTATCAGGTGCTTATTTTAAGGGCGACTCTAAAAACAAAGTGCTTCAAAGAATATATGGTGTCTGTTTTAATACTGAAGAAGATCTAAATGAACATATCTTAATTTTAGAGGATCGTAAAAACAGAGATCATCGTAAATTGGGTAAAGAATTAGATATTTTTATGACTCATGATTTAGTTGGCCCTGGATTGCCTATGTGGCTTCCAAATGGCGCTACTGTACGTCGAATTCTTGAAAGATATATAGCAGATAAAGAATTATCTTTAGGATATTCTCATGTCTATACTCCTAGTTTAGCAAATGTTGAATTATATAAAACCAGTGGACATTGGGATCATTATAAAGAAAATATGTTTCCGCCAATGAAAATGGATGAAGAGGAATTTGTACTTCGACCAATGAATTGTCCGCATCATATGTTAATCTATAAGAATTCAATTCATTCTTATAGAGATTTACCAATAAGAATTGGCGAACTTGCTCATGATTTTAGGTATGAAGCTAGTGGGGCTGTTTGTGGGCTTGAAAGAGTACGAGCTATGTGTCAAAATGATGCTCACTTATTTGTAAGGCCAGATCAAATTGAAGAAGAATTTGCTAATGTTGTTAAATTAATATTGGATGTTTATAATGACTTTAATATTAATAATTATTCATTTAGATTATCATTAAGAGATAAGGAAGATAAAGATAAGTATTTTGATGATGATGCTATGTGGGAGAAAGCCGAAAGTACTTTAAGAAAAGTTTTAAATGATTTAGATGTTGAATTTTTTGAAGCTGAAGGGGAAGCTGCTTTTTATGGTCCGAAATTAGATGTTCAAGTTCAAACAGCTTTAGGACATGAAATAACATTATCAACTTGTCAATTAGACTTTTTATTGCCTGAACGTTTTAATTTAACTTATATAGATAATAGTGGTGAAAAGAAAAGACCAGTTGTTCTTCATAGAGCTATTTTAGGAACAATTGATAGATTTACGGCCTTTTTAATAGAAGAAACAAAAGGGGCATTTCCTCTTTGGTTAGCTCCAATTCAAATTAATATTTTACCTGTTAATAATCAATTTCATTTAGATTATGCTAAAAATATAAATGAACTATTATTAAGTGAAAACATTAGGGTTATTTTGGATGAACGTGAAGAGAAAGTCAGCTATAAAATGAGGGAAAGTCAAATTAAAAAGATTCCTTATACGCTTATTTTAGGAGATCGAGAAGTAGCTGATAATTCAGTTAGTTATCGTAAGTATAATAGTGAGGAAACGATTACTGTTAGTAAAGATGAATTTGTTGTTTTAATAAATGACCAAATTAAAAAGATGAGATAAAGGGAGTATAGTTTATGAAAAATGAAATGAATAAGAATTATTTGTCATGGGATGAAACTTTTCTAGCTTTGTGTAAATTAGTCTCATTACGTAGTAAAGATAAATATCATAAAACTGGTAGTTGTATTGTCGATTCTAAAAATAGAATTATGGGTTTGGGATATAATGGTCTTCCTTTAGGATGCGATGATAATGTATTTCCAAAAGATAATAGTGAGAATGTTTATAATGATAAAGATACTTATATGATCCCATCAATTGTTAATGCAATATTATTATCAAGACGTAATTTAGAAGGCTGTGCTTTATATACAACTACTTTTCCATCTACAGATGAGACTAAAATGATTGTTCAAAATGGGATTTCAAAAGTATATTATATAAATGATATCGATCATGAATCTGATGACTTTATAGCATCTCTTAGAATGTTAGATGCTAGTAAGGTTATTTATAAAAAATTAAATGATTTAGAAGTTAATTGTTCTGATAAATCTTTAATAACTTGGGATGAAGCATTTATTGGATTATCTAAGATTGTTGCAATGCGTAGTAAAGATCCAAATACGCAAGTAGGTGCTTGTATAGTTGATGAAAAGCATAGGATAATTAGTTTAGGTTATAACGGATTACCTTTTGGTTGTGATGATAAATGTTTTCCATGGGGGAGAGATAGTGAAAATGTTGTAGATACAAAATATCCTTATGTTGTTCATGCTGAAGTTAATGCTATAAGTATTGCTCAAACTACTTCACCAAGGGATTTAAGTAATTCAACAATCTATTTATCATTATTTCCTTGTAACAATTGTGCTGCTAAGATAATTCAAGCAGGCATTAGTGAAGTACTTTATGTATTGGATAAATATGCTGATACTGATGCTTATAGGGCTTCTAAACGTATGTTAGATGAAGCTGGGGTGGTATATCGTAGAATAGATGATGTAGACATCACTGTTAAAGGATATAACAAGACTATAAAAAGATAGTAATATTTATAAATTATTTGGAAAATCGATTTATGAGTGATATAATGTTTATGGTAAATACTTGTGTATTTAAAAAACATTGGGGGATAATTGGTAATATCAAAATCATGGAGTAGAGGATGTGACATATGCCAACCAAGATGGATGCCAGCATATCGCAAGAGATGGTTTATAAATTAGACAAGGATCCTGCTTATATAAAGAAGATTCCTGCTTGTATGCAAACAGAAAAAATGGCGCTTGATGTCATCAAAAAAGATATCAAGCTTTTTAAACATGCTAAAGTAAAGACTCCTAAAGTATGTATGGAGGTTTTAGCTAAAGATGGTAATTATATAAGATACATTGATGCTCCATCAAAACAAATGTGTAAATTAGCAATTACAACAACGCCTACAGCTTTACAGTATATTAAAGAACCTACAGAGGAAATATGTAAAATGGCGCTTGAACGTAATGGGTCATGTCTTCAATATATTACTAAACAAACAGCATCATTATGTAAGATAGCAATTGCTTCTAATCCTTTAGCGTTACAATATGCTGAAAAACAAACAGAACCATTATGTTTAATGGCGGTTAATGAAGTTGGTTCTGTCTTGCAATATGTTTTAGACCAAACAAAGAGGATTGTTAGTGCAGCTGTTTTACAAGATGGGCTAGCACTTCGTTTTGCAACGATAGTTGATGATTACATATGTATGTTAGCTGTTAAGGAGAATGGTTATGCTTTGCAGTATGTTAAAAATCAAACTCCTGATATTTGCTTGACAGCTGTTTTAACTAATCCAGATGCTATCAAATATGTTTTAGAACAAACACCCTCTTTATGTTTAATTGCTGTTCTTAAAAACCCTTTAGCGATAGAACATATTAAAGATCAAACAGAGATTATATGTACAGAGGCTTTAAAGAAAGAACCCAGTGTTTTAAAGTATATAAAGGTAAAGTTGCCCCAATATAAGGTTTTAGCTGTTAAAACGTGCTTAAAACGTCTTAGACGAGATGGTGATTATATAAATAAAATTAGTGATAAAGTTTTAAAAGATGTTATTTTAAAGTTATTATTTAAAGGGAGTGAAAAGGAATAATGAAGTTAGTTTATGTTCATATTCCTTTTTGTTCTTCTATCTGTACATATTGTGATTTCTGTAAATTATATTATGATAAAACATTGATTAAAACTTATCTTAAAGCTTTAGAACTTGAAATAATGAATATTTATAATGGAGAACCAATAAGAACTATTTATATTGGTGGAGGAACCCCTAGTGTTTTAGACATGGAAGATTTAAAACATTTATTTGAAATATTAAAAATATTCTCTTGTCAAAATTTAGAAGAATATACAATTGAATGTAATGTAGAGGATATTGAAGAGGAAAAACTTAAACTATTTAAAAATAATGGCATTAATCGTCTTAGTATTGGTGTTCAAACTTTTAATCCTAAATTCTTGAAAATATTAGGAAGAAATTATACTTATGAATCGGTAAGTAATGCTATAGAAATAGCTAAAGAGGAAGAATTTACAAATATTAGTATCGATTTAATATATGGAATTAATGGTCAAACAATAGACGATTTAAAAACCGATTTAACTAAATTGTTGAAACTAGATATACCACATGTCTCTTTATATTCATTAATAATCGAACCACATACTAAGTTATATATAAATAACTTTAAAGATTTAGATGAAGATTTAAATGCATCGATGTATGAATGGATAAATGAAATTTTAATGGATAATGGTTATAACCATTATGAAATAAGTAATTATGCTAAGGAAGGTTATGAATCAAAACATAATTTAGTATATTGGCATAATGAAGAATATTATGGTTTTGGTTTATCAGCTTCTTCCTTTATCCAAAATAAGAGGATTGATAATACAAGAAGTTTAAATCATTATTTAGAGGGTTCATATAAATTAAATGAATTAGAACTTACTAAGAGAGAGATGATGGAAAACGAAATGATCTTAGGTCTTAGATTGACCTCAGGAGTTAATAAGAATCATTTTTATAGTTTATATGGTAAAAAAATTGAAGATGTTTTTGATTTGCAAAATTTATTAGAAAATAAGTTATTGATAGATGATGGAATAAATATTTATATACCATCAGATAAATTTTTTATATCGAATTCTATCTTGATAGAATTTATAGACTAGGATATAATTAAATAGTAAGGAAGTGTAAATAATGAGAGGTAAATTAATATTAATTGAAGGAACAGATTGTTCTGGCAAACAAACGCAATCTGAATTGTTATTAAAAAAACTTATTAGTGATGGAAGAAAAGTAGAATGTTTATCATTTCCAATGTATGATACCCCTACAGGTAAGATAATAGGGGGACCCTATTTAGGTAAAGAGTCAATATGTAAGTCTTGGTTTGCTGAGGGTGCTACTAATTTAGATGCCAGAGTTTCCTCCCTTTATTATGCTGCTGATAGATTATATAATATATCTAAAATTAATAAATTATTAGACGAAGGAATAGATGTAATATTAGATCGCTATACTACTTCAAATATGGCTCATCAAGGTGGTAAGGTTAAGGAATATAAAGAAAGACAAGAATTATATAAGTGGATTGATGATTTAGAATATGGATTTTTAAAATTACCTAAACCTGATTTTTCATATTTATTATATATGCCTCATTCATATGCTCAACAATTAAGACTCTCAAGATCGGAAAACGAAAAGTTAGATGAACATGAGAATTCTGAAGAACATTTAAAAAATGCTGAGAACGCATATTTAGAATTAGCTGATATATATAATTTCACTATAATTAATTGTGTCAAAGATGAAAAAATAGAATCGATCGACGATATTAATAATGAATTATATAATTCAATAACTTCAAAATTACAAGATTAAAAAACAGTATTTAATATTGTTTTAATTTATATCTTTTTTATTTCTGATAAATTCTCTTAACATTTTAGTTAAAGCTCTTTTTTCTATTCGTGATACATAGCTACGACTTATATGAAGCTCTTTAGCAATATCTTTCTGTGTTATTTCATCTTGATCATATAGCCCATATCTCTTGATTATTATGTTTCGTTCACGATCAGTTAGGATATCCATATACTCTTGTAAAGCTTGAATGTTATCTTTTATATTAATATCTTCAATAAAGTCTGGTTTCGGTGTTTTTAAAATATCTAAAAAGGATATTTCATTACCATCTTTGTCAAAACCTATAGATTCATTTATACTTATATTTTTACTATTTTTCTTATCACTTCTGAAATGCATTAGAATTTCATTTTCAATACACCTGGCACAATAAGTAGTTATTCTTGTTTCATGTTTTTTTGAAAAGGTATCAATTCCTTTTATTAAACCAATTGTTCCAATGCTTATTAAATCATCAATATCTTCTTGTCTTTTCTCATATTTTTTTACTATATGTGCTACTAATCTAAGATTATGTTCAATCAATTTATTACGAGCTTCTTTATCTCCTAATAAATGTTTTTCAATATATATTTTTTCATCTTCTTTAGAAAGCGGGTCAGGGAAAACACTATTTGAATAGGACCCCATTAATAACATATTTTTAATAATTTCAGTTAAAAAAGAAAACAGCACAATATCACTCCTAATCAAGTATATTAAATTCTGATCTAAAATATATGTTGTTCACTTATTGAAAAAATAAGTAGTGTAAAGTTATAATGTAAATAAATGTATATAGAGTGTTGTGTTTATATTAGGCTTATTGTATAATGAATAAAATATAGGAGGATTGATATATGAAAAAGAAGGTTAAAGTATTATTGGTAATTATAGCAATTCTAATAATAGTAGTATGGTTATGTATATTTGTTGTTGATTGTGTGAGAGTTAAAAATCATCAAAAGCCGATGCTTATATTTAACACCAACCATTTCGATTATAATGATGGATATGTTGTTGAGTATGATTGTTTAGGATATAAATATTTTGAGTATCGAAGAGAAGCGATTGAAGAAGAAGATTTAGCTCCCTTCTGGGCGTCATATAAAGAATAGGTTCTTAAGTAAAAGAGTTCTTGATTTAATATCTTGGTAGTTTAAGCTCTTTTTTATTTTGTCAAATTAATGTTCTAAGCTCCACAAGAGTTTTTTTATTGTATAATAAGAGGGTAGAATTAAAATATTTTACAATTTGGAGGTAGATAATGAAAATTGCATTTTTAGGTACAGGAGCTTTTGGGCTATCTAATGCTCTTATGGCTAGTGAAAACAACCACGAGATTATGATGTGGACAAAATTTGAGGAAGAAAAGGAAATACTAATTAAAAATTCAGGTAATTCAAAGTTATTACCTAATATAGTATTACCTAGTAATATAAAATACACAACTGATATGGAAGAATGTGTAGCTGGTAGTGATCTAATAATGATTATGGTTCCAGCAGGTTTTGTTGATTCTGTTAGTATTGAATTAAAAAAATATTATAAGGACCAATATATTTGTATTGGTTCTAAGGGGATAGAACAAGACACATGCTTATTTGTAGATGATGTAGTTAGAAAACAAATTAAGACAAAGAAATTAGCCGTTATTTCAGGACCATCTTTTGCAGTTGATCTTGCAAGTTATGTGCCAATTGGTCTTACTTTAGCTAGTGAGGATAAGAAAACGGCTAAAGTAATTAAAGAGGCTTTAGAAAACAAATATTTAAAAATAAGAACTTGTGATGATATTCTTGGTGTTGAAATTTGTGGATCAATTAAGAACATTATTGCAATAGCGTGTGGTATGGTTGATGGAATGGGGTTACCAGAATCAACTCAAGCTATGCTTATAACAGAATCAATGCATGATATAAAACAACTTATTCATGCTTTAGGTGGAGATAAGAAAACAATATTATCTTATGCAGGAATAGGGGATTTAATTTTAACTTGTACCAGTACAAAGAGTCGTAACTTTAGTTTTGGACAATTGATTGGTTCTAAAGCACCCCAAGAGGAAATAGATGCATATATAAATAATACTACTATTGAAGGATTATATACTCTAAAATCAATTTATAAATTATTGAAGAATAAACATGTAGATATGCCTATTATAGATATAATGTATGATATTATTATTGAAAAACAAGATATAACTTTATTGCCTAAATTTTTAATTGAGAAAGATTAGAAAAAGGAAGCTAAAAAAGCTTCTTTTTGGTTAATTTTCTATTACGAACAAAAGTTTGTGGTATAATGTAGATGGTGATAGTATGGATAGAATTATTTTTCACATTGATGTTAATAATGCTTTTTTATCGTGGAGTGCTATTGATCTACTTATTAATGGATTTAAGGAAGATATTAGAAATTATGATGCTGTAATTGGGGGAGACGAATCAAGACGAGCAGGTATTGTTTTAGCTAAAAGTATGGGTGCCAAGAAAAAGGGCATTATAACGGGAGAAACATTATATAGTGCAAGAAAGAAATGCCCAGGTTTAAAAGTATATCCACCTAATTATTATGTTTATCAAACAAAATCAAATAGTTTGTTTACTTTACTTAGTAAATATACTCCTGATATAGAAATATTTTCGATAGATGAATGTTTTATAGATTATGGTAAAGTAAAAAAACTATATGGTGATGAGTTGATTTTTGCTAATAAATTGAAAGATGAAATTCAAGAAAAACTTGGTTTTACAGTTAATATTGGTCTTGGAAACAATAAACTTTGTGCTAAGATGGCTTCTGACTTTTTAAAGCCTAATATGATTCATACTTTATTTAATGATGAAATCAAGGACAAAATGTGGTCTCTTCCGATTGAAGAACTGTTTGGTATTGGCAAAAAGACAAGTACTAAATTAAGAGGATTGAATATTAATACAATTGGTGATTTAGCTAATGCTGATTTTGACAAATTAGCACCTTATTTTAAAAATCAGACTATAAAAATGATTAATGCTGCTAATGGTAAAGATGGTTCTCCTGTTATAAGTGAACAAGTGGAATCAAAGGGAATCAGTAATTCAACAACTCTTGATCATGATTTGAAAACAAGTGAGGAAATTTATAAAGTTTTACATGTTATAGCTGATAATTTATGTACTGCACTTCGTGAGCAACATCGTTATGCTTGTGTAGTGGTTGTTATTTTAAAAGATCGTTATTTTAAAAGTTATTCACATCAGATGAAATTAAATAATGGAACTAATATTACTAGTGAAGTGTTTGGAATATCTAAAAAGTTACTTGATGAAATGTGGAATTTAGAACCTATAAGATTAGTTGGAATAAGACTTGATAATTTGGTTAAAGAAGTTAATTATCAGATGTCTTTATTTGAATCTAATGAAGATCGTACTAAGGTTAGTAAATTAGATAAGACTGTTGATGATTTGAAAATAAAATATGGGCATAATGTTATAGGAAATGCTTATTTAAAGGATGATAATATAATAAAAAAATATTGATTATATTACCGTAAACTTACCTTTCATTGACTTGACAGTGAGTTTGGATGAATCGTATAATGTACCTGCAATAGAATGTTTTTTCTCCGTATATAAGTGTGAAAATCATTAAGCAGTTTTAGAAAGAAGGAGAAACATCAATGATAAAGCTAATGAAATATTTAAAGCCATTTACTATATCAATAATTGTCATTATTTGTTTATTGTTTGTTCAAGCAATTTGTAATTTAGCATTACCTGAATATATGTCTAAAATAGTAAATAACGGGATTCAACAAAAAGGAATAGAAAACTCTGTACCTGATGTTATTATGAAAAATGAGTTTGATAAATTAATGTTATTTATAGCTGATGAGGACAAGGAAAAGATAAGATCTTTCTATAATTTTTTAGATAAGGAACAATTATCAGATCTTGATTATGAAGAATACTTAAAAGATTATCCTTTGTTAGAAGAGAGTTCTCTGTATGAACTTAAAGCTTTAAAAAAGGGAGAAATAGATGAGATTAATCTTATATTGGGAAAGGCTATTTTAGTTTCTTTAGATATAAGTGAAAATGGTTTTACTTTATTACCAGATAAATATCAAGCTTTATCAGGTTTAGATCCTTTTCTTATAATTAGCAATATGTCTGCTGAAGAAAAAACTATCGTAATGGAAGAAATAAATAAGAAGATAGATCAACTACCTGAGTCAATAATCACCCAATCTTCTATTGTATATATAGAAACTGAATACGAAAGTATTGGAATTGATACTAATAAGTTACAAGAGAATTATATTATCACATTTGGATTAAAGATGATCGGCGTTGCTCTTGCTAGTATGATAATTAGTATTTTGGTTGGCTTTCTAGCTTCTCGTTTGTCAGCTGGTTTTGGTCGTAATTTACGTGAAAAAGTTTTTAGTAAAGTTGAGAGTTTTTCAAACACAGAATTTGATAAATTTGGAACCTCTTCTTTAATTACGCGTACGACTAATGATATTATGCAAATTCAAACCATAATCGTAATGTTAATTAGGGTTGTTTTTTATGCGCCTATTTTAGGTCTTGGTGGTGTTTTAAAAGTACTTTCAACTGATATATCAATGGGCTGGATTATAGCTGTTTCAGTTATTGCTATTTCAGTAGTTATATTTATTTTATTTACTGTTACAATTCCTAAATTTAAGATTGTTCAGAAGTTGTTGGATAAAATTAATCTTAGGATGCGCGAAAATTTAACGGGAATGCTTGTTATTAGAGCTTTTAATGCCCAAAAGCATGAAGAAGAAAAATTTGATAAGGTTAATAGAGATTTAACTGAAACAGATCTTTTTACCATGCGAGCTTTTTCGTTTGCTTTTCCTCTAATGACTCTTATTATGAATATTGCTACAATTCTTATTGTTTGGGTTGGTGCTCGCCAAATTGATAGTGGTTCTATTATGATAGGTGATATGATGGCTTTTATTCAATATACAATGCAAATAATTACGGCTTTCTTAATGATTTCGATGGCTTTTATTAGATTACCAAGAGCGTCTGTTGCAGCGAATAGAATAGTAGAGGTACTAGATACAAAACCACTTATTGTTGATTCAACTAAATCTAAAAAATTTCTTAAGAATTTCTTAGGTAATATTAAATTTGAAAATGTATCATTTAAATATGCTGATGCTGATGACTACATTATTAAAAACATAAGTTTTGAAGCAAAACCAGGCCAAACTACTGCTATTATTGGTAGTACTGGTTCTGGAAAGTCAACTGTTGTTAATTTAATACCAAGGTTTTATGATGTAACCGAAGGTAGAATTTTGATTGATAATAGAGATATTAGAGATGTAACTCAACATGATTTACGTGATAAAATTGGTTATGTTCCTCAAAAAGGGATCCTTTTTTCAGGCACTGTTGCAAGTAATTTGAGGTATGGTAAAGAAAGAGCTTCTAAGGAGGAAATGACATATGCAACTAAGATTTCCCAAGCTGTGGAATTTGTTTTGACTAATCCACAGAAATTTAATTATTCTATTTCACAAAGTGGTAATAATGTTTCTGGTGGTCAAAAGCAAAGATTATCAATTGCAAGAGCACTTATAAAGAAGCCTAAAATATATATTTTTGATGATACTTTTTCAGCTCTTGATTTTAAAACAGATGCGCTTTTGCGTAAAGCATTAAAGAAGGAAACGAAAAATAGTACTGTCTTAATTGTTGCGCAAAGGATAAATACTATCATGCATGCAGAACAAATTATTGTGCTTGATAAAGGTGAAATTGTAGGTATTGGTTCTCATCGTGAATTAATGAAAAAATGTAGAATTTATAAAGAAATAGCTTTATCACAACTTTCAAAGGAGGAACTTATCTGATGAAAAAAGGCAATAAAATAAACACAAGTTCTAAGATGGCTGGTGGTAAGCATGCAAGAAAGATGTTTGGTGATGATGATAAAGCTAAGAATTTTGGTAAAACAATAAAGACCCTTTTAAGTTATCTTAGTGCATATAAAATCTTACTAATTTTAGTGGTATTATTCTCAATTGGTAGCGCAGCATTTTCAATTATTGCACCTAAATTATTAGGTGATGCTACAACAAAATTATTTGAAGGTGTCGTTAATAAAATTTATGCGGTAAAAAATGCAGGAATTGATTTTTCATATATAGGTAACATGTTATTTATTATGTTATTGTTATATATCGTAAGTACTTTATTCTCCATCCTTCAGGAATTTATTATGGCAGGGGTATCTCAAAAGTTAACCTATAAACTCCGTAAAAGTATTTCCTTAAAAATAAATAAATTGCCGCTTAAATATTTTGATAAACAAACTCGTGGTGAAGTATTATCGAGAGTATCAAATGATGCAGATACAGTTGGGCAAACGATAGGGCAAATTATGAGTGATTCGATATCATCAATCACGACTATTATCGGAATATTAATAATGATGTTATCAATAAATGGGTGGATGACATTAGCAGCATTAATCGTTATCCCCGTTTCCTTTTTATTAATAGCTTTTGTTATTAAAAAATCCCAAAAGTATTTTAAACGTCAACAAGAATATTTAGGAACCTTAAATGGCCATGTAGAAGAAATGTATGGTGGTCATAATATAATAAAGGTCTTTAATGCTGAAAAACGTTCAATTAGAGAATTTAATAAAATCAACAACAAATTATTTAATTTTGCTTGGAAATCTCAGTTTTTATCTGGTATGATGCAACCTATCATGTCATTTGTTAGTAATTTAGGTTATGTTGTTGTATCTGTTTTAGGCGGATGGTTTGCGATTAAAGGAGTTATTAAAGTAGGTGATATTTTAGCCTTTATTCAATATGTTAGATTGTTTATGGAACCTATTGGTCAAACAGCATCTATTGCAAGTATCTTACAATCTACAACTGCAGCAGCTGAAAGAGTATTTGAATTTTTAAATGAAGAAGAAGAGAGCCCTGATAATAATGAAAAATTTGAACCGAAAAAGATCAAAGGACAAGTCGAATTTAGAAATGTAAAATTTGGTTATGAAGAAGACAATATTATAATTAATGATTTTTCAACTAAGATTCTTCCTGGTCAAACGGTGGCGATTGTAGGATCTACGGGAGCTGGTAAAACAACAATTGTAAAATTGTTAATGCGTTTTTATGATATAAATGAAGGTGCAATTTTAATTGATAATCATGATATAAAGAATATACGAAGACAAGATTTAAGATCGAGTTTAGGTATGGTTTTACAAGATAGTTGGTTATTTAATGGAACCATTATGGAGAATATTCGTTATGGAAATAACAATGCAACTGATGAAGATGTTATAAAAGCAGCTCAAGCAGCTCACGTTGATTATTTTATTCATACACTACCTGATGGTTATAATATGATTATAAATGAAGAGGCAGATAATATTTCACTTGGGCAAAAACAATTATTGACAATCGCTAGAGCCTTTCTAGCAAATTCTAAAATTCTTATTTTAGATGAAGCTACAAGCTCAGTTGATACCAGAACCGAAGTGCTTATTCAAAAGTCAATGGAAAAACTTATGAAAAATAGAACAAGTTTTATAATTGCTCATCGCTTATCTACTATTCGTAATGCTGACTTAATATTAGTTATGAAAGACGGAAATATTGTAGAGTCAGGCAAACATGAAGAATTATTAGAGAAAAAGGGATTTTATACATCGCTTTATAATAGCCAGTTTGAAACAAGTTCACAATTATAAAAGAAGAGACAACTCTTCTTTTTCTATATTTATTAAAATTGGTCTTTGAAAAATGTTAACTTAATAGTATAATATATATATCAGAAAGGAGTAATAATGATGTTAGAAAAATTTATTCCGGATAAATATCAAAAAAGTGTTTTTACGATAGATTATAAAAAATTAAAATTATGTGGCATAAAGTGTATTATCTTTGATGTTGATAATACTTTAGCACCTATTTCTGCCGCTAAACCATCACGTAAAGTGAAAGATTTAGTTGAGCGCTTAAAAGATATGGGCTTTAGAGTATTAATTGTTTCCAATGCTTCAAAGAAACGTTTAACACCATTTAAAGAGCTGCTTGAAGTTGATTGCGCAGCTTCTTCAAAAAAACCTTTTGGCTTTAAATTTCGCAAAGTATTAAATGATTATAAATATAAAGTAAATGAAGTAGCAATTGTAGGAGATCAGATTATGACTGATATCTTAGGTGGTAACAGAGTGGGGATAACAACTATTTTAGTTAACCCTATAAGTACTAAAGATCAAATTTTTACTTATATATTAAGATTTTTTGAAAATATCGTGATAAAGAAAGCAATGAAAAAAGAATTATTTACTAAGGGGCAATATTATGAATAAGAGATGTAGTGGTTGTGGTGTATTATTACAATACGATAAACCTGAATTAGAAGGTTATGTTGAACATAACATATGTGAAAAATCTAAAATCTGTAGACGTTGTTTTCGTCTTCGTTTTTATGGAGATTATATCTTTGTTAATAAAAGCCACGAAGAATATGAAAATATTTTAAATCAAATTAGTAGAACAGGTGATTTAGTTGTTTATATGGTTGATATGTTTGATATAAGCGACGAATTAATAAATGTTGATAACTTATTAGATAACCCTTTGATTCTAGTTTTAACTAAAAGAGATTTATTGCCTAAATCAGTAAAAGAAAATAAAATATTTAAACATATTAAAACTTATAATTTAGATATTATTGATATGATTAGTATTAGTAGTGAAAAAAATTATAATTTAGATAAATTATATAAAATGATAATGAAACATAAAAAATCTAATAATGTTTATATCGTAGGGAATACTAATGCTGGTAAATCAAGTTTTATTAATAAGATGATTAAAAATTATTCTAACAATAAAGTTTTTATAACTACCAGTATGCTTCCAACGACAACTTTAGATTTAATGGAAATAAAGATTAATGATAAATTAACTATTGTAGATACTCCTGGTTTAGTCGAAGAGGGGAATATAGTTAATAGTTATGATTATATGTTATTAAAGAAAATTCTTCCGAAGAAAGAAGTAAAGCCACGTACTTATCAAATAATGAGTAATTCCTCATTATTGATTGAAGATTTAGTACGCGTTGATTATATTGAGGGAGAAAGAAACAGCTTTACGTTGTATTTATCAAACGAATTAGAAGTTAATAGTGTAAAAATTAATCCAATTATAAAAGTTAGAAATTTTAAAAGACACTCATTTGAAGTTAATTCTGGTGAAGATATTGTTATCAGTGGTTTGGGTTGGATAAAAATTGTTAATAAAGCAGTAGTAGAAGTTTTTGTTAACGAAAACGTAAAAGTATACAAAAGAGAAAGCATCATTTAGCTCTATTTAGCGTAATATACTATATAAATGACTGAAAAATATAAAAATCTTTATTTTATAGTTGATTTTTTTATAAATATAAGTTAAAATTAAGTAGTCCTTAAATGGTGCCTATGTGGGCTTGTAGCTCAGCTGGTTAGAGCACACGCCTGATAAGCGTGAGGTCGATGGTTC
>DHQC01000010.1:0-32272 GCA_002411005.1 Caryophanales bacterium UBA5348 | reverse complement strand
AGAGCGCACGCCTGATAAGCGTGAGGTCGATGGTTCAAGTCCATTCAAGCCCACCATTTAGATGCCTCAATAGCTCAGTTGGTTAGAGCACTTGACTGTTAATCAAGGGGTCCTAGGTTCAAGTCCTAGTTGAGGCGCCATATTGATGGCCCGTTGGTGAAATGGTTAACACACATGCCTTTCACGCATGCATTCACGAGTTCAAATCTCGTACGGGTCACCAAGGGAAAAAATTTAGAGTCGTTAGACTCTTTTCTTTTTATAAAAAGAAAATTACCTCAATCTAGGAAGTAATCCTCTTTAATTTCTTTAATAGTAGCATTAAATAATTTTAATCTTTCAATAATATCTAGTTCATTTTCTTTAACCATAATAGTATATTTTATCTGTTCCTCAAAGTTTTTATTTACAACAATAGTCTTATTTATTATAAAATCAATTTCCTTAAGATCATCATAGTCAAAGATAATTGTCACCATATAACACTTATTTATATTAACTAAGGTGCTTAATTTCAATGTTTCCCTGACTGCTTTTCCATAGGCTCTAATCAAACCACCAGCACCTAATTTAATGCCTCCAAAGTATCTTACTACTATACATAATATATTAGTTAAATTATTCTTTTCAAGAACATTTAAGATAGGAATACCGGCTGTTCCTGTAGGTTCCCCGTCATCGTTAGAACGTTTAACATTATCTATTATATAAGCATAGCAGTAGTGAGAGGCATTCTTATATTCGTCTTTTATTGAAGACATAATATTTGATACATCTTCCTCATTTTTCGAATAATAAACTAAGGTAATAAATTTAGAATTTTTAATAATTATTTCATTTCTTATATTATCTTTAATTGTTTTCATGTCATCACCATCTTAATTATATAATAAATAGTAAAACATTTGTTAGAGAATGCTAAATATTATGACGTTTCACTTGCAATACTTAAATAATCTATGATAAAATGAAAACGTGCTTACAATTGGTTGTAGGTGATCATTCAGATGGAGTAGTACTCAAGAGGCTGAAGAGGCGCCCCTGCTAAGGGTGTAGACCGGGAAACTGGTGCGAGGGTTCAAATCCCTCCTGCTCCGCCATATTAAAATTAACTCTTATATAACAAGAGTTTTTTTATTGAAAAAAGCAGTTATTTAGTGTTTTTTTGTTTAATACTAGATTAAAATAAAAAAGTTGTATATAATTATGGTAATTAAAGTTTTTTTTCTGGGGGTAGTATTGATGGAAAAGAAAAGTGAAAACGGAGTAATAGCTTTATTATTTGAAAAGATTCCTTTATCAAATGTTAAGTTTTTATTTCGTCCTATTGAAATAATTGAAGGGGTTTTAGATGAACATGGTGAGCTTTTGACAACAAAATACAATACTGAATATTTTAGTATAAAATGTTGTGATGTAGTATATTCTGAAACTAAGGAATGTTTTGGCTTTGATGTACCTATTGTTGAATTGATGAAAAAATATGATTATGGAAATGAAGAAGAAGCGATTGAAGAATATTTTGAAGAAATTTTATCTTCAATTCATATTGGGACTTATTGTGACGAAAACGACTCGATCGAAATTACTGATATTCCATATGAAGATTTAGATTCATATGGAAAGATAGAATTTTTAAATGATGTTAAAAGTGTTGTTATTAATCTGAGTAAAGAAGATATAAATAATGTCATAGAAGAGAAAGATATTGAGAAAATTCATCAAAAATTTGTATATTATAAAGAATTTTTAGCAGCGCTTGAGGAAAAAATTGATAATACTTCAGAATCAGAATTTTTACCAGCTATTAAAAATGAAGAGAAGATAATTCTTCTTCCTGAATCAAAGACTAAGGGGAAAATGGCTGTTAAGCAAAAAAAAGATTATATTGATGTTGATGATTTATACAAAAAAGTAACAAGTGTTATTAAATCACAAGATAGTCAGATAGAGGATCTTGTAACAACTGTTGCAATGAATTATATTAGTGAAAACAAACGTAATAAATCACATATCTTAATTACTGGTCCTACAGGGACAGGTAAAACAGAAATTATGAGTTGTATAAGTGAAAATTTACAAATTCCGATAGCTGAGTATGATATGACTCAAATATCGGTAGCTGGTTATGTGGGAAAAAATGTTGATGATGCTTTAATCCGCCTTTACAATAATGCAGATCGAAATTTAGAGAAGGCTGAACGTGGTATTTTAGCTTTAGATGAAATAGATAAAAAAGCATCTGAAAGAAATGATCATGTTTCTGGTAGAGGTGTTCTTAATTCATTACTTAAAATTTTGGATGGAACGGTTTTCGATCTTGAAGTTGAACGTGGTAAAACAGTTCCTTTTGATACTTCAAATCTTACGGTTGTTGCAATGGGGGCTTTTGCCAATATGAAAAAACAAAGACCTGTTGGTTTTGCCTGTGGTCAAAAAAATGTTGAATCATATGAACCAAGTTTTGAAGATTATGTAAATTTTGGTATGCCAGGTGAATTTATGGGACGTTTTACAAGGATTGTTACCTTAAATGAGTTATCACTTAAAGATTTAAAATCTATCTTACTTACTTCTAAAATAAGTCCTTTACTAATTAAGAAAGAAGCTCTTAAGGATTATTTTGGTGTTAATTTGAAATATACTGATGATTATATAGAGGCTGTTGCTAAAAAAGCTATTACTTTAAAAACAGGGGCAAGAAGTTTAAAAAGTACTGTTTTTGAGTCTTTAATAAAAGCAGAGAATAAAATAATGAGAGAAAGAAAATATAAGGAACTTATATTAAATGAACAAACAGCATCTAATAATAAGGTCTATGTCTTAAAATAAAAATACAGACAGTTGATATATCAACTGTTTTTTTGTGATATAATTTATTATAAGGAGTGTAGTAAATGAAGTATAATTTTTGTAATGAAGAGGAATGTGCTATTTGTAATAAAGATGAAGCTGTGTATAAGTATGTTTTAATTGATGGTAGTACAATTGATATATGTCAAGAATGTGGTGAAATATTATATAATAAGAATATTAAACTTTATTGTCCTGATCGTTTATTTCATATCATTACCTTAACTGAATATGTTGGGTATTATAAGGAATATAAAAAATATGAAAAAAATAAAAAAGAGAATGTTAAAACGTTAGTCAAATATTAATAATAGTATGGTGGTGATTTTATGAATAAAATACAAGTTATGAACGAAGGTCTTGCTAATAAAATAGCAGCTGGAGAAGTTGTTGAAAAATGTGTTTCAGTTATTAAAGAATTAGTTGAAAATAGTATTGATGCTGGTGCTAAGAATATTAAAATAGATCTTTTGGAATCGGGCATTAGAGAAATGAAAGTTACAGATGATGGAGTTGGAATGAATAGTGATGATGCTAAATTAGCCTTTTTACCTCATGCTACAAGTAAACTCATTACTGAATATGATTTATTTCATATCTCATCTTTAGGGTTCAGAGGTGAAGCGCTTCCTTCAATCGCTTCTATTAGTGAAATCTTATTAAAAACGAGTACAGGTTTGGTAGGTACTGTTATTCGTCTAAAAGGTGGAGACATTATAGACGTTGAAGCTGGGGATGCTAGAGTTGGTACTTTGGTGACTGTTAACAACTTGTTTTATAATACTCCAGCAAGACTCAAACATTTAGGAAGCTTATATTCAGAATTATCTAATATAACTGATTATGTTCATAAAATAGCGTTATCATATCCTAACATATCATTCACTGTTACAAATGATGGAAAAGTATTATTTGAAACAGATGGTAATGGTAATCAATTAAAAGTTATTAAAGAAATATATGGTGTTAATGTTGTTAAAAAGATGATTGAAATAGTAGCTGCTAATGATGATTATGAAGTAAGTGGTTATATTTCAATGCCTGAACTGACAAAGTCAAATCGTAATCATTTAATAACGCTAGTAAATGGTAGAGTAGTTCGAAATCTCGAATTAAATAGAGTTATTAATGATGCTTATCATACATATAAACCGGAGGATAAGTTCCCAATTGTGGTATTAAATATATTGGTTGATTCAACACTCATAGATGTAAATATCCATCCTACTAAGATGGATATTAAGTTTAGTAAATTTGATGCTTTAAAAGATTTAATAACTAATGAAATTAAAGCTAAACTTAATAGTGTTAGGCTTATACCTAAAGTTGAGAACAAAGTGAAAATTCTTGATTTTTATCAAGAACAAACTCTTAATCTAATCAGAGGTGAAGAAGATAAATCTTTACATGACACATTTAAAATAGAAGATACTACTGTAGATTATCAGGATAGTATTATTTTAACAAATGAAGAATATAAAAATCCAATCAATGATAATTTTTCTAGTCAAAAGATTCCAGAGATGTATCCTGTTGGATTAGTAAAAGGCACTTACATTATTTGTCAAAATGAACTTGGTATGTATATGATTGACCAACATGCTGCTAAGGAGCGAGTTAATTATGAGTATTATTTAGGGGCCTTAGGTAATCCAAATAACAATACAATTTCGATGCTGTTGCCAATAACAGTTGAATTGCCATACAATGAGTTTATTATTATTAAAGAGAATATTGGAATATTAAAAGATATGAATTTTGAAGTTGAAGAATTAGGAACTAACACATTATTATTTAGATCTCACCCAACATGGTTATCCCAAGGTTATGAAGAGGAAGCTATTAGAAAGATATGTGATCTTATTATTGTTAAAGAAAAGAACTTTAGTGTATTAAAATTTAATGAAGCCGTAGCAACAATGATGAGTTGTAAGCTTGCTATTAAAGCTAATGAAAATATAAGTCATAGTGAAATGGAAACATTAATAGATTCACTTAGAGCTTGTGAAAATCCTTATACCTGTCCTCACGGTAGACCAACAACTATCTTCTATTCAAATTATGAATTAGAAAAATTATTTAAAAGATCAATGTAATTGACAAAACCTTAGTTTAGAGTATAATAATGAAACTTTCAGTTAAGGGGGAGTATAAATGTCATATAGTGACGATGTAATGATGAGTCTATCAAATAGACTAAGGGATCTTTCAGATAAGATGTATCACATTAAAAAGTTTAATGAGAATATCGGTATCTTAAAAGATCTTAATGAAATTCTTAAAAGGGATATTGCATTACGCGAGAGAGAATATGCTATAAAACTAATAGAGTTGAATAAACGAGGCATCAAAGAAGAAGAAATTGAAGCAACTGTTTTAAAACTTAATAAAAAAGGCTTATAATTGACTATAAGCCTTTTTATATATATAATTTAAGTGGTGATAAAATGAAAAAAATAATTGTAATTACGGGACCTACAGGTGTAGGTAAAACAAAACTATCAATTGCTTTAGCACATCATTTTAATGGTGAAATTATAAATGCTGATAGTATGCAAGTTTATAAGGATTTAAATATAGGAACAGCTAAAATAAGTGAAGAGGAAAAAGAAGGAATACCTCATTATTTATTCGATGAAAAAGATGTGTTAGATTATTATTCTGTCTATGATTATCAGAATGATGGTCGTGAATTATTAAATAATTTTGATGATTCTAAAACACCTATTATTGTTGGCGGAACAGGACTTTATATAAAAGCTCTTTTATATGATTATAAATTTCCTAACGATGAGGTTCAATATGATTTTTCTCATCTTACGAATAAAGAAATATATGATAATATAAAAAAGTATACTGATGATATTGATATTCATATTAATAATCGTCAGCGCTTAGAACGTCGTTTAAACATGTGTATGAATAAAAAAGATAACAAGACATTAAAAGGAAATGAATTGTTATATGATGTTGTTTTTATTGGTCTTACGACAGATAGAGATAAATTATATGACATAATCAATAATAGGGTAGATAAGATGATTGCTGCCGGATTAATTGATGAGGTTAAGTCTTTATATAATAAAGGTATTAGAAGTAAGGCTATTGCTACAGGTATTGGTTACAAAGAATTATATAAATATTTTGATGGGGAATTATCTTTAGAGGAAGCGATAGATTTAATTAAGAAAAATTCTAGACATTATGCTAAGAGACAATATACATGGTTTAATAATCAGATGGATATAACTTGGTTTAATGTAAATTTTGATAATTTTAGCAAAACCAAAAAAGAGGTTATCTCTTATATAGAAAAAAGTTATGAACTTGATTCATAACTTTTTATAATGCATCTATATATATTGTTTTATCAAAGAGATGTTCTTCTGTATCTTGATTTTTCAATGTTTCATGATCGATTAAGAAAAATTGATGATTGAGAATATCTTTATCAGAGTTTGGTATATAGGGGTCATCCCAAGTTAGATCTAGGTGATACCATTTATTATCTAAATAGACTAGATTCCAAACATGTTCTTCACTAGCGACTTTAGAATTAGGAATATTCAATTTGTTGAGGAATAAGGCCATGGCATCAGCATAGCCGTTGCAAACAGCATAGCCTTCAAATAATGGACCGTAAGCTGTTGATGAGTGATAGGTATTATCATTGATATTATTTATTTTTAAAGCATCATATTTTGTATTATTAATAATGTAATCATGAATAGCTCTTATTTGATCCTTGGTAGACATTGATGAAATACTTTGAGAATCATCAAGAGCGGTATATATTTCATCGACTTTTGTATTTAATTTTTCGGTAACATATTTATCATAGGCCCTTGCGATGTGGATGTTAATTTTTTGATTAAGAAGAGGTGTTGTATAAGTCCTGATTGTCGTATATTGATTATATGGATTTACAAAACTATTAATATTAGATAGAAGAGTGGCATTGTTTGATATTTCATTAACATCATTCATACATTCTTCATAATTACAATAGAAAGTAAATTCATCCCAGCCAGAATTTACAGCCGTATAATAGATATTTAATATCTCTTGTTTATTATCTGGTACAAAATCAATAGTCATTTTAACGAAGGTGTTATCAACCCCTTCTTTTACATACTCATTTGTAGTTGGTAAGTAAACTTTTTTTTGAATATCACGAACAAATTGCTGTGAACCAAAAAAATCATTATCATATATATAATAAAGTCCTATAAATATAATAATTAAACTAATTATTCTTTTAATAACATTATCTATCATATTATCACCATTATTAGTTTAACACAAAGGATATATTTTTAAAAGAAAAAGCAAAATAATCTACATTATTTTGCTTGATTTACTTGTTTCATTAATTTTGATTTTTTACGAGCAGCTGTATTTTTTTTGATAATTCCTTTTTTCATAGCTTTATCAATTTTTTTAACTGTATCATTTAAATCGGCTTCATCATTAGTTTTTAACACTTTTTTTAGAGCTGTTTTCATAGAGCCTTTTAATGAAGCATTAGCGCTATTACGTTTAGCATCAGTTTTTACGCGTTTTTTAACACCTTTAATATTTGGCATATTTTCACCTCCAATATCTGTAACTCACTAGTATTTTAGCAAAGAAAGGTATAAATTGCAATAAAATAATCCAAACTTTATTTATATTATTAACATTCTTAAGATGTATATTATATTATTCATTTAATCATAATATAACGAGGAGTGATATTGTGTCTAATGTTGATTTAAGCAAATATCAATTAAGAACTGATTTAGCGATTGAGGCAATAGAAGGAGTAGATCCTGAAGATGGGATTGTTACTAAAGATATTATTAAGGAAGGTATTAAAATAACTAGTGTTGATGTTTTGGATAATGGTATTAAATTAATTAATAAAAAAAAGGGCCGTTATATAACAGTTGAGTTTGATGATATTCTTGATACAAGTAGAAAGGAATCAGTTAAAAAAATTTTTAGTGAGGAATTAAGGGATTTAATAAAGTATTTAAAACTAAAAGATAGTGATAATTGTTTGTTAGTGGGTTTAGGAAATGATAAATCAACTCCAGATGCTTTAGGACCATCAGTTGTTGATAATATAATTGTTACGAAGCATTTGTTTGACTTAGGTAGTGTCAGTGAAGGGTATCGCAGTGTAAGTGCTATTTCACCTGGTGTTATGGGTCAAACGGGTATTGAAACAGGAGAACTTATTATTGGTATTGTTGAACGTGTTAAGCCTGATTTCATCATTGTTATAGATGCTTTAGCGGCCTCATCATTATCTAGAATTAATAAGACTATTCAGTTAACAGATACAGGGATTCATCCAGGTAGTGGGGTTGGGAATGCTAGAAAAGAGATCAGTTATGAATTGTTAGATATTCCTGTTATTGCAATAGGTATACCTACGGTGGTTGATGCTGTAACAATTGTTAGTGATACAATTAATTTTATGCAAAGACAGATGGCTTATAATAAAAAAAATATGGATAAACCTATTAATAAATTAATAAATCCTAATATGGTTGATTATACTAAGGATGATCAAGATTTAACCAAAACAGAAAAAGAGAACCTAATGGGTATCATTGGTACACTTGAAAATGATGAAATGAAGCAGTTGATATATGAAGTTTTATCTCCAATAGGTTATAATTTGATGGTTACACCAAAGGAAATTGATTTTTTAATTGAGAAATTAAGTGATATTGTAGCAGGTGGTATTAATAATGCACTACATCGACAAAATAACCTTTCATAACTATTTATAATGCTCATAAGTTATACAAAAGGAGATAATACTTATGGGTAGAACTTTTATTGCAAAAAAACATAAGCGTCGAATTTTAAAATTTCGTTATCTTATATTTTTCTTTATTATTTACCTTTCTTTTGATACAACCTATGCATATCTTTTAAATAGAAAGACTAGTTTAGAGAGTGATATTTATATAAAAATGATTTTGTCTAATACTAATCATAATTTTAAAACGGATTATAAACCTAGTGAAATAGTTAATGAAACAGTCTCATTATTAACTAATATTAATATCAATGAACCAACTAGTTTATTGACTTTTAACGTTAAAGAAGAGGCAATTAAAGCAGTTGCTGACTTAGATACAAATTATGTTGATCATTATGATTTTAATAAACAAGAGAAAATTACAGAATATATAAAAGATCCAAATCCAACGATAGTGAACAAGCCTCGTGTATATATTTATAATTCACATCAGTTAGAAAACTATAATGCAAAGAATTTAGAAATATATAATATTACACCTAATGTTATGATGGCTTCTTATATGTTGAAAGAAAATTTAAATGATTTAGGAATAGGAACGCTTGTTAATGAATCAAATTTAACAGAATTTATTCGAATTAATAATTGGAGTCATGCTGATTCTTATAAGGCTTCACGTATCTTTATTTTAGACGCTAAAGGAAAGTATGATTCACTAGAATATTATATAGATATTCATCGTGATGCTATTAAGAAAGATGCTGGTACAAGGGAAATAAATGGGCGCAAGTATGCTAGAACTTTATTTGTTGTAGGATTAGAAAATCCTAATTATGAAGCTAATTTAGCTCTAGCAAATGAACTCCATAAAAGGATTAATAAAGCTTATCCTGGTTTAAGTAGAGGAGTTATAAAAAAAGAAGGTAAAGGTGTAGATGGGATATATAACCAAGATATATCTCCAAAATCAATGCTTGTTGAAGTAGGAGGATATGAAAATACTATTGAAGAGGCAATGGCTACAGTTGAAGCCTTAGCTAAAATTCTATATGACTATATAGAGGCTTCATCATGAAAGGTTTTTGGATAGGATTATCAATTTTATTTGCAATCTTTATGACTCTATATATCTCTCAAGCCACAGGTTATTATGATTATAAACAATACCAAAAGACAGAATTAACTAAAGAAAAAATCGCTCAATTTGAACAAGATATTAAAGATGGTAAAAATATTAAGATTGAAAATTATTTAGAAAGTGTTGAAACCAATTATAACAATAATGCATCAAAAGCAGGTTTACAAATATCTAATACTATCCAGAAATATGTTAAAAGTGGTATTAATGCAACCTTAACATTCTTTGGATTATTATTAGGAGAATAATGAATCTCTACTCTTTATTAATGACGAAATTTTGCTAATTGATATTTATAGAAGGCAATTTCCATGATATAATCTTTATCAGGTGATATGAATGAATATTAATAATGTTAGAAATTTTTGCATTATAGCTCATATCGATCATGGCAAAAGTACTTTAGCAGATCGTATTTTAGAATTTACGGGTTCTACTGAGACTCGTGATATGAAAAGTCAACTTTTAGATAGTATGGATTTAGAACGTGAACGTGGTATTACAATTAAACTTAATGCAGTTCAACTTAATTATAAATCAGATGAAACAGAGTATTTACTACATTTAATAGATACCCCTGGGCATGTTGACTTTACTTATGAAGTTTCTCGTTCCTTAGCAGCCTGTGAGGGTGCTATTTTAGTCGTAGATGCTGCTCAAGGTATTGAAGCGCAAACTTTAGCTAACCTATATTTAGCATTAGAAAATGATTTAGCAATTATTCCTGTAATTAATAAAATTGATTTGCCCAATGCCGATGTTGAAAAGGTTAAAAAAGAAATTAATAGTCTTCTAGGATTTAAAGATGATGAAATAATTTTAACTAGTGCTAAAACTGGTGTTGGTATAAAAGATTTGTTAGAAGCTATAATTAAACGTATTCCAGCCCCAAATGGGGATAAAAATGAACCCTTACAAGCTTTAATCTTTGATAGTGTTTTTGATTTGTATCGTGGTGTTATAGCATCTATACGTATTATGAATGGTACCGTTAAAGTGGGAGACAATATAAAAATGCTTTCAACGGGTGCAACTTATGAAGTAGTAGAATTAGGGATTAATAATCCTAAAGAGCATAAAAAGAACATTTTAGAAGCTGGAGAAGTTGGATTTCTTGGAGCAAGTATTAAAAATATTGAAGATGTAAGAGTAGGAGATACAATTACTTTGGATAATATTCCTTGTAAAATAGCTCTCCCTGGTTATAAACCAATGAAACCAATGGTTTTTTGTGGTATATATCCTATTGATTCATCTCAATATATTGGTTTAAGAGAAGCTTTAGAAAAATTAAAATTAAATGATGCTTCTTTAACTTTTGAGCCAGAAACATCTGTTTCATTAGGTTTTGGTTTTAGATGTGGCTTTTTAGGACTTCTTCATATGGAGATCATTGAAGAACGTATCGAGCGTGAATTTAGGATTGATTTAATTGCAACCAGTCCTAGTGTTGTTTATGAAGTAACACTAACGGATGGTAGTATTATTATGATTCAAAGTCCAACTAAATTACCTGATAGACAAAAGATAGCTCTTATAAGAGAGCCTTTCATCAAGTCTAATATCTTTGTTCCCTCTACTTATGTTGGAGCTGTAATGGAGCTGTGTCAAGATAAAAGGGGTAAATATATAAGCATGGAATATCTTGATGGAGAACGAGTTAATATCCATTATGAGATCCCACTATCTGAAATCGTGTATGATTTCTTCGATAAGTTAAAATCAGGAACAAAGGGATATGCTTCATTTGATTATGAAATTATTGGTTATAAACCATCTGATTTAGTTAAATTAGATATCTTAATTAATGGAGAATTAGTGGATGCTTTGTCAACTATTGTTCATAAGGACTTTGCTTATAAAAGAGGTAAGGCAGTAGTTGAAAACTTAAAAGAATTAATCCCAAGACAAATGTTTGAAGTTCCAATTCAAGCCTTTATTGGAACGAAAGCTATTGCGAGAACAGATATAAAAGCTATGCGTAAAAATGTTTTAGCAAAATGTTATGGCGGAGATGTTTCTAGAAAGAGGAAATTGTTAGAAAAACAAAAAGAAGGTAAAAAGAGAATGAAACGAATTGGTAGTGTTGAAATTCCTCAAGAGGCTTTCTTATCAGTTTTAAGTATGGATGAAAAATAATTGTTGACAAAATATTGTCAAACTGTTAATATAACGGCTATCTTAATTACGAGGAGGTTATAATATGGAAAGAGAAAGTAGAAAAGCTGCCAGAAATGAATTAAATATGGTTTCAACAGGAAAAGAAAGATCAATGGAAGAGATTGTGTGGAATAACTTACTTGATTATATGAACCAAAAGAAACTTGATTATAATTCTCAAAAGATGTATTTAAAAAACACTATTCTTTATTTAAATTATGAGAAGAAGAAAAATACAATTATAAATACAATTACGGGAACACCAGCTGTTTTAGCATTGATGGGAGCAACAGGAGCTTACTATACAGGAAACAATAGTGTAACAGCAACTTTAGTTGTTTCAGCTTCTGCCCTAGCACTTATTGGAAAGGGTGTTAAGTTATTAAAACTTAATCCCTATGAAAAATCACTTGTTACGTATTCAGATGTTAATAAGGTAGAAAAAATATATCGTAAGGTAGCTCCTTACATAAAGAAATAACAATAACGAGAAATACTACATCATGTAGTATTTTTTTATGTATATTTACTGATTATGAATCATATATTAAATTGAATGAAAGGAGACTCGTATGAAAAAAATTGTATCGTTTAAGAAAGACATTCCCTTTAATACAAAGATAGGTGAAATTACCAGTATATCATTAGAACATAATGTAAAAATGATTGAGTTAGACCACATCTCAGGTGAATTTATAGTTAGTGGGGATTACAAGGTAACGGATGTCAGTGTTAATCGTGAGCCTTTCTCTTATAATCTACCTTTCGATATAGCTCTCGACACTAAATATAATGCTGACAAAGCTAAAGTGGAAATAGATGATTTCTATTTTGAAATTACGAATGAACAAATTTTAAATGTTAATATTGATGTTTTAATTGATGGTATAGAGATTGTTGATGATTTTGATATAGAAAAGGAGAGCGAAATAGTGGAAAATGAGAACGAAAATTTACAAGAGATTAGAACTGCAAAGGATAAGATAAATAATGTAGATTATTTAGAAGTGGAAGAGGATGAAATAATTGATTTATTTAAAGAAATAGAAACTCCACCTATAGATATAGAGATTGAGGGAAGCGAAGAAAAAAATATGGTCGAGGGGGAAAAGATAAAATCTTTATTTGATTCATTTGATGACAGTAACGAAACATTTACTACCTATCATGTTCATATTGTTAGAGAAAGTGATACTATTGATTCAATTGTTACTAAATATAATACGACTAGAGAAGAAGTTATTGCTTATAACAAAATCGATGAGTTAAAATTAGGTGACAAAATAGTTATTCCTGCTGTTGTCAATGAATAATATAAAAGACATAACAAATAACTATGCTTTAATACCTAAGCGTTATACATACAAGAAAAATGCCATAATCATCGATGCTGATGATGGGCATTTTGTCTTTAAAAAAAGAGCTAATAATAACAATAATAATCAATTATTCAAATATTTAAAATCACGCAATTTCATCTATTTACCTAACTTAATTAAAACAGATGATAAGTATGATATTTATCAATATATTGAAGATATAGATACACCCAGAGAACAGAGAGCCCTAGATTTAATGTATATTATAGCAATGCTTCATAATAAAACAACATTTTATAAAGACATTGATGATGATGAATACAAGGCTATTTATGAAGAGACTATCAAAAAGATTGATTATATGTATAACTATTACAACGATATTATAATAAATATTGAAAAGAGTATCTATATGAGTCCATCTGACTATTTAATTGCGAGAAATATATCGACTATTTTTAACTCGATTATGTTTTCTAGAAGAGAGATTGAACAGTGGTATGAGTTAGTAAAAGATACAAACAAAAAAAGAGTAGTAACATTGCATAATAATTTAGATTTAGATCATCTTCTTCGAAATGAAGAGATGTATTTACTTAGTTGGGATAAATCAACACAAGGAATGCCTTTTCTAGATTTACTAGAATTTTATAACAGATATGCTTTAGAGTTTGACTTTGAAGAATTATTTAAATTTTATGAAAGCAAATATCCACTTCTTAAAGAAGAAAAACTATTATTATTTATAATGATGTCTATTCCAAGAAAATTAGAATATAAAGAAAGTGAAATAGAAAGATGTGGAGAAGCTAGAAAGGTTCTAGATTATATTTTTAAAACAGAAATTTTAATTACACCATATTATACGGTAGAGAACAAAAAAGAAAGTTAAAATTTCGATTAATAAAATAACTACATTAACACGTATAGGAATAAAAATAGTAATTATAGCTTGATAAACAATTATAATTGCAAGAATAATGGCTGTGATTATCCATAGCCATTTTCTTGGTGGAAAGAAATTTTTAAAGTTCCACATAAGAATCACCTATTATAAAATATGCTAAAATATAAAAAAGGATATGTTATATTGCTTTATGTTATAATATTTTAGAAGGTGATATTATGAAGAAAATATTTGTAATAGCTGTCATTCTATTTCTATTATGTGGATGTAACAATAATAATGTTACAAAAATGATTGATGTTACAGATAAATCTTTAAATTTTGTTACAGATTATGCTAAAACTAATGATTTAGTCTTAAAAACAGAACATATTTATCACGATAAAGTAGAGATTGATAAAATAATTAGTCAAAGTATAGTTGAAAATGCAATTCTAAATAAAGGTGATGTATTAACGGTGGTTATATCTTTGGGACAAGATCGAACTGTTCTTTATCAAAAATATAAAGTTAATGAACTTGGAAATATTCCTATTATGATGTATCACAATATTGTAGATAAACTTAGTTCTGAGACTAAATATACTGGTGGTAATGTTGATGCTTCAGGATATAGTCGCACAGTCGAAGCATTTAAAGATGATTTAGAGTTTTATTATAAATCAGGTTATCAAATGATTAGATTAAGCGATTATATGAATGGTATTATTGATGTAGAATTAGGAAAAAGTCCCATTATATTAACTTTTGATGATGGAAATATAAATAATATGAATGTTTTAGGACTTAATGATAAGGGAGAATTGAATATTGATTCAAACTGTGCGGTTGGAATTTTAGAATCATTTAAAAAGAAATATCCTGATTTTTCAGTGACTGCAACGTTCTTTTTAAATAGTAATTTATTTGGTCAATCAAAATATAATGATAAAATATTAAAATGGTTGGTTGAAAATAATTATGATATAGGTAATCATACAAAAAACCATGTTGATTTTACTAAAATAGATGTTATTAAAACCCAAACGGAAGTTGCATATATGTATAAATTGTTGGATGACATTATTCCAAATAAATATATTCATGTCATAGCGTTACCTTTTGGTTCTCCTTATAAAAAGACTCATGAAAACTTTTCATATATCATTGAAGGGGAAAGTGAAGGGTATAAATACCAAACTGAATCTACTTTACGAGTAGGATGGGATGCTGATTATTCCCCTTTTCATAAGAATTTTGATAAATCTTTTATAAAACGTGTTAGAGCTTGGGATAACAACGGAAAAGATTTTGATATCGCTTACATCTTTGAAAAATTAGAGAAAAATCGTTATATTTCAGATGGTCAGTCAGATACTATTGTTATAGTTGACGATACAAATATGAATATAAATATTAAAGATAAAAAAATTATTAAGTACTAGTTATATAATAATATTTATTGTATAATCAATATAGTAAGTAGGTGCTTAATTATGAATCAAAAGGGGATAGTTTTATCTGGTCTTGTATACGTTCTTTTAATATTCTTTTTATTACTCATCTTAAGTTTATTAACGGTAATGTGGTATCGTCAAAATACGCTTAATACTCTTAGTAATAATGCTAATGAAATATATGATGAAAATGAGAAAATTATAAATGGGCCTTATTATAATGCTTCTGAAGGTGTTAATCATCCTTATTTAGCTAAAGGGATGACTCCTGTTAAATGGGATGGATCTAAATGGATAATGACAACAACTGATGATCCAGATTGGTATGATTACAAGGAATCTAGTAAGAAATGGGCTAATGCTATTACAGAAGATGATTCAATGTGGGTTTGGATTCCAAGATATAGTTATAATATATCTGCTGAGTGGCATAGTAATGTAACAGGGACTATTAATATTCAATTTAGTATGGTAACTGATGATACAAGGGGTGGAACTGTTACTATTGTTGATACAGGTTCTTCTAATGATTCAAATGGAACATGGACAAATCATCCAGCTTTTACTTTTGGTGATGCTGAATTAACTGGTATTTGGGTTGCTAAGTTTGAAGCTAGTGGAACAAAAGATTCAATAAGTATAAAACCAAATAAATCTTCTCTTCGTAATTTGACAATTGGAGAGATGTTTACATCAGCTCGTGGTATGGAAAATAATGACCTTTATGGTTGGGGTTCTGATGGCAAGTTTATTGATACTCATATGGCAAAAAATGTTGAGTGGGGTGCAGCAACTTATTTAAGTAAATCAATTTATGGAAAGAACATTGATAGAATTTGGATTAATCCAGCAGATAATTATACAACAGGATGTGCAGGTGAAGTAGAATCATCGTTATCTACAACGGGTTGTTTGTATCAATATTACACACCTAAAGGGGTACAAACTAGTACCACAGGAAATGTCTATGGTATATATGATATGAGTGGTGGAACATATGAATATACAGCAGCTTATGTTGATAATTTTAATATTAATTTAATAACTTATGGTAATAGTATTATAAATGCCGCTGATAAGTATAAAGATATATATACTAAAGCTTCGACAGAAACTCAAGAAAACAATTATACAACTGCCCTAAACAAAAAGGGCGATGCCATTTATGAAACAAGTAATTCTTATACAGGAACAGCATCATGGTTTGCTGATTTTTCTCAAATGGCATATGATAAATATCCATGGTTTAATCGTGGTAGCGATTGGGATACCTTTTCTACCAGTCCTTTTTCCTTTATCTGTTCAGAAGGCCTAGGTGGTGTAAACACTTTCCGTCCCATTTTACTGGTTAATAATAGTTTGTAAATTAGAATATAATTAAAAAACATTGTATTATTTATAAAATGTAGTATAATACGATTATTAAATCAATGACAGAGATTAGTATCAAACAAATATTTGTAGAGACTTAGTGAATGGTGAAAACTAAGATTATGGGTTTGTGAATCAACTCTTGAGTGGAATGATGAATAAAGTATTCATTCCCGGTTTTAAACCGTTATGTAAATTAAGATACACTATTTTGTGTAATTAGGATGGCACCACGATATTATCGTTCCTAGAGATGATAATGTTAGGGTGCTTTTTTTTCTATAATATTATATAATTAAATTAATCATAAGGAGGAAAATATGAGAAAGATAGAATTAAATAGAATTTATAGACATTTTAAAGGAAATTATTATTATGTTAAGGAAATTGCTCTATCCTCCGAAACATTAGAAGAGTATGTTGTATATCAAGCTTTGTATGATGATAATAAAATATATATTAGAAAGTTAGATATGTTTTTAGAGAATATTGATCAAGCGAGAGAGGATAATATAACTAATCAACAATTTCGTTTTGAATTAGTAGATCTTTCTGCTGGCAATTCTAAATCTCGCGTAAAAAAACAAAATATAAGAGAGGTAATTAAAAATGATAGATATTAATGAATTAAGAAAAGATAGTAATAGAGTAAAAGAAAACATTAGAAATAAGTTTCAAGATGCAAAACTTCCTCTTGTTGATGAAGTAATTGAACTTGATGAAAATAATCGCAAGGCTAAAGCGGAAGCTGATGGATTAAGACAAAGAAGAAATGAAATTAGTGATGAAATTGGTCTTATATTTAGAGAAGGTAAAAAAGAAAAAGCAGAGTCTTTAAAGGCTGAAGTTAAAACAATCAATGATCAACTTGTAAGTTTAGAAGCAACTGAAATGGATTTAGGAAATAAAATTAAAGAAATAATGTATAAAATACCTAATTTTATTGATGAAACTGTTCCTATAGGTAAAGATGATAGTGAAAATGTTGAAATAGAAAAGTTTGGTGAACCTTTTGTACCAGAATTTGAAATACCTTACCATGCAGATATTATTTCTAATCTAAATGGGCTTGATAAGGAAAGTGCTGGTAGAACAAGTGGAAATGGTTTTTATTTTTTAATTGGCAACATTGCAAGACTTCATTCAGCAATGTTGACTTATGCTAGGGATTTTATGATTGATAAAGGATTTACTTATTGTATTCCACCTTTTATGATTAGAAGTGATGTTGTATCTGGTGTTATGAGTTTTGAAGAAATGAATGCAATGATGTATAAAATAGAAGATGAAGACTTATATTTAATTGGAACCAGTGAGCATTCAATGATTGGTAAATTTAAAGATCAGATTATTAAAGAGGATGAGTTACCATTAACATTAACAAGTTATTCACCATGTTTTAGAAAAGAAGTAGGGGCCCATGGTCTTGAAGAACGAGGACTTTATCGAGTACATCAATTTGAAAAACAAGAGATGGTTGTCTTATGCAAACCAGAGGACGCTATGGATTGGTATAATAAGATGTGGAGTTTTACAGTTGAATTCTTTAGGAGTTTAGATATACCGGTTAGAACTCTAGAATGTTGTAGTGGAGATTTAGCTGATCTAAAGGTTAAAAGTTGTGACGTTGAAGCTTGGAGCCCTAGACAACAAAAATATTTCGAAGTTGGTTCTTGCTCAACACTAGGAGATGCTCAAGCTAGGAGACTAGGTATTAGAGCTAAGGGAGAAAAAAGTAATTATCTTGTTTCAACTCTAAACAATACTGTTTTAGCAACTCCCCGTGGTTTAATAGCGTTTATTGAAAATAATTATAACGAAGATGGAAGTATTAATATTCCGGTTGCTTTAAGACCTTATATGGGTGGACTTGAAGTAATTAAATAATTATAGAGGTGTTTAATTTGAAAAGAATCAGTAGTGTTTGTTTTTGGCTATTATTTATAATATATATTGAAATGGTATTAAGGGTAGCGCTCTTTGATAATACCCTTAATCTTAATATTTTCTACATGATTCTTTTTCTAATACCAATATCTTTATTATTGAAAACGATAACTTCTTTATTTAATAATGTAATGAATAAAATTGTTACTTATATTATGGTGATATCACTAACTATAATTTTTACAGCTCAGCTTGTTTATTACAAAACTTATTTGTCAATATTTTCTGTGTTTTCGGTTGGCAAGGCTGATCAACTCCTTGATTATGTAGATACTATAATAAATATTATTATGAGAAATATATTTTGGATTGGTTTGTTATTTATCCCGCTAATTATATTTTTAATATTTAATAATAAATTTATGGAATATGAAAAAAACAATTGGAAGGATCTTGCTATTTTATTAATTAGTATTATCTTTTTTCAATTTGGAGCAGTATTGTCTTTAAATATAAAGAGTGAGGAGTTATATTCAGCTAAAGCTCTTTATTATGATACTCATTCCCCAACAATTTCAACTTCTAAGCTTGGATTATTAACAACGATGAGATTAGACTTAAAAAGATTGGTTTTAGGTTTTGAAGAAAAAGGAAAAATCGATCCTGAGGATGTTGAGGATGAAAAAGATTATATCGAAGATATAACTAAGCCACCTGTTAAGATTGAATATAATCGTATGGATATAGATTTTGATAGTTTAATTTTAAATGAACCTAATCAAACAATAAGAGATATGCATTTTTATTTTAATAATAGAGAAGCAACAAAGAAGAATGATTATACAGGCTTGTTTAAGGGAAAAAATTTAATTATCTTTTTAGCTGAGAGTTTTGATCCTATCGCAATTGATGAGGAGATAACTCCAACTCTTTATAAATTATATAATGAGGGATTCCAATTTCCTAACTTTTACACCCCTTTATTTCCGGTTAGTACAACTGATGGTGAATATATAACGGTAACTTCTTTACTACCTAAAGAGGGTGTCTGGAGTGCTTATAGATCTTGTAATAATTACTTTCCATTTGTGTTAGGGAATAGTTTTAAAAATATTGACTATAAAACTACCGCATATCACAATCATTCTGCTAGTTATTATTATCGTAATTTATCTCATCCTAATTATGGATATGAATATATAGCTTGTGAAAGAGGACTAAATATAAATTGTAAACGTTGGCCAGAGAGTGATTTAGAGATGATTGACGCTACATATAATTATTATGCTGCTGATACACCGTATGTAACTTATTATGTAACGGTAAGTGGGCATTTAAGATATACCAAAGTTGGTAATTCTATGTCATATAAGAATTGGAAATATGTTTCAGATCTAGATTATTCAAACAGTATTAAAGCATATATGGCAGCTCAACTTGAACTTGATAGAGCAATAGAATCACTAATTAAACAGTTAACAGCCTCTAACGAATTAGAAAATACTGTTATTGCAGTTAGTTCAGATCACTATCCTTATGGTTTAACTTTAGATGAAATAAATGAAAAATCCTCTTATGTAAGAGATGATAATTTTGAAAAACATCATTCTAGTTTTCTATTGTGGAATAGTAATACTAAATCAGTCAAAATTGACAAACTAGGTAGTAGTCTTGATATTTTACCAACCCTATTAAACTTATTTGGTGTATCATACGATTCCAGATTATTAATGGGTAGTGATTTATTATCAGATAGTGAACCTATTGTAATATTTTCGAACCGTAGTTTTATAACAGATAAAGGAAAGTATAATTCTATTACTAATACTTTTGAAAGTATCAATGGGGAAAACGTTCCTAAAGAATATATAAATGGTATTAATAAACAAATATACGATAAATTTTATTTATCAACTAAGATTCTAGATACTGATTATTATCGAAAAGTTTTCAAATAAAAAACACTTCATTCTGAAGTATTTTTTTGTTAGATTTTAATTGGACTATTTTTGTATTCTGCCTCAATTAAATCTACTTTTTGATCCTCTGGTAAAGTCGAGGCGTAAACACAGGTTGTTCTAAATTCTAAATCAAGCATTAAATCATCACAATTACTAAAATTTGAAACGATAGTAAGATTTATCTTTTTCTTTATACTATTCAAATATTTTCGTCCCACTTTGCTAAATCCTAATATTCTGAGATATCTAACATCTTTAAAAAAATCTGCTTCCTCCTTAGTAAAATTACAAAGGATATGTGTAAACATTCTTCTTAATTTATTATAAGTATATCTCTTTGTTTTAACTTTTTCTATTAATTCCTCAAGGCTATCTGATTCTACAATATATTTTTTAATTCTGTTTTCAATACCTTCTTCAACTGTTTGAAATTTATTTAAATTGTTCATATTATTTAATATTTGATATTTTAAATAAGGGTAGTAATCTTCGATAAAAAATAATTTATTTTGTAAAGAGTTATATGTTTCCGTTGGAACAAAGTTATTTATGGTTTCATTCTTTTTTAAAGATAATCTGATACTAGTAGCACTCGCTATTTTATCTCCTGTATCAAGTCCATGATAATCATTAGTTCTTTTAATTGTAAAAGGTGTAATATCAGCCTCTTGTTTAATTATCTCTTTAATATAGGAAACACCTAGAATATCATTTGGAGCATTAATATCTACCTTAGTAAGTATTTCTACAGCTTTCGTTAAAGCGCTTTTATAACTCGTTCCTTCATTGAGATGTTTTTTTACAAGTTTTTTATATTCCACATCATTTAACTGAGTATCTGCAATCTTATATAATTGCTCTATATCATTTGTTTCACTACCAAATACTAGAGAATTAACACCTAAAGCTTTTAAGATCTGAATAGATCCTTTAGCAAAAAAATCAGCTGATTGAGTAGCGAAAGGATAAGGGAGTTCTATAACAAGGTCAACACCATATAAAAGAGCGAGTTTTGTTTTATCCCATTTATTTATAATGCTTGTTTCTCCCCGTTGCATAAAATGACCACTTAAAACTAAAACATAAGTATAATTGGGAAACATTTCTTTTATTTTTTCTAAATGATATAAATGACCATTATGAAAGGGATTATATTCAGCAATAATACCAACGGCATTCATAAACAACACCTCACTTCATATTCATTATATCAAAATATTAAAAATGCAGGTAAAGAAAATATCTATAACAGTTTACTTCAAAGATATTTTCCAAAATTTTCCTTATAATATTGACAAAACGATATTTTTCTATATAATAAACTGGAAGTGAAAAGGGGTGTCAATTTATGAAAATTGGTTTTGACATAGATGGAACGCTTACAGATTTTGAAAAGTTTGTATTTGATAATGCTATAACTTTTATGAAAAAGAAATATAATATGAATATTATTAATGAAAATGGTTACGACTTAGACCAGGTTTTTGATATCGAAAACCAATTACTTAAAAAAGGATTTTCTATAGAAGAGGCTGCTACAAAAACCGAACAGATAATGAATGATTTTTGGGAAAGATATTATATTAAATATATTTTAACTCCATTTAGAGAGGGAGTTGTAGAAACTATAAATAGGCTATATGCTGAGGGCAATGAAATATTTATTGTCTCTTCAAGAAAAAGAGCAACCGAGGATAGTTTTAAAGGGAAAATTGTTAGATCCTCTATTGATCTACAATTTGCTCTTAACAAAGTAAAATATCATCATCTATTATTGTTTGAAAATGATAAAGAAAAATTAAAAGCAATAAAAAATAATTATATAGATATAATGGTTGATGATAAACCTGAATTAATAAGTCAAATTGCTGAATTTACAGATGCTGTTTGTATAACTTCCAGCTATAACAATTATGAATTTACACCAGATGTTGAAACTGTAGATGGGTATAACCATAATGAAATTTATAATAGTGTTCTTGCTATTAAGGAAAGAAACAATGAAACGGTATACGAAGAAGGGCAAGAAATTACTGGTATTCCTTCGGTGGACAAGTTATGGCTTAAACAATATTCAAAAGGTGATCTAAAATGGTCACTTAGCAAGATGTCTCCTTATGAGAGAATGAAAGTTGCTAATATAAATTTTTCTAAACATAATGTGGTATCATATTTCAAAAAAACTCTTACAACTGCTGAATTCTTTGAAAAGGTTGATAATTGCGCTAAAATGTTATCCCAAAATGGAATTAAAAAAGGTGATATAGTACCATTATTAGTAATTAATACCCCAGAAACAGCTGTAATGGTGACAGCATTATTAAAATTAATGGTTACTATAGTACCAATCTCACCTGAAGAAACAGCTATTTCAATTGAGAATAAATTAAATAAGTTTAATTCAAAGGAACAGTTGAAGGCTCTTTACATAGTAAATTATTTCAACAAAAATGAAGGACAATTTTTGTCTGATAAAATAGAATCAATTCGTAATAAATTAAATATAAAACAAGTTATTTGTGCATCCGTTGATGATTCAATGCCCAAAGGATATAAAATCTTTTATAGTTTATCCAATTTTAATAAAAGACCAACATTAAATAATTATTATATTTCGTTTGATGAATATTTAAATGAAGGTAGTAAAATAAATAAAAAACTAAATGTTGAATATGATGAGGATTATACAGCTGTTATAATTTTTACTGGTGGAACAATTGAATCAAAAGGGGTTAAAATTTCTGGTAAAAATATTGATGCTGAAATAAGACAATTCTTAAATAATAGAATTGGAATTAAAAGAGCTGAAAAAATATCGGGTATTCTTCCTTTTGATCATATATATGGATTATTAATAAATTTAATTATTCCTATTTCAAGGGGGATAGAAGTTGTATTAAGACCAAAACCAGAGAGAAAAAAATTAGATCAATTAATTGTTACCGAAAGAGTAAATTATTTTGCGACAATACCTGTCTTATTAAATGAAATTTTAGAAAACAAAAAAATTAGTAAAGCTGATTTAGCTCATGTTAAAGGTGTCTTTTCTGGAAGTGAAGAGATATCAAATGCTTTATTAAACCAAATCAAAACTTTTTGTGCAGAAAGAAATAGTAATATTATTATAATAGATGGTTATGGCTCTTCAGAATTAACAGCAATGTGCTTAGAAAATGGCATTCCTATTATAGGGGCTATTCCAAAAATCGTCGATCCTGGAACAGAAGAAGAATTGGGATATAATCAAACTGGTGAATTGTGTATATCTAGTGGTACTGTTATGCAAGGTTACTATGATAATGAAGAAAAAAGCAATAAAGCACTCAGAGTACATGAAGATGGCAAAGTGTGGTTACACACTGGTGATTTGGGGTCTATAGATTTAGCTGGAAGAGTAACAATTCGTGGACGCATTGATCAAGATATAATTAAAGTGAATGGTCAGATTGTAAACTTGTTTGATGTTGGAAAAATTATTGAACAACATCCAATGGTTAGAAGAAGTGTGGTTATAAAACATGCAAATGAACAAAAAGGTCACGTACCAGTAGCTTTTATTGAAATTATTGATGGTTTTGATAACGAAGGGATAAGAAATAACATAATTGATTTATGTTCAAAGTCATTAACATATTATGAAAAACCAGAAAGTTTTGTTTTTGTTAATAGTCTTCCACTTACACCGAGAGGTAAAATAAATAGAAAAGTTTTAGTTGAAGATTACAATAATATAGCAAAAGAAACAACAATAGCGAACCAGAAAGTTTTAACCTGTTAAGATAAGAATTAGAAGGGGAAATAACTATGAAATTAAGTATAAATTCAAAGATGTTTTTAACTGAAAATGTTTATAAATTAGTTAGAGTTCCAGTAAAGCCATGTGTTAAAGCAACATTTAGGCCAATTGTTTTAAATGCAGATAGGATACCAACTACTGGACCGGTGGTATTTGCACCAAACCATAGAGAAACGCTTGATGCCTTTTTAGTATTTTGTTCAATAAAACAACCAGTTCATTGGATGGCGCTAAAAAGATTTTTCACTGGAGAAGATAGTATATTTGATAATAATAAAAATATAGTTTTATGTAAAATGACTGCTTATGCATTCAGAAGTATAGGAGCTGTTCCAATTATTAGGGATCAAGATAAGGATAAATATCCTGGAATGGATAATGTAAAATCTTTGAAAGATTTTAGTAGTTATTTAAAAGCTGGAGGTTCAATAGGTATATTTCCCGAAGGTACTACTAATAAAAATCCAAAAGCAAGAAATCTTTTACCAGCTAAGATGAGTGCGTTTAACCTTGCAAAGGATGGAAAATCTTGGATTCAACCAATATCAATTGTTTGGACACCCCAAAATTTAAATTTAACAAATAAAGTTATAATTAATTTTAGAGAGCCTTTTAAGGTAGAAGGAAAGACTTGTAATGATATTTTATATCAATGGGTTGAAACAGTAAATGCCGGTATAGAGGAAAATAAAAGAATTATTGAGCAACTAAGTGAGATAAATGAAATGACTTCTAAAGAGACTAAAATTAAAAAATGAAACTAAAGTTAAAGAAATAAGAAGACGATCATATTTCTTTGTTATATAGAAATTTTAAATTGTGCCTATATTAAAAAAATATTAAATTAAATATATATTCAACTTTTTATGACAATTTTTGTTATTTATGGTAAAATTATGATAAAATAAATCAAAATATATGACAGGGGGGGCGAATATGCATTTAAGTTTCCTATTATTAGTTGCTAGTTTATTTTATGTAACTTTAATTTCTTGCTTATATTTTAGAAAAAGTAGAGTCAAATTGGTAGAAAACAAAATGTATGAGATTATTATTTTTATATCAATTTTAGGAATCCTTTTAGACTTTGCTGGTATTTATGCAAATTTAAATTTTCCAGAAACAAGTATCGTTAGACTTCTTGTTGTTAAATTTTATCTTCTTTATTTATTATCTTTTGTAGCGTTACTTACTTTTTATATCTTTTTATCTGTAGTAAATTATCAAAAATCATCAATTGAATTAAATAAGAGAAATAAAATACAATTCTTTAGTTTGTTAACAATATATATTATTTCTGCAATATTAACTTTTGTACTCCCATTTGATTATTTTAATGAAGGAAGTATTGTATATGTATATGGGTCCAGTACAATATTTTTATATGCTGTTGCGGGTCTGTCTATGTTGGGTTGGGCAATGTATATAACTATTAATTTTAGAAAAGTTACCTTAAAAAAATATATCCCTATATTAACTTTTGTATTAACAGGAGGTTTAGTTTCTTATATTCAATGGTTACACCCAGAATTATTATTAGTAACTGCTGCCATTTCTTTTACAGTAGTATTTATGTATCATACTATAGAAAATCCTGATGTAAAAATGCTGGAAAAGGTAAACATGTTAAAAACCCAGGCAGAAGCTGCTAACTTAGCGAAAACTAACTTTTTATCAAGTATGTCTCACGAAATTAGGACGCCGTTAAACGCAATAGTTGGTTTTAGTGAATGTATTGCTAATGCTAAGGATTTAGAAAGTGCTAAGTCCGATGCTAAAGACGTAATTACAGCATCGCAAAATTTATTAGAGATAGTAAATGGTATTCTTGATATATCTAAGATTGAAGCGAACAAAATGGAAATCGTTTCAGTTGATTATGAAATTAGAAAAGCATTAGATGATATTGTTAAATTGATAGTTCCTCGAATTGGTGAAAAATCTATTGAATTTAAAATTAATTTTGCGGGAGATTTACCATATCTATTACATGGTGATAGGGGTAAAGTTATTCAAATAATTACCAATTTACTTACTAATGCTGTTAAATACACTGATAAAGGTGTAATCAATTTTACTGTTAACTGCGTAAATGTTAACGATCAATGTAAATTAGTTATATCAGTTGAGGATACTGGCAGAGGAATTAAACTGGAAAGAATAGACAACTTATTCGAGAAGTTTGAAAGATTAGAAGAAGACAGAAATACTCCTATAGAGGGAATTGGTCTTGGATTAGCTATTACTAAAAAATTAATTGAAATGATGGGTGGGAAAATAGTTGTCCAAAGTAAATACAAGGAAGGATCAAACTTTACAGTTTATTTAATACAAAATATAGTTTCACAGACAAAAGACATTACAAATCAAAATTTATCTACAATTGAAAAGGCAGATGAATTTGATTATTTTAATAAAAAAATATTAATAGTTGATGATAATAATTTAAATTTGAAAGTGGCCTCCAGATTGCTGGAAGCATACAAGGTTAAAGTTGAAATGGTACTTAGTGGTTTTGAATGCTTAGATAAAATTAATAATGGTGAAAACTATGATTTGATTTTAATGGATGATATGATGCCGAAAATGAGTGGCAGTGAAACGCTTGAAAAATTAAAGAGTATCGAAAATTTTAAAACACCTGTGGTTGCTCTTACTGCAAATGCTATTTCAGGAATGAGAGAAAAATATTTGGCGGTTGGCTTTGATGATTATTTAGCAAAGCCAATAGAACGATCAGAATTAACCAAAATTATCAAAAAATTCTTAGAAAATAAGAATTTTTAATAAAGAAATATTAGGATGGGATGTGTTTTATGAAAGATATTAATGTTTTAGTTAACAACGGTGTTGATGTGCAAAAGAGTCTAGAATTATTTGTGGAAATTGATGTTTATGACAAGACTTTAGGTGATTTTTTGTTAGGTATTAACGAAAAAGTCGAAAATATCAAAGCTCAAATGGAAGAAGGGGATATGCCAGAATATGCTATTCTTGTTCATTCATTAAAGAGTGATTCAAAATATCTAGGGTTTACTAAACTTGCTGAGTTATCTTATCAACACGAAATGGAAAGTAAGGCTAATAATATTACCTTTATTTACAGTCATTATAATGAGTTGCTGGCAGAAATAAATAAAATGATTAAAATTGTCCAAGAATATTTAGGTGAAGCAGTTGCTGAGGAAGTATTGATGGAAAAACCACTTGAAATTAAAGAAAAAGCTATTTTAGTAGTAGATGATTCGGATATTATTAGGAATTATATTTATAATATATTTAATAATAGTTATGAAGTTATTACAGTTCACGATGGTCAAAAAGCTATAGATATTATTGAAAAAGATAACAATAATAAAATAGTCGCCATGTTATTAGATTTAAATATGCCTAATGTAACTGGATTTGAGGTTCTTGAATATTTTAAAGAAAATAGTCTTTTTGTCAAAATACCAGTTTCAATTATAACTGGTGATGATTCTAAAGATACGATTCAAAAAGCTTTTAATTATCCAATAGCAGATGTTATATCTAAACCATTTAATGAAAGAGATATAAAAAGGGTTGTTGAAAAAACAATTGAATTTAAATAAAATAAATGATTCGTGTAGTGTTAAATAGAAAAAGTGGAGGTTGAATATTTTGAAAATAAATATATCACAAATGTCATATGATGAAGATGATGAGATATTAATTGATGATGTTGTAATTTTTGATAAAAATATTTTTAACGATACAGAGATAAGAGCATTAAGTGAGGTTCAAGTTAAAGGAAAAATTAGTCTTGAAGAAGACTCCACTTATTCTATTTTACTTAATGTAAAGGGAGAAATGATTTTACCTTGTTCTATTTCCTTAAAAGACGTTAAGTATCCTTTTGATATTGAAATTGTCGAAAATATTGATCCAAATGATGCTGAAAGTGAAGATTATTTAAGAATAATTGATAATTCTATTGATATTATGCCAATAATATGGCAAAATATTGTAGTAGAGATTCCGATGAAGGTCGTAAGTCCTGATTTAGTAGATGGTAAATTAGAGGGTGACGGTTGGAAACTACTAACTGAAGAAGAAAAAATGAAGGAGTTAGATCCTAGATTAGACAAATTAAGAGATCTACTTGATGATTAGAGAGGAGTGAGAATATGGCAGTTCCATTTAGAAGAGTTAGTAAAACAAGAAAAAGAATGCGTCGTACTCATTACAAAATAGAAGCTAATGGTACAGTAAAGTGTCCTAATTGTGGAGCAGAAATAAGAGCACATCGTGTATGCTCTGCATGTGGTTTTTATAAAGGAAAGAAAGTTGTTGGAGACGAAGAAACTAAAACTGAATAAAATATATAGAAATGTATATTTTTTATTACATAAAAAAGCTCGGGGATTAGCCTGAGCTTTTTTTACATTATTTGCATAGATGTTTGGTATGGGTTCGGATATTGTTGTTCTGTTGTATCCGTACCTTGAAATTGTCCTTGTTGACCATAAGGTGTTGGCATTGGAGCTGGTGCAGGGAATGGTGTTTCAAGTCTATTTACTCGAGCATCTAATCTTCTTACTTGGCGTTCTAAACTTGAAACTCTATTTTCTAGTTGGTTCATATTTGGCATGATACCAGGAAATCCTGGTCCACCCATTCCAGGCCCACCCATTCCGGGTCCCATTTGGGGAAAACCTTGTGGTCCGGGAAAATACATACTATTTAGATTGTTTTTCATTTCTCCTCCTTTAATACTTTCAAAATAATATATGCTAAAGTTGTTGTTTTGGTCCTTAATATTGTATAATATAATTAGGTGATTAAAATGAGATTGCGAAATATACCTAATGCGATAGAAATATTAAAGACCTCTCCTTACATAGTATTAGAACCTAAAAATTATAAGGGTAAGTGGCATCAATTATTTTTAAATGATAATCCTATCTATATCGAAATTGGTATGGGAAAGGGACGTTTTATTAAAGAAAAAGCTATAAAATATCCTAATATAAATTTTATTGGTCTTGAAAAGTATTCTAGTGTTTTAGCTAGAGCTGTAAAGAGAATGGATATAAATGATCTACCAAATTTAAAATTAATATGTCTTGATGCGCTTGAAATAACTGATGTTTTTGATAAGGAGATAAATCTTATATTTCTTAATTTTTCTGATCCGTGGCCTAAAGATAGACACGCTAAGAGAAGATTAACAAGTTCTGTATTTTTAGAATTATATGACAATATCTTTGCTGATACTAAGAGAATTATGCAAAAGACAGATAACTATAATTTATATGAATATTCCTGTGAACAATTAACTAATCATGGTTATAAAATCAAAATATTTGAATTTAATATAACAAATATGAATCGAGATAATGTGATGACAGAATATGAAGAGAAGTTTCTTCATCAAAATAATACAATTTATAAAATTGAAGCAGTTTTAAAGAGTGATTAAAAAGCTTGTTGTTATAAATAAAAAGTCTTTACAGACCTTTACAATATTGCTTTATATCTTTTTAATAATATGCTATAATATTTATAGAGTAGGTGTTGATACATGAAGAAGATTTTTGTACTGTTGCTTATTTTTCCGTTTGTTTTAATGGGATGTACTGTGGTAGAAGTAAACGACAAAGATTTAAATAAAATTGTTGATACTATCTTGGGTAAGAATCTTAATTTACATAATCAAACATCTAACGGTTATAAATACTATTTACCGCGTGGTACAAGAGTAATAGATAGTACAAGTTATAACGAAAAGTTATTTTCCGATGGATATAAATATTATTTATATGTTGATATAGTAAACTATCATTTTAAAAAAGATGTTAGCTATGAAGAAAATATGGATGCTTATTTTTCTAAGAAACTGGATTATAATAAGAAACAAGGATACTTGGAAATAACGGAGATTAAGAACCTGTATTTTGTAGAAATGATGTATAATTATTCTAAGATAGAGGTGTTTGTTTCTAAAGATAATATTAAAGATGCTGTAATAAATGCCAGCTATATTCTTAGTTCATTAAATTTTAACGATACAATTATTGAAACCCTATTTAATGAAACTTCAATTGACTTAAATGAAGAAAAATTTAAATTATTTGAACCAAAGAGGGAAGAAGGAAACTTTTTAGACTACGTTAAAGAATATGATCAATATGAAGATACAATAGACGAAGATTTAATAGCACCAGACGATACAGCCAAAGAAGAAAAAATAATAGATGATTCTTTAGAATAAGGAGGATATTATGAAATTTATTGATAAGATTAAAAACTATTTTTGTGATGAAGAAGATGTAGAGGCTGTTAAAAGCACTGAATCACCTAAAGTTAATATTGCAGAAAGTAATAAGGTTAACGAAAATAAAGAAAATGAGAATGTTGATGCTATAAGTGAACGTGAATTGTTTAAATCAGATCCGACTTTTAATTTTCCTATTATTTTTGATGACGAGGATTTTAAAGAAGAGACATTAAGGAAACCTAGTATAAATCAGATGCACGTGGAGCAAACTAAGGTAATAGAAAGAGTTGTTGAGACCAAAATATTTAAACCTTCTCCAAATATTTCCCCAGTCTATGGTATTTTAGCTGAAGGTGACGACGGGGATGGTTCTAAGAATGTAAATGATAATTTGTTGAATCTATATGATGATAATAAGAAAGTTGATATTGATGATGTTTTAGGACGAGTATATGAACAAACGAGAACAGAGATAAATCGTGATAATTATACTAATATAAATGATGATTCTTCAATTGATTTGTTTAAAAATATTGAACTTGATTCTAAAGATGAAATTAAAACTAAGATTGAGGTAACAAAGGAATCAATTATAAGTGTTGATGAAAAATTAAAAACAATTGATGAATTACTTGATAATACTGAAGATGAAGATTTTTATTCGTTGGTTGATAGTATGTATAAAGAAGAAGAGGAGAATGATAAGTAATGAATGAATTATATATTTCTCTACCAGTAGTTTTATATATTCTCGGAATCGTTTTATTGATTATTTTGATAATGTTAGGCATAAGATTACTTAGAGTGATGAATAATATTGATAGCATTGTAAAGAATGTTGATGGTAAAGTTCGATCATTAAATGGAGTATTTGAACTTATTGATATTACTACTGATAGGTTATCGTTTGTAGCTGATAAATTAATAGAAGCCATTAGTAATTTCATTTTAGGTTTATTTAAAAAGAAAGGTAGTAAAAAGAAAAAAGAAATTAATGAGGAGGAAATGGAAAATGAGTAAAGGAAAAGGCGGTAAGTTTTTATTAGGAGCAACCCTAGGAGCTGCATTGGGAGTTTTATTTGCCCCAGCTAAAGGTTCTGAAACAAGAAGGGCTTTAAAGAAAACATTAGATGATTTAGTTGATAAGGTAGAAGAAGTTGATTTAGAAGAAGTTAGAGATTTATTTGATGAGAAGATTGATGCAATTAGAGCAGAGCTTGAAGATTTAAATAAAGAAAAAGTTACAAAAATAGCTAAAGAAAAAGCTAAAGATGTTAAGAATAAAGCTGAAGAGCTTTTTGAATTAGCTAAAGAAAAGGGAACTCCCGTTCTGGAAGATGCTGCTAAAGAAGTATTAGAAAAAGTAGTTCAAACTTCAGAAGAAACATTAAAGAAACTAGAATCTAAAAAGAACTAGTTTCTTTTTCCTAAATTCAAATATGAAC
>DHQC01000007.1 GCA_002411005.1 Caryophanales bacterium UBA5348 | reverse complement strand
CTTCATATTTCCTATTGCCGTATAAAGGGTTGATACTGTTTGGCTTCCTAACGATTCTAAATTTGGTTTTACGGTTATGACGTTTGTTGTTCCAATTGTTCCAGTTGTTTCAAATTTACCAACCCAAAATCCGTTTAGCTTCTTGTTACCAAAGGCGAATGCTGGATGAGTTCTATAGTCTGTATCGATTGCCGTCCCACTTGATTTTGGCGTCAAACTATTTTCAAATGCTATATTTATGCTTCTTTCTCCCTCACCTACAGGTATTGCATATTTATATCTTGGTATCCAGACTAAATAAGTTAAAATGTCTTTCTCATCTACTATAGTAGTCCCTATTTCTCCATTCTTATATGTTTCTAACGTTGATGATTTTACTGTTACCGCATTAGCCCATTTCTTAGTTGTGTAATCATACCATGAATAGGTACCTACTAAATTATCTTTGTCAGCTTTTACCCAATTACCATTGTAATACATGATTGGAATCATATTATTAGCTAATTCAGGTTCGCTGGCTCCACTATTATCAGCAAAGCCTGTAAAATCACTACTATCTACTACTTTTATATCATCACTCGTTCCATAAGCTACTAAATCATCCCACTTATTCTTTCCCACAATTATTACTTTAATTTCACCATTTACCTTTGATACTGATAGTGTATTATAATTGTCTGCTCCTACCCCCGTTAAATCTATTAAATTGGTTTCATTAATAGATGATACATTATATTTTTCATTGTTTAATTGAAGGTATGATATACCCTTAATGATTAATTTTGCATCACTTTCAAACGCTGCCTTTCTTGAGGTACTTACGATATTTGAAATACCCGGGATAGCGATTGCTAGAATTATTGCTAAAATTATTATAACTGCCAGCAATTCGACTAGAGTAAAACCCTTTTTCCATTTCCTTTTACTACCCATTTTTACTTTCTCCTACTATATATAACAATTAAATTTTATCACAAAATAACCCCATTGTAAATATTGATTATATGAATCCTAGATAAATAATTTCACTTAAATTTAAATATTAAAAATAAACAAACTTATATAAAAGAAAAACCTCAAAAAAAGTTCTTCTAGTCAAATACTACTTAATTATATATAAAAATTATTTTTTCAATTATTTTTCTCTTTAGATTATAGCTGCCGGCATGTTTTACATGGCCTAGCCAAGAATTAAATGATAAAACAAAATCAGGCATACGTAATTTATTTTTAGTATATAGTTTATTTCATTTTTTAATGCTCCTTTTTATTTTTTTAATACTGTTTCTTTTTATTAATTTGTGTGTACTCCACACACAATAGCCACAAAAATCCGCTCCAAAAGAGCAAGGATAATATTGGGATTTACTGTTTAGTGATAGTCTTAAATTATTATTGAGAAATATTTGTATTTCATTAAATATATTCCTGGCAGTCTCCCTATCTTCTAATAATAATATAAAATCATCCATATGTCTAACATAATATTTTACTTTTATATCATGCTTTACAAACTTATCTAGTCTATCTAAATAAATGTTTGCACAAAACTGTGACGTGTAATTTCCGATTGGTATGCCTACTGATTCATCATCAGAATCTATTAATAATTTAGTAAATTTTAAAAGTTTCTTATCACCTATGTAATCACTCATTATTTCAAACAGTATTTCATGGTCTATGTTATAGAAAAACTTCTTTATATCCATTTTTAAAATGTAATAATTTTTTTCATATTGCCTTTGCGCTATTCTCATATATCTTTGCAAATTTTCGACCGCTCTATGCGTTCCGTGCCCACTTATACAAGCATATATATCCTTTATAAATTTAGGAACAATATATTTTTTCACAAACTCCTCAACATACCATTGGTGAACAACCCTATCAACATATTGCTAATGTTGGTTATTTTATAGCTCCAAGCTCTATAATTTATTGCATTTATATAATCGTTTTTACGTGCAACTCTAATATATATCATCATGCAGCTTAACTTAACATCAACATCATTTAAATATTTTATTTTAAGATTTTTACTGTAAGCCTTTTTAGCATGCAGTAATAACTCAAAGCCATCAAACAAACACTTTTTTGTTTCACTAGCTAAATTTAGACAACTTCAATCCTAACTTCTCCAATATTAATTCCGCATCCTTGCTTAAGAATAAAAAGAAAGCTCCATTTTTAATTGGATATATTTTATCTGAATTAATTGCTTTATGTTCTAAATATTTTTCATACAATTTACTCATTTGTGTTCACTCCTTCTTTACTATCTTACTATAAATACTACAACTACTTTATACCGCTTAATATTTTTAGGTAAAATATCACCATCTTTCAAACAAAAAGAAAGAGACAATGTCAACCCATCATCTCAATCTAGCATAACAACTAATATTCACCATTTTGCTACTAACTAGATGTTACTGTTCATGTGTTTTTCTATAAAAATAGAAAGGAATCAAACTTCTTTGATATTATATTTAATATGGTCTTTCTTACTCATATCATAACGTTCTTAAAATAGATAGTGGAATAAACTACTGTTCATCTCTAGTGTATCTATTATTATCAGAGTCTCAGGGCAACAACAACACGCGCACTGAGGTTGCTAACGGCATAACCGTGGCCGTCGTCGAAGCCGAACGCGCCCGCATTCGCCGTGTAGTAGTAAGCACCACCACGGATGAACCAAGGATAGTTAGCACTAACCATGGTGGCATAATCCCCATACCAGCCACTGGTTTCTGACAAAGCGTGTCCATAACATATACCTCCATTACATGCTGTTGTTTCAACAGATGTAGTATATTTATTATAGTATTGTTCAGTTGGGAAATCTAGTCCTCCCGTTACTGTAGAGCCATCACCGCCATTTGGTCCGTTGAAACCCGAATTAACTCCAGAAGAATAACCGCTATAATTGTTATAGTTTCCCATAACATATTCCCATAATCCACCTGACATATCATATATTCCATAGATATTTCCTGTTGTACTTGCATTATATGCTAATGATTTATCACTTATAGTATTTCCCACTACGGTGCAATTTGGATCGAGAGGCTTATTATTAGGATCTTTGTCACTAACAATTGCTGTGGTTGTAGCACATTTACCATCATATGTGTAAAATCCTGTGCCTATATATTCATTAGTTCCATTTGGCTTGATTTGACTACCACCTACATTACCGCCACTTCGTCCTGTATAGTAACTACTACTGTTGTTCTTATATATTTCACTATTTAGTCCATATACACTCTTCGATAGATAAGCTACAGCTCCCCACTCATCATTCTTCATC
>DHQC01000008.1 GCA_002411005.1 Caryophanales bacterium UBA5348 | reverse complement strand
CTTTATATCAAGATTATATTGAGGTCGCAAATGATTTGAATGATCTTGTAAAAAATGTTAATGGTAGATTGCAAACATATGTAAATGGTTTAGATATATAGACCATTTTTTTTGCCTATAAAATACTGTCTACGTTATACTCAATATAATAGAAACTGAAGAGAAAGTATTATATGGAACTTAGAAGATTAACGAGTCTGTAAAAAACTTTGTGTAAAGTATAAAAATCCTTCTATGGTAAAATAGAAATATTGAAACCATAGGAGGATTTTTAAAATGAAAGAGAAAAAGAGTAATGAAGTAGTGAAATATATATTAGAGAATTATGATGTTAAGACAGCAGATGATGTTGCAGAAGCTTTAAAAGATATGTTTAAAGATACCATTCAAGGGATGATGAACGCTGAATTTGATACATCAATGGGTTATGAAAAAAGCGACAATGTTATAGAAAAGACTAATTATCGTAATGGTACTAGCAAAAAGAATATAAAAAGTAAATTTGGTGAATTTGAAATTGAAGTCCCCAGGGATCGTAAAAGTGATTTCGATCCAATAATTGTGCCAAAAAATAAAAGGAACATTTCAGGAATAGAAGATAAAATAATAGGCCTTTACGGTAGAGGTTTATCTACTAGAGAAATAAGTGAGGAAATTGAAGATATATATGGCATTGAGGTATCACATACTATGGTAAGTAACATAACAGATACCATAATGCCTGTAATCACTGAATGGCAAAATAGACCTCTTCAAAGAGTATACCCCATTGTCTTTATTGATGCAGTTCACTTTAATGTCAAAGAAGATAATAGGATTATTAAGAAAGCCGCCTATATTATTTTGGGAGTCAATAATGAAGGCTTTAAAGAGGTATTGGGTATATGGATTGGTGAGAATGAATCGGCTAAGTTTTGGTTAGGAACATTTAATGATTTAAAGAATCGAAGCGTCGAAGATATATTAATAATGTGTAGTGATGGATTAACGGGAATAAAAGAAGCTATAAGCGCAGCATACCCAAATACCATGCAACAAAGATGCATGGTTCATTTGATTAGAAACTCTGTTAAATTTGTATCATATAAGCATCTAAAAGAATTCTGTATTGATTTAAAGACAATATATCAATCCGTTACAGAAAAGCAGGCCAAAGATAATCTAGATAAGGTTAAAACTAAGTGGAAAGACAGATATCCAACCAGTCTAAAAGTGTGGGAAGATAACTGGGATGCGATATGCACGTTATTTAATTATTCTAAGGAGCTAAGACATATCATGTATACAACTAATGCTATTGAGTCTTTAAACCGTCCATATCGTAAATACACTAAGACCAAGGGGGTATTTCCTAATGACGATGGATTATTAAAATCACTTTATCTGGCGACTATGAATGTCTCTAAAAAATGGACACAAAGATATAAAGGATGGGATGTGATTTATAATGAGCTGAACATTTTATATTCAGGAAGAATATAAGTTCTTTAAAAACTAAATATTTTGTGTTATTATTAGTTCATAAAAAAGGATTGAAATTTAATCAATCCCAAAACTATTTTACTGTGGATAGGTGAACTTTACACAAAGTTTTTTACAGACTCAGATTAACGCGTTTATCAATGTTATTATCATTAGCAGTAGTGCTCAATTTGTTTGAAAGCGTGATACCAATTTTAGGAAATATAATCCCTGGTGCTAGGCTAGGGCTAGCAAATGTTGTTATTCTTTTCGCTATATATTTATATGGTTTTAAAGATGCTATATTTTTATCAATTATGCGTGTTATATTAGTTGGTATTCTAGCAACAGGATTGTTTAATATTGTTTTTTTCTTTAGTTTAGGTGGTGGGATACTTAGCGTAATAGTAATGTATTTGACTCATCTTAGGTGAACGATTATATATGGAATAGTTCATACATTAATATTGAGGGACTGTAAATGCAGTCCCTTTTGGCGATAATAAGCTGCTAGTAATGTGTATAGATGTTAAAATATATAATTATTATTACTGTAATTGTTTTAATTAGAATATATGTTTTGATTATTACTTAAGTTGTTGGTGCCTCCAAGCGATCAGGTTTAGTAGATGGTGATATATTGCTATTTAATAAACTTAATTTTGTAAACTAATGATAGTGTAAAGGATTTTTAAATTTGTCAAGTGTTTTTCATAAAAGTGACTTTTATTTTAGACTTGTATGGTATAATATAACTTATATTAGTAGGAGGATGTTTAAATGAAAAAGGGTTTTACTTTAGTTGAATTGCTGGCAGTTATAATAATTTTAGCAATCATTCTAGCAATCGCTATCCCGGGTATTTCAAATATCGTAAGTACCTTAAGAAAAGCAGCGTTTGAAAGTGATGCAAAATTAATCATTAAGGGTATATCATACCTTCAATTAAACAATGAAAATTATAATGTATCATCTATTAATGAAACCAATTTAAAAGATTTAACGGGGGTAGGTGCAGACAATTATAATACACTATCAGTATCAAAGGTAAATGGTGAAATTAAAGTAATAATTGTGGGAAAGAATAAGTGGGATGATTTAGTAGCATATGGAACGAGTGATGATATAAAAGTAGTAGATAGTAGTGATTTTACAGGCTTTGCTGATAATAGTGTAGCCAGCAAACCTGAATTAGCTAATAATATGATTCCAATCATGTATTACAATGGTAATTGGGTAAAAGCTGACAAAGATAATTTAGTAGATACCTATTCATGGTATGATTACACAACTAAGAAATGGGCTAATGCGGTAACAGTAAAATCATCAACGTTAGAAACATATAAGAATGGGGAAATAGGGACTACTATAGTAGATGAGGAAGACATTTTAACTTATTTAGTCTGGATACCAAGATATAAATATGCGATACCTGCAGATACCGAAGAGAGAAGCATAAATATAGCATTTGAGAATAGTTTAACTTCAAAATCAAGTGGGACAGCAATCGATACAAACTATAGAACTCATCCAGCATTCACTTTTGGTGAAAAGGAGCTAAACGGATTTTGGGTTGGTAAATTTGAAACAACTGGAACAACAAACGTCATAACCGTAAAACCGAATTTAGAATCGTTAAGAGGCCAAACAGTATCAACTCTCTATACGGCAATAGGAAATATGAAG
>DHQC01000013.1:197243-245065 GCA_002411005.1 Caryophanales bacterium UBA5348 | reverse complement strand
ACCTAATTTGGAAAATTTTTTCATAAACGACACCATCCAAAACACCTTATTACTTTGTTGTATTATTTAACGCATCCAGTTAGTAGTAATATTTTATTTTTTCCCTATCTTTATCTTTTACTAGTATATTATATACAAATCGAGAAGTCAACTTATAGAAAACTTAATATAAAAGAAATGATTTATCAAAATATTATTAAATAACTTGACAATTAAAGCCTTTATGAGTATTATAAACATTGCCAATTCCCAATAAGGCGAATTGGTGCTAGTATCACACTAGCCGACCCCTTTTTATTCTTTTGAAGACTGCCCTCAGGGGGGACAGTCTTCCTTTTTTATAAATAAAAGATTCTTTGATTAAGCACCAAAGAATCTTTTTATTTCAGCTTCAGCATTTTCAACCGAATCAGATCCATGAATTATATTACAAGTTGTATTGCTAGCATAATCTCCCCTAATTGTTCCAGGAGCTGCTTCAAACCATCTTGTTGGTCCCATTAAATTTCTCATTCCTTCAATAACACCTTCACCCTCAACAATCATTCCAACTACTGGAGCCGAAATCATAAATGTTACTAAATCTTTAAAGAATGGCTTTTCAACTAAGTGGGCATAATGTTCTCTTAAGATAGGCTCATCTAGCGTCATCATCTTCATATTGGTGATATTCCAGCCCTTCTCCTCGATACGACTAATTACTTTTCCTAATAGTTTTCTTTGATATGCATCTGGTTTTAACATTATGTAAGTACGTTGATTCTGATTCATATTATTTTACTTCCTTCCTTATTTTTGCTCTATTTACAAACTCTTTAAAAAGAGGCTGCATACTTTCCATGTTTTCTGGATGCCATTGTACACCTACAGCAAAAACACTTTTATCTTTATGTTCTATAGCTTCAATAGCATTATCTAAGGCTAAACCAACAACCTGCATTGGTTCACTGACTCGTGGTATAAGATAATGATGGTTGCTATTAACATCAATTATCGAACCAAACAAATCATATAAGAGACTTCCTTCATCAAGATATACTTTGTGAACTGTCTTCGGAAGATCTTCCTTACCTTTTAATTCAGGAGCATGAATAACCTCTCCATTCTCTTCATTAACAGGAGTTAATTTTGCTCCAGTCAATGTTGATAAAGCTAGAGCTTGGGCTCCCTGGCAAATTCCAAAAAAAGGAATATTATGAGCAATAGCATATTTAATTATCTCTATATGATAGGTTTTAATTTCAACGCCACCCGTCATTAATATACCGTCACACATTTTTAATATATTTTCATCAATATAATCATAATTACTATTGGTTATAAGACCAATATATGAACATTCTTCTTTATCCAAGGCATCCATATAATCATACAAAACAATATTACCTTCGCGATCTATCGTACTAACAATTTTATCTCTTCTACCAATAATTCCAATAATAGGTTTAGTCATGTTGTATCTCACCTCTATTTAATATAACTCTTTATATCTCTTTCGTTAGTTCCATATAATTCATATTTAATCTGTTTAATATAGTTTTTTATTGTTTCTTCAATTTCTTTATAAAATTCATCTTCCCCATATTTCTCTTGGTAATTAATAAGCTTATGTAAAATTATAAGTAAACAATCAGGTTCGATTGTATCTTGCACTCTTGAAATAGTCTTTACATCATTTTCTTCATACATATATTTTTTGTATATAGCCCCTAAATCATAATATCCCGTATGTGTGCGACATCCAAATCGTGGCGTACTTTCATAAAGGCAATATTTTTTTAAACCTTTATGATTATATATTTTATTGTTTTTTTTACCCTTTTTCCAGTTGTAATTGTCGATGTTAATTTCTCCATATGGTTTACTCCTAATGAGTAAATAATAAAACATCTCTTCATCTGCATCAAGTACTAAAGTTGGATGGCCATATATACGTGTATCATATTCATTAGAATCTTTAAATATGGTTCCTTTAACAACGACAATATCGCCTATTTTTAAAATCATAATCGCTCACCCCTGAACTTTTATTTTATTATACAATAATGTCCAAAAATTGACAATGTTTAACTTTTAGGGTTCTCTTTAACTAATGATTTATAATAAGCAAATCTTTTCTTAGAATCTTCTTTTAAATCATGTATAAGGCTATCTGCTTTTTCTTTGTTAATTCTTTCTAACATTGCAAAACGATTCTCTCCCTTTAAGAAAGACTCATACAAATCAAAATCAGGTTCTTTATAGTCTAACGTGAATTTTTCTTCTGATGGATTAAATCTAAATATCGGAACATATCCACATTTGACGGCTTTCTTTTCTTCTTCAATTGTATTTCCCATACCACCTATAATGCCGTGAGCAATACATGTTGAGTAAGCAATAACAATTGATGGTCCATCATGTTTTTCAGCTTCAACTAAAGCTGTTACTGTTTGTTGCATATTAGCTCCCATACATATACTAGCAACATAAACATTAGGATATGACATAGCAATTCTTGCTAAATCCTTCTTAGCTGTCTTCTTACCACTTGAAGCGAATTTAGCGATTGAACCACGTTCAGTTGCCTTTGAAGATTGACCACCCGTATTAGAATATACTTGCGTATCAAGTACTAAGATATTTACATTATCATTACTTGATAGAACTTGATCAATACCACTAAAGCCAATATCATAAGCCCAACCATCACCACCAATTGTCCAAATACTACGAGACGGAATATATTCCTTTACCTCATTTAAATAAGAAACTTTTTTATAATCAAGATTATCATATACTCTCTTCGTTATTTCATAATCATCATAATTAGATAACCATTCATTAAGAAGGGCTTTTGTCTCTTCATCACTGGCTTCTATATTTTCTTCAATCAGGTTTTTTATACGATTACGCATAGTAGTGGTAGCTGTAAATATACCATAACCAAATTCTGCATTATCCTCAAATAATGAATTTGCCCAAGGAAGATTCCAAGGACTGCTAGGTACACTAGCCCCATATATAGATGAACATCCTGTTGCATTAGCGACAACTAAGCGATCTCCAAATAATTGAGTTAATAATTTTAAATATGGCGTTTCTCCACAACCAGCACAAGCACCACTATATTCAAATAATGGGCGAGCAAATTGAGAGGTCTTAACGTTAGACTTAACGGCTTCTTTCTTTTCGGCAATCTCTTTTATCAGATATTTAGTAACACCATCACACGTGCCGTCATTTGGCTTCATGACAAGAGCTTTTTCGGTTCCTTTACCAGGACAAGTCCTAGCACAAATACCACACCCAGTACAATCCTGTAGTGATACATTTATTAAAAATTTATTAGATGATCCTACTGCATTAATACATCTATCCTGAATTTCTTTAGGGGCTTTGTTATATTCTTCTTCACTAAGCAAGAACGGTCTAACAACACCATGAGGACAAACAAAAGAGCATTGATTACATTGAATACAATTTTCATTTATCCATACTGGTAAATCTTCAGCTATATCACGTTTTTCATATTGAGAGGTTCCAGCTAAATAAGTACCATCCTTATAGGGTAAGAAATCTGATACTTTTAAATCATTAGATGAGAGATCAATCATTTTACTAAATACTTTGTCATCTATATTAGGTTCAACGCAAGATATATGATTAGCCTCTAACCAGGATTTATCAATATCAACTTTCTTTAAGTATTTTTCAACACCTTTTATAGTTTCTAAATTAGAATTAACTACACTTTCCCCTTTTCGAGAAAAGTTTTTAATAATCATTTCTTTTATATTTTCTACAGCCATATTATAATCAATAAGATTACTAATTTTTAAGATAACCGTTTCTAATATCATGCTGATTCTATTTTGTAAGCCATGTTCACTAGCTAAAGCATAAGCATCAATCGTATATAAATTGATTTTTTTATCATATAAAGACTTCTTCATTTTATCCGGCATGATACTCTTAAGTTCTTCAGGACTTTTAGATGTTACATATAGGAATGTTCCGCCCTTTCTAATATTACTTACCATATCATATCTAGTGATATAACTTTCTTTACTGCATACAACAAACTCAGGACGTTTGATATAGTATGAAGATTTAATAGGATTAGGCCCCAACCGAAGATGTGATCTAGTTAAACCTCCACTCTTCTTAGAGTCATATTGAAAATATCCTTGAACATAATTATCAGTATTATCTCCAACTATTTTAATAATATCTTTAGATGCAGTTACCATTCCATCAGAACCGTATCCATATATTAAAAATTCTTTAACATCGTTATTATCAACAACATAATCATTCTCTAGAAGACTCAAGTTAGTAACATCATCTTCTATACCAATTGTAAATGACGTGAATTTCTTCTTATTATCAAGAAAATCAAATACAGCTTTTATTTGAGACGTATCAGTATCTTTACTAGATAACCCATAACGACCACCAATTACATCTATTTTTTTATCTAATTTGCTAAGTACTTCTACTACATCTAAATAAAGAGGTTCCCCACCACTACCAGGTTCTTTAGTACGATCTAAAACTGCCACCTTAGTAACTGTCTTAGGCAACACATCTAATAAATATTTAGTGCTGAAAGGTCTATATAAATGGACTTCGATTAATCCTACTTTCTCTCCCTTTTTATTTAAATCATTAACAACCTCCTCGATTGTGTCACATACAGAGCCCATTGCAATAATTATTTTCTTTGCTTTAGGATTACCGTGATAGTTAAATGGTTTATAGTTCTTACCTGTTATATTATTAATTTTCATCATATATTCATTAATAATATCAGGCATATTATTATAATCATTATTTCTTACCTCTGTTGCTTGAAAATATATATCTTCGTTTTGGTTTGTACCTCTTATTACTTTATTAAATGGTGACAAACTATTCTTGCGAAATTTTCCAACGGCTTTCATATCAACTAATGGTATTAAATCTTCACGATCCAACAATTTAATCTTTTTAAGTTCATGACTCGTTCTAAATCCATCGAAGAAGTGAAGTACTGGCATTGATGCTTTGATTGCTGATAAATGTGCTACAGCTGCCATATTCATAGATTGTTGAACAGAAGAAGAGGCTAAAATAGTAAAACCTGTCATTCTGGTTGCATAAATATCTTGATGATCCCCTAAAATACTTAGAGCTTGGGTCGCAATTGATCTAGCAGCCACATGAAAAACTGCTGGCAGCATTTCTCCAGCCATCTTATACATATTAGGTATCATAAGTAATAAACCCTGACTAGCGGTAAAAGTCGATGTGTATAGCCCACTTTGTAGTGAACCATGTACCATTCCTGCTGCTCCTGCTTCACTTTGCATTTGAACAACTTTTGCTTCATCATTAAAAATATTCTTAACGCCTTTACTGCTCCATTCATCAACACGTTCTGCCATATCTGATGAAGGCGTAATTGGATATATACCTGCAACTTCCGTAAATAAATATGCTATTCTAGCAGCTGCCTCATTACCATCCATTGTCATAAATTTTCCCATTGTAACACTCCCTCTTCTATATTTGTATATTTATTATAGCCTATAATCAAAATAAAATAAATAATATCGTTCCATAAAATAAAGACCAGGGCAAACCCAGATCTTCGTGCCATACATAATTCGTATGACAATAATATAATATGCACTTATAATAAAAATATACACTACTTTTTATCTTTTTCAGTTTCTTTTACAATATAAATCGGTCTGTTCTTTGTTTCTAAGTATGTTTTAGCTAAGTATTGGCCAATTATACCAGTACAAAATAATTGAATACCACTGATAAAGAACAAAATACATACTAGTGATGGCCAACCAGATGTTGGATCACCATAAACAAGTGTTCTCACAATAATAAATATTATTAAAATAACAGCTAAAATAAGAAACAACATTCCAAATACAGAAGCTATAATAAGTGGTACTGTAGAAAAAGCTATAATGCCTTCTATCGAATAAAGAAATAACTTCCAAAATGACCATTTTGTAACACCCGCTACACGTTCAACATTTTTATATTCAAGCCATTTAGTTTCAAAACCAACCCAGCCAAAGATTCCTTTTGAAAATCTATTATATTCCTTCATCTCAACAATTGAATCAACCATTTGTCTAGTCATTAATCTAAAGTCTCTAGCACCATCAACAATATCAGCCTTTGATATTTTATTAATTACCTTATAAAACATTCTCGCAAAGAAGCTTCTTATTTTTGGTTCTCCTTCTCTGCTTACTCTTCTAGTTGCAACAGAATCATAATTTTCTTCTTTAATAATTTTATACATTTCTGGTAATAAAGCTGGTGGATCTTGCAAATCAGCATCCATTATCGCTACATAATCGCCAGTTGAATTTTCTAAACCCGCATACATAGCTGCTTCTTTACCAAAATTTCTTGAAAATGATATATATCTAGCTCTCTTATCCTTATTAGATAAATCCCTCATAACATCAATTGTTTTGTCTTTTGAGCCATCATTAACAAATAGAAATTCAAAAGTAACCTTCTTCATCGAATCAGAAACTTTATTAATTTCTTCATAAAATAATGGCAGGGATTCTTCCTCATTATAACATGGAACAATAATTGAAATCTTTTCTTTTTTCATAATACACTTCCTAAATCTTCAATAATATTAATTAAACTTATAATAACATAGATATAATAAAAATCAACCGTTACTTCTTAAAGATTAGAAACTTACTTAATATATAATTTAAAACTATAACAATTACATTTACAACAATTTTAGATAACATATCGTCAACAAATATTACATCTATCAATATAAACATTAAAACCATATCAACCCCAAAGGTAAATAAACGGCAGCCATAAAAAGATGTTATTTCTTTAATCTTTTCACTTAACAATTTAACCTTGCTATTAAATACATATCTTCGATTAGTAGAATACGCAAACAAAACAGATAATATCCAAGCTATAACATTAGATATATAAATGTCTAAAGATAATCCTCTTGTACACAATGCATAGACAACAATATTAACTAATGTTGTTAAAACACCAAATATTAAATACATTATTAATTCTTTATATTTATTAATTATACTAATCATATTACAACCTCTATCATAATTACTTTTTAACAAGTCTTTTTCTATATTTGATATCTGAATTTATAATATCAAATAAATCAAGCTTTTGGCTCCACCCTAATAATTCTTTAGCCTTTTTATTAGATGCTATTAGCTTAGCAGGATCTCCCTCTCTTCGATTAGACATTTCATATTTAATGGGATATATCTTTTCCGCAGCTTCAATTATTTCTTTTACTGAATAGCCATCATTTGATCCTAAATTTATAATGAACGATTTGTTTTCTGTTAGCAAATAATTGGCTCCTAAAACATGAGCATTGGCTAAATCGGAAACATGAACATAGTCTCTTATACAGGTACCATCTTTTGTTTCATAATCATCACCATAAACCATTAACTTTTCTCTTATTCCTAGTGCCACTTCAGCTACAATAGGAATAAGATGGGTAATAATTTTTCTCTCATAGTTATAACCAATCTCAAGTGACTCATCAGCTCCAGCTACATTAAAGTATCTAAATATACCATAATTTATACCATATGTATTACTTACCCACTTAATCATTTTCTCACACGTTAACTTAGTTTCACCATATGGATTAACTGGTAATAATGTATCATCCTCACTACATTCTTCCTTAGTAGGATTGCCATAAACGGCGGCCGTTGAAGAAAAAACAATATTTTTTATACCAAACTCAGTCATTGTCTCAAGCATTAATCTTACACCCTCAACATTATTATGATAATACTCTAGTGGATGTTCAACACTCTCATTAACTAATAATTTAGCTGCAAAATGCATAACAACATCAAAGGGTTTTATAGAACATTCTTCTCTAAATACCTTTATTAAATCATCTTTTTGAGTTATATCCCCTAAATAAAACTTAGCTTTATTATTAATTGATGATTCTCTACCTGTTGATAAATTATCCATTATAACAACTTCATTATTGCTTTTTAATAATTCGCAAACAGCATGACTACCAATATAACCAGCTCCACCAATAACTAATACTTTCATATTTTCCTCCTATTATTAATTATATCATATCTTCAAAGAGAAAAAAAAGATTAATTTTTATTTAATCTTTCTGTTACAATCTTTACGATTTCCTTAATTTTTTCGATATCATCTAATGTTTCAATTGTTATTTCTTCGCCTTCAATTATTTCTTCAGCTACAATAACATCAGCCTCTTCTTCATTAACTAAATAGAGATATCTTTTTTCATCTTGTTCTACAATTTCAACAACATAGTATTCTTTATTATTTTCAAGAGTGATAGCTTCATCCTTTGTTATTCTTTCCATTATTAACCTCTTTCTATTTTTGCTTGCCTTCTTCAGCTTGTCTTTTTTCAAAATCCATAGTTACCATTCTATCGCCTACTACATCGATGGCAGTATCTGCACTCTTAATTTTACGAGTGATATTTTCTATTGTTTCTTTATTTTCTAAAAACTCACTACTATCCGGTTCTAAATATTTAGCTTTTTGTTGAGCTTCAAGTAATTGATCCTCAAGAACATCTATTTTAGAATTATAAAGAGACATAGCTTTATCAATTCTAACTTCTTCTGAAGCTGTGGCATAATTAACTTGATCTTTTTCACAAGTAGCCTTAAATTGTCCATATTCATCTATAGCGTCATCAAGCCTATCACTATCTAATGCCTCTACATCAGTATTTACTTGTAATTTTTCATTTTCTACAATAGCATCAATTAAAATACCATATTCATTTATTATAGATCCTTTAAGATTATCAATTGTTTCAGGACTATAGTGATCCTCATAATATTGTATATTTGCCCTTTCTTTTTCTTCTTGACTAATTTCAGGGCGATAATTCTCAGCTCTATATTCTGCGAGCATTTGTTGATGAGCATCATATTCTCTATCCCAAGCATCTAATGCCATAAAAGCCATTCCTACCGAAAGAGCAATTACAACTGCCGTAGTCGTAATAACACCAACTGTTTTACGTCTTTTAATAACGCGCATTCTTTGCTTTTTTTGACGAGCTAATTGTTCAGCACTTTTATTATATTTTGAATCCATTTTTCCCACCTTCTCTTTGAGATTAGTATACACTACATAGAAATTCTATTCAATCGCTAGTGTCAAGTGTTTACTTATCACTTGACAATGTATCAAAGTAATTAGTTTCTAAGACCTTCTTGTTTATATCCAAAATAGTATTTAATTGTTTATTACGATTATCTATATATTCTTGTTCTACATTACTACCTATTATAACTTGATTATTTTTATAATATACATCACCATCATACCAAGAGTAATCTCCAAAGAAGACAAAACCATCATAATTAGGATCTAAAATATTATTTCCCAAATAATATTTAGGATTATGATCAAGACCAAAAAGATACGCTATAGTTGGTACAACATCAAGATTAGAATTAACTGCAGATACTTCAGTACTTGGAATATCACTACCCCAAATAAAGAATGGCACTTTGCTTATTAAATTGTCATCAGATTCACCTTTTAACTCTTTGATTCTATCTTTATCACTAAAATAATATGCATAATGGTCTGCTATACCTATAATGATTGTATCTTCCAAAATATCTTTTTCTTCTAAAGCATCGACTAATAAAGTGAACATATCATCGGTGTTAGTAGCTTGGGCCTTTAAACAATTCATTTCTTCATCTTCCATTGCGGCTGATCGTGACTCTTCACTTTCAATAGCAACTTGGCATTCAGTACCCGTTAGAGAATACGGCAAATGAGCTGAATAAGTAACAATATAACTCAGGAACTTTTCGTCTGGCAGGATTAAATCCTGTAATTTATTTTCAGTCATGAAATGAGCATCTTTCATAGCAACCTTACCAGGGTAGCCAAGATCAAAACTTCCATAATAATTATTATAACCAAATGCTTCTGACATTTGTTTTCTATTATAAAATGTCCCGTAATTTAAATGAAACTCATTAACACTCTTATAACCAGCTTTATTGAACATACTACCAAGAGCATAAGGGAACTTGTTCTTCCCGTAATAATAAGCTGCAGAACCACCGTTAAATGGTGTCATGTATCCTGTGTTAGTTGTAAATTCACTATTGAAGGTAGCTCCTCCACCAAATATAGGTGAATAATGATTAGTAAAATTAATACTTTCGTTCATCAGTTTATAAAGTGTTGGCATTGTTTCCTCAGTAATTAACCAATTATCAATACTTTCCATAAGAACAAATACAACATTTTTGTCTTTAAAGTTTTTCAAAAGTTCTTCATCAACTGATACAGTAGTTTTAACTTCATCACTTGAAAAATATTCGTTTAAATAATTTATTGTATCTGTATTATCTTCCCCTTTTTGGCGAAAAGATAAGGTAATATCCCTAAATACATATTCATATAAGCCAGATACCTGTAGACTTTTTCTTGGCTCAGTATAATCATCATAGATATTTCTTTTATAATTCCATGCGTCCCAGGCTAAGACATTTGCTCTTTCTCCTAAAAAATGTCTTCCCGAAGCATAACAAGAAAATGCCATAACAATTAATACTAATGCAATAACTTTATCTTTTTTCATTCCTTCTTTTGGGAAGAATTTATATGCTAAGATAGCTAATAATATACTTATTAATAAAGTTAAAATGATTGGGCATTTTAAATAAGTGAAAATTACACTAAAGTAACCTGCACCTTCACCAGCCATTGTAATACTCTTAAAACTAAAGAAAGTATTAAAAATATTAAAATATATATAGTTCACTAAAAGCATAATTAAAAAAAAGCTGAACGTAACTAGATAAAAAATCTTTGCATATTTTAGTTTTAAGACAAGTATTATACCAGCAAATAAACATACCCACCCCAAAGTAAAAAAACTAGGAGCTAAGGAAATTACACTTCCAAAGTTAATGTCTAAATTTAAATATCTTATAAAAAAATCTAAAATATAAAAAGATAATCCTAAAGGTATTAAAAATATATATCTTTTTACTACTTCTTTTATCATACAACACCTCATCATTTATTCTTTAATAGTATATCACTTATTTATTAAATTTCGCTAATTATTGACAACTTTTAAGAATTTGTATTAATTTAAGGTAATGAAAGCTGTTATTGTAAAAGAAAGGACAACTTGTTATAATGTAGTTACGAATATTTAAAATAAAATATAGTTAGGAGAAAACAAAATGAAGAAATATATAAAATTAATGAGAGTACATCATTATCTTAAAAACGGATTAATATTTTTACCTCTTTTATTCGGGGGTGAATTTTATAACGTCGATATTCTAAAAAATGTAGTGTTAGGCTTTCTTGCTTTTAGTTTTACTGCATCTATCATTTATATTATTAATGATATTTTTGATGTTGAAAAAGATAGACTTCATGAAGTTAAAAAGAATCGTCCAATAGCTTCAGGGGAGGTTTCGATAAAAAACGCCTGGATATTAACAGTTTTCCTAGCTATAGCAGTTGTTATTTTAAATTACTTAGCTTGCGCTTCCTCTGTTGCTGGTTGGCTTTTAATTATATTTTATGTATTAATAAACATTGGTTATAGCCTAGGTTTAAAAAATGTACCACTCTTAGACATTGCTATTTTGGTCTCTGGATTCATTGTTAGATTGCTTTATGGATCAGTTGTTGCAGATATCGAAATTTCTAATTGGTTATATTTAACAGTAATGTCTGTTTCATTTTATTTCGGTTTAGGAAAAAGAAGAAACGAAACAATCAAACAAGGTAGTTCTTCAAGAAAAGTTTTACAATTTTATAATCAGAATTTCTTAGACAAAAATATGTATATGTGTTTATCTTTGGCTATAGTATTTTATTCACTATGGTGCACAGACCCAAATACTATATCACTATATAATAACAATGCAATCATTTGGACGATTCCTTTAATAATATTAATATGTATGAAGTATAGTTTAAACATAGAAGGCAATTCACATGGTGATCCTATAGATGTAATCTTGCATGACAAAACATTACTTGCATTCATATTTATTTACGGAATATTGCTGTTTTGCATTATTTATGGAAACACATTCCTAAAGATGTTAGTATGAGGTGTCAGCAGTGAATTTTAATGTTTATGATTTTGATAAAACAATATATGATGGAGACAGTACAATAGATTTTTACTTATATTGCCTCTTAAAACAAAAATCTTTAATAAAATTTCTACCTATACAAATTTATGCCTTAGCAATGTATATCTTAGGAAAATATAACAAAAACAAATTTAAAGAAGTCTTCTTCATATTTGTTAAAGAACTTAAAAATATAGATGATGACATAGAAAACTTTTGGAAACTAAATTTTAAAAAAATCAAACCTTGGTATCTAAAACAAAAAAATAAGAATGATATCATAATTTCCGCTTCACCATACTTTTTGTTAAAACCAATTAAGCAATTGCTAAATATTAGAGAAGTAATTGCTACCGATATAAACAAAAAGAACAGTCACATTAATGGTTTAAATTGTTATGGCAAAGAAAAAGTTAGAAGATTAAATAAAACATATAAAGATTTTACAATAGAAAAGTTCTATTCTGACTCTTTATCAGATAATCCACTAGCAGAGGTAGCAAAAGAAGCATATCTAGTAAAGAAAGACAAAATAACTCCCTGGCAAGATTATTCAAAATCCAAGTTTGAAAGCTTATTTTTATCAAAGGAGTTTATTATTTTTATTTTTATTGGAGTAATTAATGCAATTAACGGGATATTATTTGCATATTTATATTCATCCTTTTTAGATCCAAATCTAGCTTTCATATTAGGCTATATTACAAGTCTTACAATATCATATTTACTAAATAGTATCATAGCATTTAAAGAGAGCTTAACATTGGAAAAATATATAAAATTCTGTATTTCCTACATACCAAATTTCATAATACAAAATATAGTAGTTATTATATTCTTTAATATATTGGGATTATACAAACTTATAGCATACATCATAGCAGCTATAATTGGTGTTCCAATTACATTTATATGCATTAAATTATTTGCCTTTAAAAATAAATAACATAAAAGGACCATTGAGGAATGATCAATGGTTCTTTTAGTTTATAGGTCTATAAGTTATAAAATGGCAATATAGAGGGAAATCGTTCTCAGTTCTAACACTTGAAATATCAAATTTGATATTCAAGTCATCAACATTAAATAAGACGCCCGCAAAATTTCTATCAGGCATAGCAATAGTTACTTCACTATAATTGTTTTTTAAATTACTAAAATTATAAGAAGTTCTTCTTGATTCTAGAAAATTAGGTTTGATGTTTCCTACAACGAAGAACATCATATTTCCTACAACCAATATCGTAAAGATTAAGAATGATATCTTATTGAAAACATTTGGATTAGCAGATAAGTTATAACTCAAGGCAATTAAAGCTAAAATTACTAAGAAATAAATATGTGGTGCATATCTAGCCCACCAACCATCAGTTAGTAGAAACATTATTGCCAAAGTTAGGAGAAATAAAGATGAAATTATAGGAAAAGTTTTATCTTTATTCTCATAATATTTTGCAAAACTAATTATACATATTATTAATGAGAGAAGAAAAATTCCACTAAACCAAACTCCAAATCCGCCTATCCTCATATCCGTATCAAGTAATTTGCTAACTTCAAGCCTGCTTGTTGTGAATGGTATTTTCGGTTTAGGATCTTTATCGGTCAGAGTCGCCATTATATTATCCGTTTCTGAAAATATTGAAAAAAACAATTTTTGGCTATTATTCATATATTTAAAAGAATCCGGCTGCATACCAGTTATTATATCAACCTTCTCCTCACCAAATATAGGATGAAAAGGATGTTCGTGCTCAATTGTATTTTTTACGTATGACGAGGATCCCACTAATAATATAGCTATAACAGTTGAAATAACAAAAATTATTGTTGGTTTTATTATATTGTTATATTTTTTATCTTTTATCTCTCTTATAACAAATAATGTATAAATCAATACACAATATAAGCCAGCTAAACCTAGTCCTGTAAATTTAATATTTACGCAAATAACAAGAAGAGAAAATATCCAAAAATAAGTTTCATTATCACTAATTTTTCTTTTCTTATCATAAAACATAACCATTGCAGTAATCAATGCAAACAATGTCATCGAAAGTAAACCATCATTATAGAACGAAAAGGCCTGAACTATTGATATTGGATTTACAGCAGCAGCTAAGCCTATTATCAAAGGCAATATTATAGATTTTAACTTAATATACAAATAACTAAAGATTAATGAAAAACAGACAAACATCATTAATAAATTCACAGCTTTAGCTGTTTCTATATTATTAGTATTTATATATATGCTTGATCCTATTATCCACCCTGTCTTTGCATAATGATCCTCCCACATAGCATGACTATTTATAATCTCTTGATCACGCAATTCACTTCTTTTATAAAAATCATCAGAGCCTTCATAGACTGGATTCCATCCATTTTTTAAAAGCGCTATTGCATCTTTATGGTAGGCATTACCATCATATGATACATCATAAATCTCGCCTGAAATAAATACAGACAAAAATATTATGAATAATGAGCATAAAATAGTCCATAAATATAAATGTAGATTTTTATCTTTTTTCATCAAGTAAAACACTATTGTAGAACTAATAACTAAACTAATTGGCAAATTAAAAACAGACATTGGTATTTTAAATAGAAATAAAATTGACGATAGTACTAAAATACTACATAAAAACAACGCAATATTTAACCCGGAATTTCTAATTACAGTAACTATGTTTTTCATATCTCACCATCCTCTATAAATTTTTCTATTAATTTAACCATATTATTTGTATTACTCTTGAATTCTTTGGATTTATATTTAGTAGCTTTTTTTAACACTTCATCTAACTTATCAAAATCTTTTAAAGGAAGAATATAATCCATTTTAGAAAATGTATCTATTATTTCTAGTTGATGATCATTAACATGCTCATTGTATTTTTTTAACCTAGGTGCTGCTATGATCGTCTTATGATTCATAATCCCTTCCATAATAGATCCTACTCCCCCGTGGGTAATAATCAAATCGGCTTTCTTTATTAAAGCCTTAAATTCATTAACTGGTATTAAATCGAATATTTCCATATCCTTAGATTCAAATTTAGTGCAACCAGCTTGAACAACTACCTTTTGTTTTATATTACCTTTATCGATTTCTTTCTGAATAGCCTCTAATAATCGTACAAAAGTTTTATCTTGGGTTCCTAATGTAACTAATATCATTAATAAATCCAACCTCCTAGCTTAGCTTTGGGATAGAACTGCAACATACTTTCCCATTGTACAATAAATAAATTGGCAATAGGATAAATAATTCGGCCACTAAGAGTTTGGGTATAAATGTTCGCAAAAGTTTCTATATAAATTATTTTACTGCCAAACAATTTGCCAATGTAACACATAGGAACACTGGTATGAGCACCTGTTGTTATAATTATATTTGGCCTTATTTTAAAATACAAATAAAGACTTTTCAAACAATTAAAAGGAAATTTATATAAATAACTTAATATATGTGATTTAGTTCCATAAACTAAGTAATCAACTCTATTTGGATAATCATCTTTTAATTTTAAATTTGACTTTGTCTTTTCAGTAATAATATGATAATCATATTTCTTAAACATTTTCTTCAATTGTAACAATTCAGACAAATGTCCTCCTGTACTTGAAATAAATAATACTTTTTTCATAATAATCACCTAACCTAACATGAATTATACTAATATAAATAATAAAAGTAAAGGAATGAAATAGTATGATAGCCCGCCCATAGGTCACTGATCAATATTGTTTTAATCCTCTTTTTCTATTTTTCCTTTACGCTACTAGTTAATAATTTAATTAAATTGTCTATACATTTATCCTTATTAAAATATTTCTCGTAATATTTTTTAGCATTCTTTCCCCAAAGACCCAATTGTTTCTGATCATTTGAAACCTTTAATATTATATCTGCAAGATTCTTATAATCAAGAGCATCACAACACAATCCACAATTAGCTTCTTGCACCACTTCTTTAACCTCACCATTAATTGCCCCAACTATTGGTTTACCAGCTGCCATATATGATTGTATTTTAGCGGGTAGCGTATTATTTACAACATCATTATCAACCATTGTGATAATAAAAGCATCCGCTAAATCATAATATTTATTCATTTTTGTAACATCGTGAAAGCCATGAAAAACAACATTATTTAGAGCATATTCTTTTACTAATCTTTCACAATTATTCTTGTTTAATCCATCACCAACAATATGAAACAATATATTTTTATTATCTTTCAACAAGTTTGCAGCTTCAATGATTGTCTCCACACTCTGAGCTGGGCCTATATTGCCTGCAAAAACAATATCAAAAGAATCATTTTTTATTTGTTTTGTTTTTTCATAGTTACTTTCAGCATATGAAGGACAATAAATTAAACCTTTTTCTCTTTTAGTAACACCTAATACTTCCTCAAAATATTTTTCAAAAGATTTAGAACTAATTGTAATTAAGTCGGCTGAATTATAAACCTTTTTACTCCAGCGATATAAGATTTTATACACTATACTTTTTTTTGAAATTCCTCCAGTTGTTATACTTTCTGGCCATTGATCAAGGCAATGTAAAACTAAAGGAATCTTTTTAATTTTTTTAACAACTATAGCTGGCCACACCATCGTAATTGGAGATAATTGGAATACATAAACCACATCAAATTTTCCCCTTAAAAATATTGCTTTTATTGAGGCAGATATAGCAAATGACATATAATTAATTATCATCCCTACGATAGAAGATCCTCTACCAAACAAAAATGATCTTCTAATTTTCACACCTTTTATCGTTTGTTTTCTATTTTTAAAAAACTTATATTCTTTTAAGACCTTACCTTTTGGATAATTTGGTAATCCAGTCAATACCGTTACATCATGTCCCTTTTTAACTAATTCATAACAAATGTCATTAATTCTAAATTGTTCAGGATAAAAATGTTGACAAACTACCAATATTTTCATGGATATCACTCCTTTATAATGTCATCAATAAATTCACAAATTTTTTTATTCTGATAAGATTCATTAAATGTCTCTATAGCAAACTTTTGGCCTTCTACGTTCTTTTTCAAGTTTTTGCTTACTTTTTTTATCTCTGAAACTATTATTTCTACATCGCAGTTAGGTATTAAATTTAAATATTTTTTTATTTCCTCACTTATACAAGGAATATCATTTGTAATTATTGGATTACCAGACAACAAATATTCCGTTAATTTAGCTGACGCAGCATATTTTGAATAATACTCAGTAACATCATTAATTATTGGTCTTATTACAATTAATATATCACTATTTAATTGTAATTTGGTTGTTTCTTCAATATTTAAATATCCATGATAATTAATTTTATTTTTATATTTTTTTTGATATTCAAGAACCAACTTTTCCAATGGTCCTTTACCGCATATGTTTAAAACGTAATTATCTGGTAAAACAGAAATTACTTTTAGTAAAATATCAATTCCATTTACTTCTGTTAATTGACCAGAATAACCAATATTAATTTTTCCTTTATTTATCTTTTTCTTAAATTTGGTAGCAATATCAATCTGCGTATCACTCAAAGTATAATATGTATGATGATATGGTTTGTTTGTATAATCCTGGGCAGATGCATCTACATATGTAATTGAGGCATCTACTTTTCTCATTATTTTCAAATTATAATTAGCTATTATTTTAAATAATCCTTTATATTCGGGATATTCAACACTCGTAACAATAAATGGAATAAACTTAGTTTTCCTTTTGTTTAACATTGGTCCAAGACAATAAAAGATGCTTGGTCCCCAAGTTATTGTAACAATTGTTTCATTATTATATTGTTTTAATAATTTTTTATATTCTTTATATATATTTCTTAAAATTGAAAGGTAATATAATATACGATTTTTTTCTATACATTTTACTAATATTGCTTTAGTTCCACAATCTAATTTACTTACTTTTCTATCTTTACTATTTCTATTAATCGAAATAACAGTTAAATCCGATCCATATCTTTCATATAAACCTTTTATCAATATATTCTGAGCCTTGTTATCGGCCGCCGAAAAATGAATTTTATTTTGAACTTTCTTTGTGTTTGATTCTAACATCGGATTACCAATAAAAATGCATTTCATACTTTTTCACCTCTAACCATATATAAATAATATAAACAATAAGAAACAGAAAGCAAAATCATTGTAACAGAATATGAAATAACTGCTCCCGAAAACAAATAACGGCTAATTAACAATATTGACAATATTATAGATATAAAACCATTAATTATATAAATTATCATTTGAGCTTTGCCTTTTCGCATAATTGTTAATGGGTTTAATAAAATAAATACAATTAAATAAAATATGCCGCCAATTAAGCAAATAATAAATTCTAATTTATATTCGTCTAAATTAACATTGTAAATTGAATTCAAAAAAGGAATTCCGATAAAATAAGCGGCTATCAAGCTAATTAAAGAAAATACCAAAACTAAATTAATTATTTTTCTGATTAATAGTTTAAAATTCGGGAAATCACTTTCATAGTATTTTGTCATGTTAACTATTTGTGGTTGAATTATAAATTGAACAATAAGTAAAAGTACCGAAACTGGCATTACTATTATTCCAAAAATGCCTTGAAAGTTCGGAGCCATATTTATATCTAATACATATCTAGGTATATTGTATACATAATTTACAAGAAAAGATAGAATAAAATATGCAAAGCAATTTCTAAATATTTTCATATAACTGAGAGCTTTTGTTTGTTTAGAAAATATATATTTTGATTTTTTTATATCATAAAATATTAATACAAGAAGATTAATAAACAGATAAGCAACTAGTGAAAATACTACATTTTCAAAAAGATAATCTAAAAGGAAGAAAAAGAAAAGAGATAGAATACTTTTAATAAACATTGATTTACCAACTGTGGACAATTCACCTTTTTTTTGCATAATACCATAAAAAACATCGCTGATTGACTCAACACATTTTTCTAATATTAATAATATAATTATTAAGGCTTTTGTTAAATTATCACAATATAATAATGAAAACAACAAAGCAATAATTATCGTTATTAACGTTGTCCTAAATCTAAAAGAAACATATTCTTTTTCTGTAAACTCATTTTTATAATCAGTAATTTGATAATTCCTTCCACCATATGACGCTATAGCGTAGAAAATTAATGATAAAACTAAGCCAAAAGAAAAATATCCTGCAATTTCTAAACCATTTATTCTAGTAACTATTACTAAAAAAATAAGTGAATTAAAAGCATAGAATATAGTTCCAAGTGTATTCCAAAAATAATCTTTTTTAATATTATTTAAATTTGTTTTCATTTTTTACCTTTTCCTTCAATATGCTTATTTCTTGTATTAATAGTTTTATTTGTTCTTTCTGGTTAGATACAATTATTGTTAACGAAATTGTAACAATAAATAAAAAAGCAATTACTAATAAAAATAGCAAATTAGAAGCTACTTGAATACCTAACATTTTGGTTAGCCAAACAAGAATCGGTGGAAAAACAACAAAAAGTAATAGTACAATAGTACAGAAATACCATATTAATGAATATTTAATAGTAATCCTATGTTTTCTTACAAAAAATGTAACAATTAGAATAATTACTAATAGAAATAATAATGAAACCAATCTTAAACTCTCTGATATCATTTTAATACCTCCTTATGCTAGTAATCAATATAGATAATAAAACATTAATCATATAATAAACACTTTTCCATGTGTGTATTGAAGATTCCCCTTCTTTTCTGTGATGCATCATAACTGGAACTTCTGATATTTCATATTTCATTTTTAACAACATAACTGTTGAAATTGGTTCTGGATATTCAGTTGGATATTCATTGATAAACTCTAGCATTACCTTTTTATCAACTGCCCTAAACCCAGATGTTGGATCATATATCTTGTTTTTTGTAAAAATTTTTATGAATGCAGAAATAACCTTAATTCCAACTCTTCTGGATTTTGATGATTTAAATCCTTCTTTATTAGGTAATATAAATCTTGAGCCAATACACATATTACATTTACCTTTTATTATTGGATCAATTATTTTTTCAACATAATTAATATCATGTTGACCATCACCATCAAATTGAACAGCTATATCATAATCATTATTAACAGCATATTTATAACCTGTTTGAACAGCTCCCCCAATACCAAGATTGTGGATTAAATCAATATGATTTATGTTGTTTTCATCGCAGATAAGTCCCGTTTTATCTTTAGAACCGTCATTTATAACAATGTAATCAACCTTATTTTTAAGTTTGCTTTTCGTGATGCTAGTTACTGTATCTAAGATATTATATTGTTCATTATAAGCTGGTATTATTAATAATATTTTTTTCATATGATATCTCCGTTCAATTTCATTATTAATTTTCTATAATTTATATTTTTTTAACTATTGAAAATTTGTTTCGTTTAATTTTCAAACCAAGTTGTGCCAAATTATCTTTCTCATATTCTTTCAATCGTAATTTTGTTAATTTATTATTAAACCTCAAATAAACACTAATTTTACTCAAAACATCGAAATCTTTTAAAGATAAATTAACCTTATATTGAAAAATTTTAGAATCCTCGTCGTATTTTCGTTGGATATCTTCGATTTCAAAATGTGTATCGCGATTTTTTACAACAAAATCCATGTTTTCATCATTATTTGAAGTGGAGTAAATAAGAGTCATATATAAGATGTTTTTAGTTCTTTCAAAATAAACTAATATAGCATCTTTAATATCTTTTTTATCAATAATATCTTTCCTTCTTTGCAATTTGCAAAGTGTCTTATAAGCTTTTTCATAGCTAAATTTTACTTTATCATTTAATAAAGCATTATAAATGATATTTGCAGTTCCTTGACTTGAGAACAAAATTTTAAATCGATCTGATTCTAAATATTCTTCTATAGCCTTAATTCGACTATTATACTCTTCCTCTGTCATGCTTATAAGATAATTATATAATTCGTCATATGTTTCAAAATCTCTTTTATCAATAAAACATTCTTTAGGAATATAATCTAATACATTATCTGCTCCCCAATATATAGGCACAGTCTTGGCCCTGAATACATCGAATATTTTTTCGGAAATATATCCATTTTGATTAATCATACTGTCATAACTTAATAAAAACTTATATTTATTTATTGTCTCTATTTTCTTGTTTCGGGCTATGAAATGCTTAGAAACTCTAGCATATTCTTCAGACCAGAAAGTACCATATAAATCAAAATCTTCTGGGCATTTATTTAAGAAATATCTAGCTGCTTCCTCACGCTTTGTATATATTTGGTTTGGATGCTGTTTGGTATTTTTCTTATTAAAATAATCCGTATTATTATAGTAATTAAGAATCTTTATTATCTGTTCTTGACTTGTATTATTGGTAATCATACCAATTAATTTTTTTTCATCAAAATTATTTTTATATTTAAGACCGTTAGACCAAAAATCTGCGACACAACCTTTTATGATTTTTTTATTATCAACTAAATCGTCATTATAGGTTATGACGTTTTTAAAAATATTAGATAAATTTCTTATACCTTTGTTCGAATGATTTTTACAATGCCCAGTAGGTGGTTCATAATCTATATATATCGTACTATGTAATTTTCTGTAATAATACAAATCCCATAATAAAGGTAGGTTTTTATAAAACATATTATCAAAGAAAATAACTGCATCAGCATCTCTCACATTAATTACATCATTAGTTCCAATTTCTCTACCAGATTTTTCTAACAAGTTTTTAAGTTTATATGTCCAATTATTAGAGAATTTTTTTGAAAAAATTTCATTATTAAGAGGGGTTCCTATATATGGGACATATGAAACCTTCTTGATATTATTCACATCAATTGTTACCTCATCATAAGTAAGAAGTTGGTTTAATCTAATAAGTAGCAATTTCATCACTTGTTTTATTAATTTCATTCTTTTAAGAGACCAATTATATAATTTTTGAAAAAATTTTTTAGGGTCATGAGTTAACATAAATAGTATTTTTTTATATTTACTTGATTGGTCACTATAAAAAAATACATCAAAGTTATATGCTTTTACAAATTTTTTGCCTTTTAAATTTATAGCTTTGAAATTATTCTTTTGCTCTGGATTCATTTGAAAAGCAAGTTTTTTTCTTTGATCATTTACAACAAGATAGATACATATTTTATCATGAAAACTATTGATTTCGACGGCGAAAGTATAGTCAAAAAAAGCCTCTATTTCGCTGTTTCTTCTTTTATATTTTAATAAATCAATCGGCTTACCATTGTTTTGAGCCTCAAACTTTGCCTTATATTTTTTTTCTACTTGGGCAAAGAAACTAACATACAGAGATCGCCTCGTTTGTTTATAGGAATCAATTACAATCTTAGTTTGATTGATATTATCAAAACACATATCTTTTGAATTTTGTTTTTTCGTGAACTTTCTTTTTAATAAGGTTGTCCACCTTTTTTTATTCTGTTTATTAAAAAGGAAAATATTGTGTTCACCATTATCTTTTGGTATATCTAAAAATTTGAGTTTTTTCTTCACCTAATCCACCACCGAACTTCTTGCTAATATTTTATTTTTTTATGCGTCTCTTTACTTTGTTAAAAATCTTTTTTGATGTAACAACAAATCCATATTTCTTCCAAGCTCTAAGACCAATAGTAACCAATCTTAAAGGTTTAGTCATCTTCCATGACCTACTATTGATAATTGCCACATACTCTGAATAATATGTAGAAGACTTAACAGAAGAAATGTCATCTAATTTATTAACATAATCTATATAAATGCTACATAGCAATGCTATTTCATAATCAAATCCTTTATATTCATCATCGTTTAATACATATGTCATAATTGTTTTTAAACCTAACACTTGTTTATCAACATTATATGCAGCACTTGTATCAAGTACATTAACTGTTGTTAGCAATTCATCTATACCAAGGATATTAGTATTACGAAGTATTTCTAACCAAAAACAAGTATCTTCTCCAATTGTTAAAGATGTGTTAAAACGATAGTTATTTTTATCAAGAAAATCTTTTTTTATCATTACTGTAGGTGTTGCAATACCACAATTATGAATTATTGTTGGAATTGCTTTACCATTTAGGGTGCCACTATGTATTTCCAACTCTTTATCAAAACCTTTTCTTAAATATGAAGTATGACTTACATTAAAATCATATAATACTAGTTGATGAAGTTGTTTTGCGATTTTATCTTTTTCAAATAAATCATCAGAATCCAAAAAGGCTATATATTCTCCAGTTGCCTTGTCAATACCAACATTACGAGCATTAGAAGCTCCTTTATTTTTATTTAAACGAATATAATTAATCCTCTTATCCTTAGTAATTAGTTTTTTGATCTTCGATACATCTTCGCTTGAACCATCATCAATTATTAAAATTTCAAGATTCTTATATGTTTGTTTAATAACTGAGTTGATTGCATTCAACACAAGATCTATTCTATTGTAAAAAGGTATAATAACACTTACTTTTATTTTATTTAAATTCTTAACTACTTCTTTTTCAATTTCATTACATTTATTTTCACAAAATTCCACTGTTTCGATATATGGAGAATCTTTCAAAAATATTGCCATTTCTTTATAAAAAGCATATACACTACCTTCTAATCTTATCATACTTTCTTCAGAAAGCGATTCTATCATATTTATCCATAACGGATTTCCCTCTGTTATAACCTTAGGATTTGTAACTGATACTTGTTTGCTATGTTGTCTTGATTTTGCTACAATCCCGGGCATATGATGAAAAAGGTATCCTGCTTCCATGCGTTGCCACAATTCATAATCTTGAGTACATCTGAGTGTTTCATCAAATAATCCATAATCATCAAAAGCCTTTTTTGGTATCAACAGGGTTATACCATTTATACTTCCTCTTAGTAATGCATACTCTGACTTTTCTATTAACATTTTATGATCTTTCGTAGCTTCAGATATTAATCTTGATTTTTCATCAATTAAATCATAATCACCATACAAAATAACCTTTTCATTATAAAAATTATTTTTGTTAATATACTCTATTTGCTCTTGTATCTTTTCTGGATAATAAACATCATCATGACTTAACCAAGAAAAATATTCGCCAGTCATTTTACTGATGCCGAAATTAAGAGCAGTAGATACTCCTCCATTTTCTTTCTTATAATATTTAATTTTATTTCCGTATGATAAAGCTATCTCATCTGTTTTACCACCATCATTACTGCCATCATTTACAACAATAATCTCTAATTTTGGATATGTTTGAGCTAAAGCACTATCAATAGCCTCTTTCATATATCTTGCACCATTATATACCGGAATAATAATTGATACTTTAGGCATTTGCTTTTTCATTTTGTTAACCTCCTAATAATAGAACTTAAAGTTTATTTTCTCCAAGTTCTAATATTTACTATGTTTGTATAACTCTGAATAATTTTCACAACTTTTTCAGATACATTAATGTCTCTATAATCTTTGACCGGATTTCCCTTATTTTCAACATAAGACTTAACCGCTATTTCAATAGCGTTAATCATATTCTCTTTATCAATACCACCCAATACTACACTACCAGCATCTAAAGCTTCTGGTCTTTCTGTACTTGTTCTTATTGATACACCTGGGAAATTCAAAATCGCAGATTCCTCAGGAATAGTACCACTGTCTGATAATACACAATAAGCATCCTTTTGTAATCTTACATAATCAAAGAAACCTAATGGTTCGATATTTCTAATAAGTTTATCAAAGATAATTCCTTTTTCTTCAATTCTCTTTTTAGTTCTTGGATGAGTTGAAAAAATAATTGGTTTATTATATTTTTTAGCAACCTCATTCAAACTTTCAACTAATTGTATAAAGTTTTTTTCAATATCAATATTTTCTTCACGATGAGCACTTACAACAAAATATCCATTTGGTTCCAAATCTAATTGCTTTAAAACATCAGAATTATTAATATCTTCCATATTTTTATATAAAACCTCTGCCATAGGAGAACCAGTTACATAAAGGAAATCATTTTTTATACCTTCGTTAATAAGATATCTTCTAGCATTCTCAGTATAAGCTAAATTAACATCACTAATATGATCAACTACTCGTCTATTAATTTCTTCAGGCACATTAAAGTCAAAGCATCTATTGCCTGCTTCCATATGAAAAATAGGTACTTTCAAACGCTTAGCACTATAAGCAGCTAAACAACTATTTGTATCACCCAAAACTAATAGTGCATCTGGCATCTCTTTTTGAATAATTTCATAACTCCTGCTGATTATGTTACCCACAGTCTCTCCCAAATGTTTTCCAGGAGCATCTAAATAATAATCGGGTTTTTTCAAATTAAAATCTTTAAAAAAGACCTCATTCAAATTGTAATCATAGTTTTGTCCTGTATGAACAAGAACTGTTTTAAAATATTTTTCACAGTTTTTTATTACTTCAGATAATCTAATAATTTCTGGTCGCGTTCCAACAACAATCATTACTTTAAGCATTTCTTTTTCACCTCCATTGCATATGTATCAGGTTTGTCTTTATCGAATATTTCATTACACCAAATTAGTAATACCATTTCACCGTCGCCAACATTTTCGATTTTATGAGTATATCCTACTGGAATATTAACAATTTGGAGTTTCTTTTTATCTACAAGATACTCCTTTTGTTCCCCTGTAATAATATGCTCAAAAGTGATTAGAGCTGTACCTTGAACAACAATAAATTTTTCCATTTTTGTATGATGATAATGATTACCTCTAAACACTCCAGGCTTAGAAATAGAAACTGATACCTGACCATATTCTGCCGTCTTTATAAGTTCAGTAAAGCTTCCTCTATGATCAACGTTCATAACAGGAGTAAAAACTAAGTCATCAAGTTCTGTATAAGATAAATAAGTGGAAAATAGTTTTTTTGTAAACTCATCGCCTGTTTTTGGAACCCAAATACTTTCCATATTATATTTAAAACCTCTTATCATATCAGCCAAATCACCAAGTTTTACTTTATATGATGGTTGAACGTAACAATAATTACCTTCTCTTTTGATCGGTTCATTACCGTTCAAAACACTTACAAATTCGGCTACAACATCGTCAATATAAACAAGTTCTAATTCAACATTTGAATCGTTAACTGTTATATCCAAATTATGAGCAACATTATGACAAAACGTAGCAGTAACCGAATTATAATTAGGACGACACCATTTTCCAAAAACATTATGTAATCTATAAATATACGCCTTTCCTTTAACTCCATATTCAATTAATATATCTTCTGCTTGCTTCTTACTTTTACCATAATCATTATCCTTAACGGCTTGTATACTTGAAGTAACTAAAATAGGTGTGTTTAAATTATTAACTTTTAACAAATCTACAATAGATTTTGTTAAATCAGTATTTCCTTTATAAAAATCTTCAACATTTTCCGGTCTATTTACACCAGCTAAATGAAAAATAAAGTCTATACTAGTAATATTATTCTCAATAACCGAGAAATCATCTTTCCTATCGAAAGTTATTATTTCCATATCATTTAATTCTTTTAAATGTTGACATAAATTTTTTCCAATAAAGCCTGCAGCTCCTGTTACTAATACTTTCATATAAACCTCCTACTATTTAAATAAATCCAATTTCAATAATAATTTCTTCATTCCTTCAATATCTAATCTTGTTGTATTGTGAGAATTATATTCTTCTATTTTATCAAAGTCTGCATTTCCTTTTGTTTCGTATTTAGCATAATTTAAGTTACGGTTATCAGCTGGCATCTTATAATAATCACCCAAATCAATGGCATTCACCATTTCTTCCTTTGTAACTAAAACTTCAAATAATTTTTCTCCATGCCTTGCTCCAATATTTTTAATTCCTGCTTTAGAATTTTTTAATTCCTTAATAGCCTGAGCTAAAACATCTATTGTTGCTGCCGGAGCCTTTTGGACAAATAAATCGCCTTGTTCTCCATGTTCAAACGCATATAGAACTAAATCTACTGCGTCTTCTAAAGTCATCATAAATCTTGTCATATCAGGATTTGTAATAGTTAATTCTTTACCCGCATTAATTTGATCAAGGAATAATGGAATAACTGAACCACGAGAAGCCATTACATTACCATATCTTGTTCTACAAATTACCGTTTGATCTGGTCTTAAATTTCTTCCTTTAGCAACAGCCACCTTTTCCATCATAGCTTTACTCATACCCATTGCATTGATTGGATAGGCCGCTTTATCTGTGCTCAAGCATATTACCTTTTTTACTCCTTTATTTATTGCTGCATCTAATACATTATTAGTTCCTAATACATTAGTTTTTACAGCTTCCACAGGAAAGAATTCACATGATGGAACTTGTTTTAATGCTGCTGCATGAAATACAAAATCCACCCCTTCCATAGCATCGTTTATACTATTAAAATCACGAACATTCCCTATATAAAATTTAAGTTTTTCATTATTGTATTGTATTCTCATATCCTCTTGCTTTTTTTCATCTCTTGAAAAGATTCTAATTTCTCTTATATCTGTATCAAGAAATCTTTTTAGTACGGCATTACCAAATGATCCAGTACCTCCTGTAATTAATAACACTTTGTCTTTAAACATTACCTTTTCCTCCATCTCTATATTTATTATAACATTTTTTTATACATTATTTTCTTTAATTTTCTACCTAAGGTATCACTTAATAATAAATCTACAATATTTCTTTTAATTAATTCGTTTTTCAGAACCAAACGATCCTCTTTTTTTAATTCTTTATATCTTAAAATAACAGCATTTGCTATATAACTAAAAAATAATTTCTTGTTTTTTATACTTGCAGTGGAATCCGCCTTTACACTTTGATAATTACTATCAAAGTGAAATAAAATATCATTAAATTTAATTATTTTTTTATCATATTCATCGTTACGAGTTATACTGTTATCAGTTTGAATATAATAGTACAATATTTTATTGATCAAAATTATATCCTTTGCATTAAACACCATAAAGGGAATTAATCCAAAATCCTCATGGTATCTTCCTGTTTCAAATTCAAATTGATTATCTCTAAAATATATTGATTTAAAAGCATATATACAATTCATATCAAAAGGAATTTTTTTCTCAACCAACTTAACAAATGCATTTGGCCCATTTAATAATTCACTTTCTAGCTCAACATTGTGTTCTTCTTTAATATTTTCAAATTCATCGACAGATAAGTACTTATATTTAATTAAGTCGGCTTGGCCATTAATCTCTATTGCCTTTTGTATAAAAAAAAGCATATCTTTGTTTACTAAATCATCAATATCCACAAAGACAATATAATCTCCTGTAGATTTCTTTATACCATAATTTCTTGCACTACTAACCCCTTTATTAACAGTACTAAAAACTCTTATCTGCTTATTTTTCTTAGCGTAACTCTTTAATTTCGATAGAGATTTATCTGTACTGCCATCATTAATAATAATAATTTCGAAGTTATCATAAGTTTGGTTTAATAATGAAGATAAACATCTTTCAATGTAAATTTCGCCATTATACACTGGTACAATAAAACTGTATTTCATATTATATCGCCTCCATTATCTTTTATTACTATTACTATAAAAATGAGAACATATAAAAATATCTTCTAAAGTTCTCATATTTGCCATTTATATTTATACATAAATACTTTCATAAATACGTTAGAAATCTGCAATTTTTTTCATCGACACAACCCCGTCTTCATCAATGATTTTCTTAAAAAACTCACCAGCTTTAGGGCTTTCACCAAACAGTCCTTCACTTTCCTCTTCAATATTTTCAATGTCCTCAACGATTAATACATAATCATGGTCTCTTAAATGAAAAGTAATATCATCGTGGATTATCGGAATGTAAAATTCCGGAGGAACAACACCTTCGCTTGCTAAATATATTCCACGAGAATATATTCCTTTGTCAATCAGAGAAAGAAATAAATGATGTTGGTATAGAACACAAGTATAAGTTTGGGCATCACAATAATTGTATACAGTAAATAAATTAACATCATTATTATTATCGTCAAGTGTTGAGACTATCTTAGCGGCATAATTATTTGTTTCCATTTCTTCTTTTTCCCCAAATATTACTGTGCTAATTTTAGGTAAACTAGTAACATATAATAATATTAATAAAGATAATAGAAAATAATATACTGAGTTATTTTTTAATTTATATGAGGATTCAAAAATTAATAACAAAGTTAAAACGGATATTCCGCTTATTACTGCACCTATATATCTTCCATAACACAAGATAGTACTATGAAATGTAAAGACGTATATATATAAATAAAATAATAAGAATATTATAATTGAAAATATACCGAACACCGATGCACTTATTATTATTTTTCTTTTATTTTTAACTACCGAAAAGTACAATAAGCCCATAATAAGTAAAAAGAATAAACATATATTTGGAACAGTTGTTAATGAAGAATAGCTACTATCACTTCTAATGATAGCATTATCATCAATATAAGAAATGTATGAAGAAATAAATTCCTTTTGTTCTGTATTTGGATTTAAAAAGAGTTGTAATGAATCTGTTATTCTACTAGCTGAAATCGTCTCATGGCCTTGAACAGCCTCAAAATTCAATTTAGTTACAAAGTGCCAACTTAAGAAAGTAAACATAGCGAGAAAAATCGGAATAAATAATTTCACATAATTCTTTATGTTTTTTTTCTTAAATTTTAATTTATAACTTTTATATATAAATATTTGATTAAATAAATATGATAAGATAACACACCCTACTAAAACAATACCAACAATCTTCATTAAAATTACCATTGATAGAGAAAGGGAAAATAAAATGTGTTTAAATTTATCTCGTTTTAAATCTTGCGTAGATAAAAATAATGAATAACCAAATAATATACCAAGAACAGGATCAATATATAGTGCTTTATAATAATATTGACCATCAAATCCACTATTAGCGAATAACATAGGAAAAGTAAATAATAAAATTATTGCTGGGATTATAGCCCAAAAATTTTTCCACTTTATCTTTTTAGTTATTGGCATAAGAAGTGATAACACTACCAATGCATAACTTAGGTATAAATGACTTTCAGCAAAATGTCCAACATTTTTTGCAAAGAAATATTGAAATAATGGCATCCCAGGGAGATAATCTGTTGAAAAATATAAATCGCTCCCCATCATTAATTCATTAGAAACAAAAATACTTTTAGGATATAAAGCCCATAATCTTAATTCGTCAAAATACATAACAAAATTTTCTTTAGTTACAAACCAGATTAGAAATGAAACGACAGTAAAAATTAACAAACCTGGAGTAAAGAAATTATCAAGTGCTTGTTTTCTTATGTCCTTATCCTTATAAAATCTTAACCCGGATAATGTTACTAATATCACTCCAGCCAAGATCAATAAATAATAACCTATTAAAGGTATACTAAGCATGTAAAATATAAACAATGTAAATATTATAACCATTACCGTCATTGGCAACATTTCTTCATATCTTTTGTTTAAATAAACACTTCCGAAAATACTTCCAATAGATAATAAAAATAAATTTAAAATTATACCCATTTAATACCTCGTTTCTATGACTCCAATATCAATTTAATTTTTCATCTCCTGTTTATAATAAGCCTCACAAACCTCATTTGTATCGCCAATCATTTTAATTTCACCATGTTCTAACCACACAGCTCTAGTACATATAGATCTTACAGAATCTAAGGCATGAGATACATATAGCACGGTTGTACCACCATCAATCATTTCCTGCATTTTCTTTCTACTTTTCTCTTGAAAATTAATATCACCAACAGATAGTATTTCATCAACTATTAATATTTCAGGATTTACAATAGTAGCTATTGAAAAAGCTAATCTTGCTATCATACCAGAAGAAAAGTTTTTAATTGGTGCCTCTAAGAAATCGTGTAATTCTGAAAAATCAACAATTTCCTGATATTTTTCCTTAATAAACTTCTCGGAATAGCCTAAGACAGCGCCATTCAAAAAGATGTTTTCTCTAGCTGTAAGTTCAACATCAAAGCCAGCCCCAAGCTCTATCATTGGAGATATTACTCCGTTCACTTCGACTTTCCCTGTACTAGGTTTCATTACCCCACTAACTACTTTAAGTAAAGTTGATTTACCAGCACCATTAGAGCCTACAAAACCTATTACTTCGCCTTTTTTAATATCAAGATTAATATTTTTTAAAGCCCAAAAATATTCAGTCTTTTTTTTCTTTTTCTTGAAACTAAATGTTTTTATAAATAATTCCTTAAAAGAAAAACTTTTTTCAATACCTAAATTAAATTTCATTCCAACATTCGTTAACCTTACCATCTGCATTTACCTCCTAAACATAATAAATGAACTTATCTTGATTCTTCTTAAATACAATCATACCTATAAGTAGAACAGGTACTGACAACGCGAGACACATGAAGAAACTATGCGCCGACGGCATTGTCCCGTGTAAAATTATAACCCGAGTGAAGTCAATAAAATTATATAATGGGTTTAACTTCATTAATCCTTGAACCCATGGATCAAGCATTGTAATATCATAGAATATTGGAGTTAAATACGTCCATAACATTGTTATTACGCCATAAATATAAAACATATCTCTAAAAAATATTGATATGGTGGATAAAATAAAACCCATTCCTAAAGTAAACATAAATAAACACAAATACGCAAAAGGGAGCAGTAAATAATAGATATTAATAATACACTTAGTTTCTCCCGAACCAGTAAATAAAATCATTAATAAAAGTGGAATCAAAGTAAGTAAAAAATTTATTCCAACAAATAATGTCTTAGATAACGGGAATATATATTTAGGAATATAAACCTTATTTATTAACTGAAAATTAGTAACAACAGATGCCATAGCCCCACTGCTGGCTTCACTAAAATAGTTGAACATAACAAGACCTGTCAATAAATAAACAAGATAGTTTACTCCTTCAACTTGAAACTTGAACATTTGAGAAAAGACAACTGCCATAACAGCCATCGTAAGTAGTGGGTATAGGATACTCCAAAATACCCCTAAAACACTTCTTTTATATTTAACCTTAAAATCCCTCATAACTAATTGTTTAGTTAAAAAAGAATATTTTTTAATATTATTTAGTATATTAACAAAAAACATACAAGCATCTCCCTCTACAATATACAACATTTTTCACAATATATATTTTATCATATTTTTACCTAATTGAGTAAACAAAGCAGTATAGTTTAGTTATAAGTTTGCTTTGTTTAATTAATCTTTTTACAATATTTTCCATCTTTAGATATTTATTCTTTTTAAAATCTGGAAAATTCTTATAAATATAATCAAATGATTTATCAATAAATTTATTTCTTATTTTACTATTCTTCTGATTTCTTTGAATTATATTATAATTTAACAACTTAGAAACATTTAAGAACTCTAACTCCAATGACAACTCTTTTTTATCCTTGTAGTAAGTATTTATAATGTCGAATATTTTAAAAATATCAAAATCTCTTTTATCAGTAGTAGTTGTCTCACTTGATTCTCTAACATTATAATTATAATAAGCTTGATTTAAATGTCCTATTCTCAAACTATGTTTTAGGGCTTTTAAAACAAAAGGCATATCTTCATATTTTAATTTTTCTTCAAATAGAATGTTATTATTAAGTATCATTTTTCTTTTAAATATTTTATTACATGGACCATAATCAATATCTACTAAGATCTTTTTATCATCATCGATATTACCTATTTCAAAATGATTTAATTTCATTTTTTTAATACCACTTGATTCACACCTATTGTAATCAGCTACAACAATATCTAAATCATTCTCTTTAGCATATTTATAACAATCTAAATACATATCTTTATCAATAAAATCATCACTATCAACAAAACCTATATACTCACCACTAGCTTTTTTAATTCCTAAGTTTCTAGTATATCCAATACCATGATTAGTATTTTTTATATAGATTATTTTATCTTTATATTTTTTAATGATTGGCTCAACATCTTCTTTTGAGCCATCATTAATAACAATTATTTCGATTTCTTTTAGTGATTGATTGACTAGTGAAGCTAAACTTCTATCTAAATAATCTTTAGTATTATAAACAGGAACAATTACGCTTACTTTCATACTACCTCCTCCTTCATAAAACCACATAGAATTAGAGCTACAAAAGTACTAACAGCTGGAGCTGTTAAAACATGTCCTACAAAGGTTGAAACTAAAACAATTAATATAATTGGCAAAATATAATTCTTGTTATATTTTTTCGTATTTAAAACTAATACACTTAAAACAGAACCAAAGAATAAAATAAAACCTATTATACCTTGCCTATAAAATATATCACATATATCCATTTCAGCCAACTTAGAGTCATCAATATAGCCTATACCAAATAATTTGTCAATAGCATTACTTTCCATATAAATAGTATTATTATCATTTAAAAATTTCAACCTTGATCCTAATAAAAAGTGATCTAATAATTCAGGTTCATCTATAACATCATCTAGTTCATCTAACTCTAAAAATTCAGCATGAATAATCATATTTTCATATATTGGTGTTTCTATTATTATAAAAGATAATATAACTAAACTAAATAACGTTATAAAAGATATCTTTATAACATTGCTTTTGTTTATTAATTTAGCAATGAAATAACATATACATATAATCAAACTAATAAAGGGGGTTTTGGTTCCAAGAATAAAGATAGCACTAACTATTAACAAGAGCCATAGAACCTTTTTTATATTTACTTTATCAAAAACATAAAAGAAGGCAAAGGGCAACAAAAGTGAAATAATGCCACTTACTTCATTAGCGGCATTAAAATAGCCCGAAGAGCCTGTTTTCGCTACATCATAACTTTCAAATGCAGTATTAGTAAGAAACCCTAGAATTATAACAAAAGCATATATAGATAACGAAATAAGAAAATACTTCTTATCAATAAAAGTTTTTTCTTCATCAAAGATGCTCACTAAAATCATGAACATGGCCGGAAAATAAAATATTTTAACAGCAGCCTTAAGTTCAATAAAGGAGAAATTCATATTTATATAAAAACAGCTAAGATAAAGAGCTATTAAACATAAAAATATGGTAATTAATTTCTTATGTTTAGATTTATTTATGACAATAAAATAATATAATAAAAAGCCTAAGATAATCATTCTAATTAAAGACATAATAGACGGGAAAAAATCAGTCTTAATAGAAAGACCAATTACTAAGTCAATAATAGGTTGTAATAATATTATAAAAGATATAATAGGAATGATATTCTTCTTAATATTTTCATTAGTTTTTAAGATACTATTCATTTAATCCACCTTATTTATTATTTACTTTTCCCCTCAATCAAACTAATCCACTCTTTTTTTACATTTTCAGAACTATAAAGTAATGATTTTTCGTAAGCTCTTTGTCCTAGCTTCTTTCTTAGTTTTGCATCATCAATTAAGGCAATAATTTTTTCTGCCATTTTATTAATATCCCTATTTTTTATTATAAAACCATTTTTATTATTATCAATTATTTCTAGCGATCCTCTTGCACTATCAAACGAAATACAAGGCACACCATAAGACATAGCTTCAATCAAAACTAAACCAAAAGATTCGGTATAAGATGTCATAACATAAATACTACTATTCTTCAATATATCATTTACTTTATCTTTTTCCATAAAACCATACATTGTAATATTTTTACTAAGTTCTAGTTGTTTTATTTTCTTACTTATATTATCTTTTTCTAAGCCATCCCCCACTATATTAAGATGCCAGTCGGGATGACGATCATTTACAAGTTTAAAGACTTCAATAAGACTCTCAAAACCTTTTTCTTTTGATAATCTTCCAACAGAGATAATCTCCTTTGTCTTAAGTTTTGAAACTTCAATTGGTAAATCATCCAAAGCTAAAGAAATGTATCTACATTTAGTTGTTTTTATTTCCTTTTTATAAAAATCATTTAATTCTTTTGATACAGATACTAAATAATCCATATTTTTACATGATTTAATTAACTTATTAATATATTGCTTATTATTATTGTGATGTGAATGTTCCCAAGCTATTTTTTTCAGACCTGGTTTAGCGTATTTACCTAATAAGGTATTATGAAATGCTCTAGTTGATATTACAACATCACTATCTATTTTCTTTATTGCATTAATCATACATTGTTTTCTTAAGCGAAGAACTTTAATGCTTTTAATTGTCTCTTTAAGTAGAGATAAAACGTTTCCCTTTTTTAATGATTCTAAAAATTCCTTTTTATTTGGTTTATCATCTATTAAATACTCTATTTTCACTTTATTATCTATATAAAAAGCAGGTTTATCGAAAACTTTATACGTTGATATTATATTTACTTTATAATCCTTACATAGCATATTCGCTAATGAAGCTATGGCTTTCTCAATACCACCATAACCTAAATGCAAAGCTATAATAGTTATCTTCTTCATCTTACACCTCTAACTATTCTTATTATAACATTTTAACATATAAAAAAACTAGTATTCATAAATACTAGTCATATTCTTTACTCGTTATTTTTGCCAAACATATTTAATATTTTAGCAAATTTATAGATTATTATTTCACTTTTATTTATGGCATAACTTTTACCAATAGCTTTCCCGCCTATTGTAACAGATGCTATTACAGCAGTTACAAATAATGCCGTTATTACAGAATCTATATTATATCTAGAAGCAATTGTAACAGCTATAACAGCTCCTACTGAACCACTAATAATATTACATATATCTCCTATTACATCATTACAGAAAGCTGATACTTTTTCAGCGTTCTTAATCATTTTAATAGCTACTTTTGATCCCTGTACCTGTTTTGAAGCCATTGAATGAAATGGTTTTTCATCTGCACTAGCTACTGCAATACCAATCATATCAAATATTACTCCAACTAATATAAAAAACAAAACAATCAACAAGCCAAAAAACACATTAACACTATCTAAAATAATGTTGGAACCAGCTGAAAATAATAATGAAATAATAAAAGCTAATAAAGAGATTTGAAGGACCCATTTTAAATCAAATGATTTCTTTATAACCTTATCTCTTTTAGTTATTTTATTATCATATTCCTCTTTAAATTTTTTTCGTTTCATACTTTAACCTCATATATAAAAAGTGTGGTAATAATAACGGTAAACTTTACGTCTTAGGTCAAGTTGGATTTCCCTTATGCTTACCTTCCGTTACCAAAAGGCGGTTCCCCTTTAAAAGAATAAGCGTATGATTACTCAATACACGACTTGATTGCCACTTAGTACGCACTACAATCCCGCTATTATAACAGTCTAGGGGGTTTCCCCACAGTAATTTCTATTGCTAGCACTTTTTTGCAGATATGGTTTCAGTTACCATTCCCCATACCCACTCAAGGCAAGCTACACTATTCACAGCTCATTACCGCATAATAGGTTCAATCTCTATCCGTAGCTTATAGCCACGTAATAGAGTCTCCAAGAATAACTGGGAGCAGAGTCGTATGCCATTACGATTGCCCAAATATTCACTCTTTCCAGCACCCACCCCAAACTGGGCGTAAGAAGCAGGCACAAGAAGCTTCACAGATATGCTCTTTAACGGATTTTTAGCCCCGTTTTCACAGTAGAAATTACAACTAGAATACTGCACCACACATTAATTATATCATAAATAAATAAGTTATTATTATACCAAAAAAGGAAAATATCTTATTTCCTTTTTGTTTTTACAAATTCTTGTTCTGGCAATTTAATAGAACGACCATTGGCATTTAACTCTCTAGCAAGTTCTATCAAAGTAGCTTTAGATAATATGTTACTTTTAAAATCTTTAGGAAAAGCTTCTGACAACGAATAAACATAAGTTGTTCCATTCAAGGCACTGCGATGATTCTCAAATCCTAAATAATCATATAGATTACCATTTATCAAATCCCTCACTACATTATCCTTAGACACAGTACACAATATATCGCCCTGATAAACAACACAACGACTCATATTCTCTGTTTCATTTTCTACTAATGTTCCAATAAAGATTTTCTCAAACTGATAATTCATTAGAATTCATCCCCTTACACAAGATATTATACTATCTTTTTTTATTTTGGCAAGTGGCACAATAATAAGTCCCTCTTCCACCAATAAATTCCTTTATAATAGGCGTTCCACAAACACTACATGGAAGGTTTGCTTTGCCATGAACTAACAAATAATTTTGAAATTCACCTTTCTTATTATCAAGTGAAACATAACTCCTAATTGTCGTTCCACCTTTAATAATTGCTTGTTTTAAAACTGATCTTGTATTATCTATAATAGATTTTAACTCCCTACTATTTAAATCCTTAGCTTTACGATACGGATTTATCTTTGATAAAAACAATATCTCATCTGCATAAATATTACCAATTCCTGTAATAATTCTTTGATCTAATAAAGCTTCCTTAATTGATAAATTCTTACGTTTATATTTATCTTTAAGATAATCAACTGTTAAATTATCATCATCCGGTTCAAGACCTAATTCACTAAGTGGTTTTGCCGTCGATAAATCATCTTTACCTAAAAGATACATTTTTCCAAATTTTCTAACATCATGAAATCTAAGTTCTATATCTTCAAATCTAAATATTACATGTTCATGTTTATTCTTCTCATCAGTTCTACTTTTAAAAAAGAATTTACCTTCCATTCTAAGATGAACTAACAAATGATAATCGGTTAATTCAAAAACAAGCCATTTACCTCTTCTTTTTATATCTATAAAGACTTGGTTCTTAAGATTGTTTTCAAACTCTGCGACCGGTATATTTGCAATAACGTTAGGCCAATAAACTGATACATCTATAATCTGTTTATTTATAAGTCTAGGTTTAAGTTTTTCTTTAACTGTTTCTACTTCTGGTAGCTCTGGCATGGTTTTCACCTCGTCTCTTTTAACTTGAAAAGCATCAGTTAAACTAATGCTTTATTTTATATGGATTTGTATGAACGGAGACATATTTTATTTTTAAATCACTATCAATTAACTTTTTCTCAATTGTGTGAGCAATTACATCTGCTTGTTCAAGTTTATAATTAGGTTCAACACCTACATCTAACATTATTTGATAGTATGAACCAAACTTCATAACATTAAGATTATCAATTGATAAAACTGCTGTCTCACTCATAATAATTTCTTTTATTTGGTATATTATTTCTTCATCTTGTTCTGATTCTCCTATAATAGCATTGATATTTTCTTTTAAGATATTATATGCAGTTTTTATTATCAATAAACTAATAAGTACGCCTCCTAGTTTATCTGCATATTTAAATATTGAAACATATTCTTCAAACATTGATAAAATAATAGTTATAAAAACACTACAAGCCGATAAGACATCTGTTAAACTTTCCTTAGAACTTGCTATTAAAATACTATTATTAATCTTTTTTCCTCTATGATAAACATATTTAGCTAAACTATATTTTAATATTATGGTAATAGTGACTGCTACAAGTGCTACGACTTGATAACGGGCTTCAACAACATCTGCTCCTATTACAGAATAAATCATACTAATACCTAAAATAAGAATAAAAGTTCCTATTATAAGACTTGTAATATACTCCATCTTACCATGTCCATATGGATGATCTTTGTCGGGTTTCTTTGTCGATAACCATTGTCCAACAATTGCAATAACATCCGTTGATAAATCACTGAATGAATGAATTGCGTCAGCTACTAAAGACTTGTAATTACTTATTAAACCTATAACAAGTTTAGTAACTACTAATATAATATTTACTATAATACTTACAACCATCGTTTTTACAACATATTTCATATAATCTTCCTTCTTCTATTATTATATTTAACATCAAAAATTCCCTAAGGAATTTTTAATGTTTTATCTATATAAAATTACAGCATGATCCTTGATCTAGATTACACATGGTGTTTTCCTCTGAACATGTATATTGTGGTACATATGTATGTCTATAAATATGATTATTTATAATTTTAGTATGAATTGGGCAAACATGTTGCACATCATGACATATATCTCTTTTTACACATCTCTGAATCGGTTGTTCTATAATAGGATCCATTTTACATCCGCAATCTGCTCCATCAAAACCAAATTGAGGCATCATTTGTCTTGGTTGCATGAAAGGACCTTGGCCCATCATTCCGCAACAATCTCTTTCGTCAAAATCATCTTGAGACATCTCTGGTTGAAGTTGTATGAAAGGTTCTGGGCCCATCATTCCACAACATTCTCGTCTATTAAATAACATTTCAAATCCCCCTTTACTATCCTATCATATGAATATATGGTTTATTTGATTATGTTATTTTACCCAAGTTTATCAAAAGGGAAGCTTCATATTACCATTTTTCATCATCTTCATCATTTTCTTCATTTGCTCATACTGCGTAATTAATTTATTAACCTCTTGAACTGTAGTTCCACTACCTTTAGCTATTCTTATCTTTCGACTAGCTTTTAAAATCTCAGGATTACATCTCTCTTTAGGTGTCATCGATAATATTATAGCTTCTATATGAGACATTTGTTTTGGATCTATCGAAACGTTATTTAAACCCATTTTAGAAGCTCCTGGTATCATTTTAATGAGGTTTTCTAAAGGCCCCATCTTCTTTATTTGTTTTAATTGCTCTAAGAAGTCCTCAAGATTAAAATCGCCTTTATTAAGTTTCTTTGCTGCTTCACGGGCCTTATCTTCATCAATTAAACCTTCTGCTTTTTCAATTAAGGATAATAAATCACCTTCACCCAAGATTCTTCCGACCATACGACTTGGATCAAATTCTTCAATACCATCTAATTTTTCACTTACACCAACAAGTTTAATTGGAATATTAGTTAAGTGGCGAACTGATAATGCTACACCACCTCTAGTATCACTATCTAACTTAGTTAAGATTGTTCCTGTTAAAGATAATTTATTATTAAATCCCTCAATAACGTTTATTGCATCTTGCCCCATCATTGAATCAATTACTAAAATTGTTTCATCAAGTTCAACCGCTTCACTTATGGCTTTAAGTTCATCCATTAATTCATCATCGATATGTAAGCGTCCAGCTGTATCTATAATAACGCAATCATAATGATTCTCGATACCATAAGCTACTCCTCTTGAAGCTATTTCAACAGGGGTTCCTTTACCTTCTTCATAAACAAAAATATCAAGTTCACGACCTAATTGTTTCAATTGATCAATCGCAGCTGGCCTATAAACGTCACAGGCTATAAACATAGATTTTTTCTTATATTTCTTACGAAGATAATTACCTAATTTACCAATAGTTGTTGTTTTACCACTACCCTGTAATCCAACTAACATAAAAACATTAGTCTTCTTATCTAAATTTAAAGATACTTTCTCTTCACCTAATAATTTTATAAGTTCATCTTTTAAAATTTTGACAAACATTTCGCTTGGAGATAAGCTATTTCTTACTTCTTCACCTAAAGCTTTAGCTTTAACTGTATTTGTGAATTCTTTTACTACTTGATAGTTTACATCAGCTTCTAATAAAGCCATTCTAACTTCACGCATAATATCGGTGATATTATCTTCAGTAATTTTACCATAACCATTAATATTCTTTATTGCATTTTGTAAGCGCTCACCTAAATTCTCAAACATAAAGCATCCCTCCATTTATAATATCATACCATATTTTCATCTTAAAACAGGTGCATATCATAAAAATTATTACAATATTTTTTAACACATGTTATAATGAAAACAGAGAGGTGTTTATGAAAAAGAATTTTATTAGATTATTTATTACATTGTTAGTTGGAGCGGTATATTATTATTTGCTTTTGCCACCAATTAATTTTCAAAGTTTTGCATTCTTATCATTCTTATTGTTTCTATTAATCACGTATCTTATTACAGGTTTAATAAATTTTAATGTTTTAGATGTTAGGAACATGTTTTATCGACAACCAAAATTTGAACTCAATTCAACTAATTTGATTTATGTATCTATCTTATTAATCATGGTGTTGCCAATATTAATAAACTTTGTTTTATCTCCACTATTCTTCGCTAAATCGTTTTCTCAAAGAATAGTAGTAGATGAAAATCAAGAATTCACGAAAGATGTTGCTCAAGTGGATTTCAATTTGTTTCCTTTGATAGATAAAGATTCTAGCAGAAAATTAGGAGACAGAGTTATGGGGCAAATGCCTGAGTTAGTATCTCAATTTGACGTGTCTAATTTATATACTCAAATTAACTATAAAAACGAAATAATTAGAGTTACACCATTAGAATATAGTGGCTTCTTTAAATATTTAGCTAATAAAGCAGACGGAGTTAAAGGCTATATAAAAGTTAATTCAGTAAATGGTAATGTAGAATTAGTAAAATTAGATAAAGGTATGAAATATGTTGATTCATCATACTTTTCTACTGATTTAAATAGAAAACTAAGATTTTCTTATCCTACCCTCATCTTTGATGATAAATCGTTTGAAGTAGATGAAGAAGGAACCCCTTATTGGATAGTTCCCACTTCAAAATTCACAGGTATAGAATTGAAAAAGGAAATATCAGGAGTAGTAATATTAAATGCTATAACAGGCGATTCAAAATATTATGATGTAGCGGATGTACCTACTTGGGTAGATCATGTATATCCATCAGAATTGATATTAGAACAATTAGATCATTGGGGTAAATATAGCAATGGATTCCTTAATACATTATTTGGACAAAAAGATGTAATAACTACAACAGCAGGCTATAATTATTTAGTTATGAACAATGATATTTATCTATATACAGGAATCACTTCAGTATTAACAGATGAAGCAAATATAGGGTTTGTTTTAACAAATAGTAGAACTAAAGAAACAAGATTTTACTCGGTTCCTGGAGCTGAAGAATTCTCTGCTATGGCATCTGCTGAGGGTCAAATACAACAAATGAAATACAAAGCAACATTTCCTTTATTAATAAATTTAAATAATAAACCTACATATATGATATCGTTAAAAGATAATGCTGGATTAGTAAAAATGTATGCTTTTGTAGATATGGTAGATTACCAAAAAGTAGTAGTAACAGATGCCTCATTAGGTATTGAAAAAGCTGCAGAAAACTACTTAGGTGGTAATATAGATGTTGAAGAAGATAAACTTACTACATCCACAATTAAAATATCTTCTATTAACATGGTAGTTATAGATGGTAACAGTTATTACTATATAACAGACGCTAATAACGATAAATATAAAGCTAAAATAAAAATAGCTAAAGATAAATTGCCATTCTTAAGAGTAGGAGATAAATTAGAAATAGGTTATAAAGAAAAGAAAGACTTAACTGAAATACTAATGATTAAATGAAATTCACAAAACTCTAGTATAAAATACTAGAGTTTTCTTTTGCTCTAATCATATAATATTTTGAAACAAGATAATATTTTATTGATAAATTAAACTTTTTGTGTTAACATATATAACGTTATAAATTTATGGAGGTGACTAAAATGAGTTCAAGGAAAAGAAAAAACACTTTAATTGTTGGCGGGATCATACTAGATCTTTTTATTTGTATAGCTTTGATCGTTTTATACGGACCCTGGTCTGGTTTTAGAACTTTTTGGATTACAACAGCTATGTCTACTATGAATCATCAATATTTAGCTTATTGGTTTTATAGTAATGAAACAATTCAAGAAGTTCTTGAAAATAATTATATAATTGAATCTAATAATGCTACTGATATATCGCTTATTAAAAAGATTGCATATAACAAAAATGGGATTTACGAAGATAAATATGAAGAACAAATATTAAATAAAGATAAAGGAAATAATTCATATAAAGTAATAAATGTTAAAGGATCTGGCTATAAAGGATACTTAATAGCGGTTTATGATCCATCTAAGGTTGAACTTGTTATGACTAGATATTTAAAAACAAAAGGTGAAAACATTCTAAATCTTGCGAAAAACAATGATGCTAGAGTAGCTATTAATGCTAGTGGTTTTGTAGATCCTAACGAAGTTGGGAATGGTGGTATGCCTACTGGATCTGTCATTAAAGATAATAAATTAATATTTAGTTCACCTGCTCCTGGTAGAAGTGGTGGCGTTATCGGGTTTGATAAAAATGATAATTTAATTCTTAGTAAGGAAAACATATCTAAAGCTCGTACTAAATATAAGTTAAGAGACGCAGTTGAATTTGGACCATTCTTAATTGTAAATGGTAAAGCATCATTTATAAAAGGAGATGGTGGTTGGGGTGTTGCTCCAAGAACGGTTATTGGTCAACGTAGAGATGGTATCGTGCTTTTCTTAATAATAGATGGAAGAAAGCCTGGATATAGTAATGGTGCTACGATGTCACAGTTAACTGAAATAATGATGAATTATAAAGCAGTAAATGCAAGTAATTTGGATGGCGGAGCCTCTACTGCTCTAGTTGTAGAAAATGAGGTGAGAAATAAGCCTGCTGGTATTGGAGGCAATGGCTTAAGAAGACTTCCTAATGCCTGGATAGTTACAAACTAAAAGAGACAAATTAAATTGTCTCTTTATTTTATTTCCTCTAACTTTTTCTTTAAATCTTCATCATGAAGATTTTTTATTATGTCATCTAATACTATACTTTTCTTATATAATTTTAGTTTTTCTTCATATTCATTTAACTTTTCTTCAATACTCTTGATAGCCTTATGAACAGCACTACGACTAACATTATAATTTTCGCTTATTTCACCTAATGAATTATTTTGAAAATAATATTCTTCAAAATAATTACGTTGTTGTTCATTAAATAACTCGCCATAATAATCATAAAGAATGGTTAAATATGTTGTTTTTTCCATTAATCATCCATCCCCTTAAATAATCCATATATATATTTTTCAATATCAAAAGGTCTTAAATCTTCTAATCTTTCACCTAAACCTATATATTTTACTGGTATATCAACACTTTCTTTAATCGCTAAGACAATGCCTCCTTTAGCAGTACCATCCAATTTTGTTAAAACTATTCCTGTCACATTAGTAATACTTTTAAAGGCTGAAGCCTGACTAATACCATTTTGACCAGTTGTAGCATCAATAACAAGTAATGTTTCGTGAGGTGCATCAGGTATAAAATTCCCAATAACCTTATTAATCTTCGAAAGTTCATTCATTAAATTAACTTTATTTTGGAGTCTACCAGCTGTATCAATTAAAACGCAATCATACTTTTCAGCAAGAGCTATGTCTAAGCCGTCATATATAACGCTACTAGGATCCGCTTGTTCTGGCCCTTTTATAACACGTGCTCCAACCCTAGAACCCCATTCATCTAGTTGTTCTACAGCTCCTGCTCTAAACGTATCACCTGCAACCAACAATACCTTTTTACCATCCCGAATCATTTGATAAGCCAACTTTGCGATAGTTGTCGTTTTGCCAACACCATTAACACCAACAAATAAAATAACCGTAGGCCCTTCATTGTTATAATTAATCTTAGAGCTTATAATTCCCTCGTCTACATAAATGATAAACAATTCATCGATAATTATTTCTGTTAATAATGACGGATCTGTAATATTTTCTTTTTTCACTCTAGTTCTTAAACGCTCAATGAAAGTCATTACCGTATTTACACCAATATCTGCCATAATTAAAAGATCTTCTAAATTATCAAAATATTCATTAGTAATTTGTTTATATTTTGAATTTAATAAACTTAAATTATCAAAGAAATTCTTCCTTGTTTTAGATAAGCCTTTATCATATAAAACAGCTTCTTCTTTATTATTCTTAAATACTTCTTTTAATTTATCAAAAAGTCCCATATCTTACCCCGCTTAACTTATTATTTTTTTGGTCCCTTTTTAAAGACTTTTGAGTAGCCTTTATCAGGTTCCTTTATCTCGACAATATCATTAACATCCTTATTATTTTTTACAATAATATTTTGTTCTACCAATTCTTGTTCAAATTTATATACTCTATCTAATAATTCATTATCATTAGTATGATGCTTAATATAATCTAATGTATCAAAAGCTATCTCTAAATCCTTATCTAGAATATCATTGTTTGATAACATTGTAATTTGATACCACTTAACTAATTTTTTAAATATTTCATTTATTTTTTCATCTTCGTTAACTTTTCCTTCTTGCTCTCTAGAATTAATTTCTTTAATAGCGTTTATCATACTTAAAAAAAGATAAACGGATTCTCTATCATAAATATATGCTTTCATATAATAGCCCATCTCTGTAAGGTTAAAGACTGGTATAAAGGGTGTTATCTTCAAACTATCCCTAATCTCTTTAAAAGAGAATGGACCTTCATAACTATTTAAAGCATCAAAGTCTATTTCATAACCAGCTTGCTTCAGTTCTTTTTTCATTGAAATCATAACAAGCATTATCCCTGTACATGAAAGGCCTACGGTTACAAGATAGGCCCACAATAAATAAATAATCGAATTCATTTATATCTACTCCCTGTAATTATTTATTATACTATTATCTATACAATTAATCTATTAAAACAGAGCCAGTCATTTCAGATGGTATATTTTGATTCATAAGTCTTAACATTGTAGGCGTTATATCACATAGTTTTCCATCTTTAACTTTATACTTTTTATCACAAATAATAAATGGAACTTTATTAGTTGTATGAGATGTAATAACTTTATTATTGTTATCTAACATATATTCAGAATTACCATGATCACCTGTAATAAGAAGTATGCCACCAAGTTCTTTTACTTTTTTATATATTAAGCCCAAGTTATAGTCAACAGCTTCAACTGCCTTTATTGTCGCTTCTAAATTACCTGTATGTCCTACCATATCACAATTAGCAAAATTCAAAATAACAACATCATTATCATTATCTAATTCTTTAATAAGAGTGTTAGTTATTTCATAAGCTTCCATTTCAGGAGTTAAATCATAAGTTGCAACTTTAGGCGAATCAATCAAGATACGCTTACAACCTTCTAATTCAATATTAACTCCACCATCAAAGAAATATGTTACATGAGCATATTTTTCTGTTTCAGCTATTCTTAACTGTTTTAAAGATAACTTAGAGATATATGAACCAAAGGTATTATTTAACTTTGCTAATTCAAAAGCATTAGTACCTAAAACACTATTTGAAGTAGGCATCATTGTAACTAATTTTAAATTGTTAAATTGTTTAGTTTCAAATCCCTCAAAAGAATCATTTGTTAAAGCTGTGCACATTTGAATAACTCTGTCAGGTCTAAAATTTGCAATTATAACTCCATCATTATCATTTATCATGCCATTTTCATCAATAACTGTCGGTATAATAAATTCATCATATATATTATTGTTAAAACTATTATTAATAATTTCTTTAATATCACTGTTTTTAGGACCTTTGCCATAAACAAGTGCATCATATGCTAGTTTTAAACGGTCCCATCTCTTATCTCGATCCATAGCGTAATATCTTCCAGATATGGTTGCAATTTTACCAATACCTATTTCTTTTATACTGTTTTCTAATATTTCTAAATAATAAAGCGCCTTATCAGGTAATGTGTCTCTTCCATCCATAAAACAATGTAGATAAACATTTTTAATATTATGCATCTTTGCAAGTTTAAGTAATGCAATTATATGATTAATATGTGAATGAATTCCCCCATCACTTATTAATCCTAAGATATGCAACTTACTATTATTAAAAGAAACATGATTAATAACATCTAAAAATTCTTTATTATTATTAAAACTCCCATCTTGAATAGCACTATTTATAATTTCTAATGGTTGATATACTATTCTTCCAGCACCAATGTTCAAATGACCTACTTCACTATTGCCCATTTGTCCTTCAGGTAAGCCTACAGCCCTGCCACTAGCTTCTAATTGACTATTTGGATATTCTCCTATCAAATAATCGTAATTAGGCTTAGAAGCTTGCTTAAAAGCGTTGCCATGCATTTCATCTCTCAAACCAACACCATCTAAAATTGTTAATACAATTGGTTTCATATAATCACGTCCTCATATATATTATACATTCTTTTTAGTTTCAAAACATATCATTACAAATTATAATTTAAATAAATTTATTTAGTTATAGCGACAACGATACGCGCACTGCCATCAGCGGCAGCACTACCAGTGTAGTTGCTAAAATAGAACGCTCCTGCTTCCGCAGTGGCACTATAATCGCCACCGCGAACAGACCAAGGACCGTTAACATATACCATATAATTAGCATCACCATGCCAGTTGTTTGCTTCCGATAAAGCGTGTCCATAGCATATACCCCCATTACATGCTGTAGCTGCATCATTCGTTGTGTATAAATTATAGTATTGAGTAATTGGAAAATCTAAGCCTGTTGTTACTGTTGTACCATCATATCCATTTGGTCCATTGAATCCTGA
>DHQC01000013.1:15629-197115 GCA_002411005.1 Caryophanales bacterium UBA5348 | reverse complement strand
CCACCTGACATATCATATATTCCATAGATATTGCCTGTAGTGCTCGCTTTATATGACAGTGATGTATCACTTAATATATTATTTATCGTTGTACAACCAGCATCTATTCCTGTAACAATTGTTGTAGTTGTGGCACATTTACCATCATATGTATAGAAACCAGTATCCATGTATTCATTAACTCCGGAAATCTTTTTTTGACTACCACCAACATTGCCACCACTTCGTCCTGTATAGCAATCACTACTGTTGTTCTTGTATATTTCGTTATTTAATCCATATGTACTCATTGATAGATAAGCTACAGCTCCCCATTCATCATTCTTCATCATATGAGTATCTACTTCATTAGCGTTAAATCCATATGCATTTCCACTTATTTGCATATTGCTTATTTCTGCATAAAAACTAGACACAGATTGTTCTCTTAACGCTGTTAAATTTGGTTTTACAGTCATAGCATCAATTGTTCCCGTTATCTCAAATTTACCTACCCAAAACCCGTTTAATTCTTGATCAAAAGTAAAAGCAGGATGGGTTCTATAATTTGTACCTATAGCTGTCCCATTTGATTTTGGAGTCGTACTATTTTCAAAAACAATATTTATACTTCTTGCTCCAGTACCTGCAGGTATTACATATTTATATCTTGGAATCCACACTAAATAAGTAAGAATATCAGTCTCTCTTACCACTGTTCCCAAAGGAGCTTTTTTATAGGTCTCTAACTTACCACTTGTTATAGTTACAGCATTAGCCCAATTCTTTTTATCATAATCATACCATTGATATACACTTGCTAAATTGTTTTTATCCGCCTTAACCCAATTTCCATTATAATGCATCACCGGTATAATATTAGTTGCAAGTTCTGGTTTACTTGCTTTACTATCGTCAACAAAGCATGTACTTTCGCTAATCTTCTCTACTTTCATATTACTTTGAGTTCCACAAACTACAAAATCTTCCCAGTCATTTTTACCTACAACTAAAATAACAACTTCATCATCAACTAAAGAAGCTGTAATGGATTCATAGTTAGCATTAGCTATATCTAATTCAGTTTCCATATTTGCAACATTTATCGTTGTCACATCATAACTTTGATTCTTTATTTGTTTAGTTTTAATAACACTTATTAGTGCTTTGACATCATCTCTAAAAGCATTCTTTTTAGAGCTTTCGATCATATTCATAACGTTTGGAACAGTTATAGCAAGAAGAACTGCCAATAGAGTTATAACAGCTAATAACTCTATTAAAGTAAAACCCTTCTTATTTTTCGGCATCTTACCACTCCTATCATATGTCCATGATAACATTACCACAACCTTTTGTAAATAAAAAAACTACTCACGTAGTTCAATTTGTAACTTTCCTAAATTCTAATCTTAGCTTATCTGATATGGTAACAATAAATTCCGAATTAGTAGGTTTTGCCTTGTCAATATCCACACTATGACCAAATATTTCCTCCATCAATTTCCAGTCTCCTCTATTCCAACTAACCTCAATAGCGTGCCTAATAGCACGTTCTACTCTCGAAACAGTAGTATCAAACTTTGTTGCAATCTCTGGATACAATTCTTTCGTTATGCCACCTATCATGCTAGGAGTTTCATATAACATAATTATTCCTTCTCTAATGTATTGATATCCTTTTATATGAGAAGGTACTCCTAATTCATGCAGGAGTTTAGTAACAGATATTTGTAAATTATTATGAAGTAAATTAATTACTTTGCCATCCTGAGTTTTTTTATTAACGCATTCCAAGATTCGTTTTTCTAAGTCAGATAATTCAAAAGGTTTGAGAATAAAATAATTTACATTGTATTCAGAAACTCTTCTTATCATATCTGCAGCATTATATGAAGTAGAAATGATAATAGGCTTATTTATATTCTTCTTTTTCATTTCTTCTAAAACATAGATACCATCTCTATTAGGCATAATTAAATCCAGAATAATAACATCATATTCGTTATTCTTCTTTTCAATTATCTCCATAGCCTCTGCACCATCATAAGCCTCTAATACAATTTCAATATTTAAATGTGATATAAAATATTCCTTTATCATTGCTACTAAATTTTCATTATCATCAACCATTAATACTCTAATATTTTCCATATTCTTTCTCCTATCCTTAAACTACAGGCTTATTATATCTATCAAGAAGCGCGGATTTTGTCGAATTGAACATATTAAAATAAAAAAGATGTATTTTCGATACATCTTTTCTATTTTAATTTTTCTAGGCAACCTCTCTATCACTCTGAAAATGACTACTAGTATAAACCTTAGCTTTACCAATACCACTTCCAGGGTTTTCTAAAGAAGCCGGGTCACCCTCGGTAGCTGATAATGAACTGTTTGGCCCAGTATTAAGTTCATCTCCTTTTATAGCTACCTCACTAACCATTTCCTGGATGACGTTCCTTTCTTCATCCATAGCAATATTGAAAACAAAAATGTCCTCAAGTTCACTGCGCTTAAAAACTTTTGTTTTTAAGCCCTCTGCCATGGCAAGCAATTCGTGTTTGAATGTTTCCAGGAAAAGAATCAACTTTTGGTTGTCCTCTCTCGTCATACCATCACCTCAAGTTTAGTATACCAAAAAGATAACAATAATTATACAGTCTTTTTACTAGGTGTACACTCAATAGACATTATTCAACTGATTTTATCATTGATATTAAGTATTTTGGGTCGACTGAAGCTGATCCTACTAAAACACCATCAACATTATTTATCTTTAAAATTGTATTTATATTTTCTTTATTAACACTACCACCATATAAAACCTTAGGTTCTATATTATATTTTCTATTAACAACACTCTTAATAAATTTAATAGATTCTTCTATTTCTTCATTCTTTGGTACTTTTCCACTTCCTATTGCCCATACTGGTTCATAAGCAATAATTATGTTGTTTAAGTTTTCTATATTATTTAAATCTGCTATCAGTTGTTGCTCGAGAACAAAGAATGTTTTATTTAAATCTTTCTCTTCCTCAGTTTCACCAACACATAAGATAATATTCAAGTTATTTCTTAAACTCCCCTTAATTTTCTTATTAATAAGTTCATTATCCTCATTAAAGTGGATACGTCTTTCACTATGACCAATTAAAGCATAAGATATTCCTAATGTTTTAAGTTGTGATGGTGATATTTCACCCGTATAAGCACCCTTATCTTCAAAATAAACATTTTGAGCTCCTAAGTTATATTCAAGTTTTCTAAACATATCTAAATAAATATAACTAGGTAAGACAACGATTCCATGTTTATCTAACTTCTCGTTTGATAATGTTTCAACATAATTAAGCGCCTCTTCATAATTAAGATTCATCTTTAGATTTAGAGCTATAATTTTTTTCACTTCTTCCCACCACCTTTTTAATATGACCCCAAAAATTATTTTTCTTTTGAGAATAGTTTTCAATAGCTATACGATATACATCAGCTACACGTTCACCATAATATTTTGACGAATGCATATTACCATTTAAACGAGCTTGTTTCTTTAAACGTCTAAGTTTATCTTCATCATTATGTAAATCTATAATTTGATTACGATATTCTCTTTTATTTTTAAACATATATCCATTTAAGTCAGGAATAACTGTATTAATAAATGATTCATCCTCTATACAAACAACTGGCATTGATGAGGACATCGCCTCAATTACAGTAAGACCTTGGGTCTCCGTTTGAGAGGCCGTTACAAAAACATCACCTAATTGATAATAACTAGCTATTTCAGTTAAAGGAACCTTTCCTGCAAAGATAACACTATCATTATAGGCAGGCTTCTCTACTTCTTTTTTAAGACTTGCTAAATCAGGGCCATCACCAATAATAAGTAACTTAATATTAGGATATTTTTTGCTTAAGATTTTTTGCGAATCTAATAAAAATGGAATATTCTTTTCAGCAGCAATACGTCCTACAAAGAGAAGAACAAAATCTTCCTTTTTAAGACCAACCTTTTTCCTTAAATCAAGAATATCTTTCGGATCAAAATTCTCTTTATAAAATTTTTCCACTTCGATACCTGTTGGTACTATATAAATATTACGATTAACTTTATATTTTTCTTTAAATAAATCATATGTTTTTTTAGTAGGGACAACTAATTCTGATATAGTTTGATCACAATAGAAAAGAGTTAAATATTCAACAATCTTTTTGCTTACTCCTTTAAAATATCCCTTTGTAACATAATGAATATAATCTTCATACATCGTATGATAAGTATGAACTAAAGGTATTTCTAATTGCTTAGACATTAGTCGTGCGAATGTTCCTACTCCAAATTCAGTATGGGAATGTATAACATCCAGCTTCCATTTTTTTATTTGTTTTATTATTCTAACTGGATATATACCACTTATACGATAATCATATATTCCAATCGGTAAACCAGGAATGCTAATTATCTTACCATCATCTTCATATTTGTATTTCAAATTTTCATTATTAACAGTGATAACAAACACTTCATGTCCTAAACCTTCTAATGATCTTTTAAGCATTAAAACACTTGTTGAAACCCCATTTATGTAAGGGGGATAAACATCAGTAAATAAACCAACTCTCATTTAAATTCCTCCATCTCTTTCACTTATGATAACTATACCACCAATTAAGATTGGTAAATAATATGTTAAAAAGCGCCACAATAAAAGCATAGCCATTAATGTTGGACCAATGATATAAAAACCAAAAAAAGCTGCAAATGCATATTCAATACCACCTGATCCACCAGGTATTGGCACAAAGGTTCCAATGAGCATAACATAAGCTGCTGACACAATGGTTATTAACAGATTTAAATCAGTATAATTACCTAAAGAATATGCCACCATTAAAGGTACTGAGTAAAGAAAGGCTAAACCTATAAAATTAAAGACAACACCTTTTACTAAGGCAAACTTGTTTTTATTTAAGGTCGTTGCACTAACATAAAAGCTATCAACAACTTTTTCAACCTTCTCTAAGCTTTTTTGTTCATTACGAATAATTTTAATTTTATGTAGAAATCTAACTATCTTCAAAGCTATAGATTTATTTGATTTCTTACCAAATGAAATATAACTCAAAATAACTATAACAGCAATATTAACTAGGAACCCAATTAAAACTAACTTTTTCAAGAAATTATCAGAAGGAAAAAAATCAAAAAAGAAATTAAGGATTATTGCAATTAACCCCATCAAAACTAAAGCTATTTGATAAAGTGTTGTTTGTTCAACAACTAGATTAGTTGCTTCACCTAATTTAACACCTTTTTTATTTAAATAATATATTTGAAAGGGTTGACCTCCAGTAGCTGAAGGGGTTATAGCACTAAAAAAGTTACATACAATTGTTGATTTAAAAAGATTCTTGAATGATATTTTTTCAGAGGTGGCATTAGATACAGTTAATAAACATATTGTTTGGAAAAACCAATATATAAAAAGCATTCCTGCACCAAGTATAAGCCACCAAATATTTGCACTTGCAATTACTGCTGATATATTTGAAAAGTCATCTTTCAAAATGAAATACATAATGATAAGTGACGCTATAATTACAATTAAGATATTATTTTTTTGTTTTTTCATAATAAGCACATCCTATCATACTATTTCATAGCTTCAATTCCAGGTAAAACTTTTCCCTCCATAAATTCAAGTGTAGCTCCTCCACCAGTTGAAATATGATAGAATTTGTTTTTATATCCAAATCTTGCTGCAGCTGCTGCAGTATCTCCCCCACCCAAAATAACTTTACGACTTGAGCCTAAATATTCTAATAGTTTTCTGGTACCAACATTAAATTTATCTATTTCAAAAACCCCAATTGGTCCATTCCAAATAACTAAACCAGAACCTACTAATAAATTTTTTAAATTGTCCATTGTTTGAACACCCATATCCATACCAATATCATTTGGTCTAATATCATTCACATTAGCAAGTCTAAGTGTACTCATAGGAGTAAAAGAGCTACCCACAACTACATCTCTTGGCAAAATAATTTTATCTTTATATTTTTCATATACTTCTTTACATAATTCTAATTTAGTATCATCAACTAAAGAACCACCAACATCATTTCCTAAAGCTTTCAGAAATGTAAAACACATTCCTCCACCAATAAATATCTTATCTGCTTTAGTAGCTAAATTCTCAATGACACCTATTTTATCTGACACTTTAGCTCCACCTAAAATAACAATAAATGGATGCTTAGGATTTTCCATAGCTTCAGTCATTATATCCAATTCTTTTTTAACAAGCAAACCTATTCCATGTGGTAAATACCCCGCAATCCCTACATTAGAAGCATGAGCGCGATGTAATGTACCAAACGCATCATTAATAAATATATCTCCTAAAGAAGCCCAGTATTTACCTAAATCAGGATCATTACCACTTTCCTTGTTTCCATCTATATCCTCAAAACGTGTGTTTTCCAACATTAAAACTTCACTATTTCTCATTGTGTTTACAGCAAATTCCACTTCATCACCGGTTGTATAAGGAACAAATTTAACAGGTTCCCCTAGTAATTCACTTAGTCTTTGACTAACAGGAAATAGACTATTGTTAGCCATATCAGCCTCTGTCTTTACTCTTCCTAAATGGGATAGAATAATTACTTTAGCAGTAGCATTAATCGCTAACTTAATTGTTTCAACACTTTCTCTAATTCTTGAATCATCTGTTATAACCCCATTTTCAATAGGTACATTAAAATCACATCTAATTATTACTTTTTTTCCACTCATTCTAAAATCAACGATTGTCTTCATAAATCCTCCTAAGATTATTAATTCATTTCTAGTATATCATGTATAAAAATTATTTTCCATAGCGATTTAACAGCTGCATCAATAGAATCAATCCATATAAAAATAGTAGTAGCTGTTAGACTATTACTATTTTATTCTATACCATGCTATTTAATTAATTCTACTAAATGTTTAGCTGTTCTAACCATTTGAGCACTATAACCCATTTCGTTATCATACCATGCCACTATTTTAATTAACTGTTTACCATCAGCTTCTACAATACTAGTACATAAACCATCAACTAAAGCTCCACAATATGTTCCAATTATATCACTTGATACAACTGGGTCTTCTGTATATTTAATTGTTTCATTAACATTGTTTTTAAAGGTATTGTTAATTTCTTCTACTGTTGTATTTCTTTTTAATTCAAGTACTAAATCAATTACTGATCCAGCAGGGATTGGAATTCTTAAAGAAGCACCATCTAGTCTACCTTGCAAACTTGGTATAACTAGACCAACAGCACTGGCAGCACCAGTTGAAGTAGGAATGATATTTTGAGCTGCTGCTCTACCTCTTCTAGATTTTATTCCCTTTTTATGAGCTATATCTAATGTAACTTGATCATTTGTATAAGCATGAACAGTTGTCATAAAGCCTTTTTCAATACCAAATTCATCATCAATTACTTTCAAGACAGGAGCTAAACAGTTAGTTGTACAGCTTGCAGCTGAAATAACCTCTTCGCTTCCATCCAAAGTATCATGGTTAACATTATAAACGATTGTTTTTAAATCTGACCCTGCTGGTGCTGAAATAAGTACTTTCTTAGCTCCAGCAGTAATATGAGTTGATGCCTTTTCTTTCTTATTGAAAACACCAGTACATTCAAATACCAAATCAACATTTAAATCTGCCCATGGTAATAAAGCTGGATCCTTTTCATTTAGAACCTTTATTTTTTTACCATCAACAATAATTCCTTCTTCATCAAAACTTATTGAATCTTCTTTAAATCTCCCTTGAGTAGTATCATACTTAAGTAAATATGCTAAATCCTCAGAACCTGTTAAATCATTAATCGCAACAATCTCAAATGTAGGATCATCCAACATTGTCCTTGTAACTAACCTTCCTATTCTTCCAAAACCATTGATTGCAATTCTAATTGCCATAATTTCACTCTCCTCTTCTAATTTCTAAAATAACTATTTCCAATAAATTCTCTAATTATTGAATCTAATGGAACACTTTTACTTGTAATTGGTAAAATATTTCTAAGAATATTTAATAACCTTAATGATTCACCGTAATATTTATTATCTTCACCTACGGAAAATAATAATGGTTCTGCATATAATCTTAAGATACCAAGCTCATAAACCAACGATGTATTAAAAACTATGTCAGCAGCATCTTGATATGGGAAAACATGTTTCTCTTCACCTTCTCTAACATCTTGCCATTTAGATAGAGTTACATCTGCTGTATAACCTCTATATTTATTATCCCTTATCATTCTTCTTAACAAGCGATTATCACTAGTACTTATACGATTATGATTATCTAAACTAATATTAGTCAAAGGTGAAATATATATTTTGTATTTTTGATTATTATCAATTGTTTTTATTAATTCATCATTTAAAGCATGTAACCCCTCTATGACTAAAATATCCTTCTCTCCTAATTTTAATTTATTTTTAGTTAATTCGTTTTTACCAGTTATAAAATTATATTTAGGTAATTGAACTTCTTCATTATTTAATAATTTTCTTAAATGTTCATTAAACAAATCAATGTTTACAGCTGCAATTGATTCAAAATCTGGTTTTCCATCTTTTTTTAAAGGTGTTGACTCACGATCTAAAAAGTAATCATCAATAGATAATGAATGAGGAATTATCCCCATACTTCTTAAAAATAAACATAGTTTTTTAGAAGTAGTCGTTTTACCAGATGATGAAGGCCCTGCAATTAAGATGATTTTAAAGTTTGGGTTATCATTGATTGTTTTAGCTATTTCAATTAAACGTCCATTTTGTTCTACTTCACACATATATATCAAATCAGTAATATGTCCAGCTGATATAGCTTCATTCAAATCCGATACGTTTGTTAAATTAAGCTTAGAACACCAATCATTATATTTTTCAAATTCACGAAATAACTTATTGTGATGTATATAAGGGGCCATATCACAACTTAAATATAAATTAGGAAACCTTAAAACTATTCCTTTGTTTTCTACCCTAGTTAATTCAAAGTATTTTAAATATGAGGTATCAATAGGCATTTCCCCGTAAAGAAAGTCATAAGAATTATCCAATCTATACAAATTAATATAAGTATTACTAATATATCTAAGACTTTCTGCTATATCAATTCGCTTATTAGCTTCAAAATAATCAATCGCTTCAAGTCTTGATACACTTAACTTTTCAAAGGGAATTTTGAGATTTACAAGTTCCCTCATACGATTATCAATTTTATTAACTACATCATCTGTTATTTCTAAAACACCTGTTAAAGTAGTATAAAGACCTCTATCAATAGAATGCTCAACAAGAACTTCACTTTGTAACACATCTTGAACAGCTTTAGTATATAAATAGACAAGTCCTCTTTCATAAACTCTATTGCCCAAAAGATATGAGATATCAAAAAAATCAATTATACAATCTCTATCCACTTTAGCATTAAGTTCAGTCAATTTATTATTAACTGTTCCAATAATAATATCGTATTTATATTCATCCTTAAATTGACTACTTATTTCTAACAAGGTAATTCCTTTAGGATAAGAATATACATTACTTTTATATTCGACTTTAATTGTAAACACGAAGTCACCTTCCTATTCTTACAAATCTTATTTTACCAAAAAAAATGACTTTTGTCATAAAAGAACAACTATTTTATATTTTTGACATAAAGTATAACTAATAAATGTCAATTATAATTACTAATCTATTAATATAATGGATAAAGAACTAAGCTTCATACTTAAAAACATAAAAAAACAAGCATTAATTATCTTAATACTTGCGTTTTTAATACAACTGAGGACATACTCCCTGAGCTGGTTCATAAAAGCAGTGAGATTTATATCTTCCAGCATTACGTTGATTGAACCAAAAGCCTCTACACTCTTCTCCTCCTGCCGGGGCATAGAACCAAAGAGCATTTGTTGCCGGATAATAATCCTCGCCTCTAATAACACGCGTTGCTAGTTCTTTTTCCTTAGTTGTCGAGGTACCAAAAAACATCGGGCTATCCTTTCCGCTAAAACCGCCTGGGGTTTGATAAATCATCTCTTGGATAGTTCTTATATTTTTAAAATCAAGACACTCAGCAATAATACGATTTATTCCAACATTGCCAACCATCAGCATTCCTAAGTTACCTTCACCAACTGCTTCAGCTCTCATAAGCCTAGCTAGTAGATCCAATTCCTTTGTTGTATGTGCAACTAACATAGATATCACCTATTACAATATATGTGTAAATGTTTTAAATGTTATTGAAAAGATTCGTTAGATATGATATTATTTAAATTACTTAGGGGCATATTTCAATGGTAGAATGACGGTCTCCAAAACCGTTAATGTGGGTTCAACTCCTACTGCCCCTGCCAAGAAAAATTAAAAATTTAGCAATATTTTGTTAAATTTTTTTATATTTTTTACGTTTTTTTTAAAAAAAGACCATTGGTTTTTACCAACAGTCTGAAAGAATTAAGACAATGATTTTTCTTAAGTAATTACTAATTTTCTAATAAGTTAAATATTTTGCAAATAAACACGATCATATTTAAAATTAAATATCTATATTATTGTTACTTGCCGATTATTTGACCTAAATCCAATTCATATATAACGTCACATAATAAGTCTATATCTTCTTTTATATGTGTTGCAATCAAAATTGTTTTTCCCTGTTGTTTTTCTTCTAGAATTATCTTTCTAATCATTTCAACACTTTTATTATCAATTCCATTAAATGGTTCGTCAAATATCATAATATCTGGATTTTCCATCAAGACACTAGCAATCGCTAGTTTTTGTTTCATTCCAAGTGAATATTTGCCATATTTTTTATTTATTTGATCTTCTAAATCACACTTTATAAGAGTATCTTTAATTTTTTCATCATCTATAATATTTTGTATATCAGCTAATAATTCTAAATTCTCATATCCTGTTAAAGATCCTATAAATGTTGGTTTGTCAATAAAAGCTCTCATACTACTTGGAAACACGTCTTTTTTATAAATGTCTTCATTGTTAACAATAACACTCCCTGTATTCGGTTTAAGTAATCCACATATACATTTAAGAAGCATGCTTTTCCCACTACCATTTCGTCCGATAAAACCATATATTTTTCCAGATTCAATGTTTAAATTAATATTTTTTAGGATTTCATGTGAATTTATAGTTAAGTTCAAATCTTTTACTTCAATTTTATATTCCATACATTTTCTCCTTTCTGAAAAGACTTATTATTTTCTTGTGGCATATCCAATATGTAAACATAGAAATTATTATAAAAACTATGACTATATAGATATCAAACTTTACTCCACTTGGAAACAAAAAATATAGATACTTAATTTTAAATGTCAAAATTGACAATAGTAATCCTAGAACAACAAAATATGAGTATATGCTTATATAACCAAACAAAGCAATTACTATAAACTGCAGAATTATTTTATAAAATATATTAACAAACAGCAATTCAAAATTAAAATAGCTTACATTTAATGCAGAAAGTGTTATAAAGAGAGATAAATATAGTATTACATCTATTAAAATACTTATTGCTGTAATAGATATAAGTTTTTGCATTACGTATTTTTTTTTGTTCATTCTCAAAAACAATTGTTCTGGTGCTGAAGCTATATCTGAAAAATAAACTGAAACTGCTACATATATGTATAACGATATAATTAAACACATATATATGATTTCAATAATCCCATCTATATCATACGTTAGTCCCAAAGATCTTTCAAAAAACAGGTTTTCTGTATAAACAAATGGAGTTAAATCGATTACATTGTTTTGCGATAAATTATCTGAATTATCAACAGAATTTGTTGCATTGATAAAATCATTATAATTAAATATTGTTTTCAATACTAACAATAGAATTATAAAAATTAAAATCTTATAATTTTTCTTAACAAACAATAACAAATCTCTATATATCATTGATTTCATTTATCTAATCTTCCAATTCTGTTTAGTATATATAATCATTGATAATTTATATAATATAAATATAAAGATTGGAGTCAGCAACAATATCCATAAATTATTATAAGTATTCACATATGGAAACATTATATTAATATTAAATATTGTCGGACTTACATATTGATATAGTGCTATAAAAACAACAATTATAATGCCTAATTTATCATTAATTAATTTCAATATAACATAACTTATTAAAAACCATATTGTAATATTTATCAAAGTCAAATATAAATTTATAAATATGAATATAATATTTTCGTTTATATTTCCATCAGTAATAAAAACCAAATTGAAATGGGAAAATAAATTAGAAAATATCATAACAGCAAAGATTATAAATCCTAGAACTATAAACAATATTTTTAAATAGAATTTTAATATATAATTAAATAAATCTTTTTTTGATTTAAACCTTTGTTCTAACAAATTATTCCCTAGAAAACTTCTAAATATGATTAAGTTTATAAGTAACCCAGAAATTATTGTAATCAAACTACAATAAGGTACACTAACAAATATTTCATTTATAAATTCAAAGTAATTAGAACCTTTTAATCCATTTGTATAAGCTATTGTGAATATAACGGCAGTAATAAATATTGCTGTTATTGTTAGTATTTTATTACTCGTTATTTCATCATATAGCATTTTTTCATTAGTTTTGATTTTCATAATTCAAAACAACTTCATTAGTATCCTTATAAATCTTATTTAAAATTAAGGTGGTTATAATTACTAAAATGAATCCATGTATTAAAATTGATATAGTGCTTCCAAACCCAAATATTAAACCATTAATTAAATCAAATCCTTTGGCGAATTGTTCCGATAAAAATGTTTTAAAAATGTTAACAAAAATTAGTTGAGAAATCGCTGAATAAATCAAAATTATTATAAAAGATAAAATTGTTGTAACTGCAAAACTCTTCATTTTTTTAGACACTATTAATGTGACGTTGAAAACAATGATTGAATATATTATTGTTATTACACAAGATTTAAGAAGAATTAAAAGTGAATTATACATTGGTCCATCTGGACCGATGTTTATTCCTGCACCTCTAGTAGGAAAAACAATAAAACAAATAATATATGTAAGTATCAGAAATACAGGATAAAGGAAAAGACCACTTAACCACGTATTTGCCAAAAGGTTTTTCTTAATATTACTAATTGTTTCTCGTTGAATCATATTTTTTATCATTCCAGAATGATATAAATCATGAATTTTTTTACATGATAATATTAGAATCAATGTTGCTACAACTAAAAATGTCGAGCTTGTATAAACATACACATCAAACCAAGCATAATCAAATGGTGCTCTGTCCATACCTAAACCATCGGGATATTGTGAATTAATGGATAAAAATACCATTATGATTGAAGCCACTACCGAAATTACAAAAAGACAAATATTTTTTTTGCTATTTTTCATATTACCTCCTAATAAAAAATAGAGAGTAGATAAAATTTTTATATTATTATTCATACTACTTATATTCTATTAGTTGTTACTTGGATTAATATTTCCACCAAAAACCGGTGACATTAGTCATTCCAATTGTCCAACCATTCTTTTTAAATTGCAATCTATAATCTTCTGAATCGAGTTTTGAAAGGTATGTAGACCATTCGTATGCTTGTCCATTCCATAAATAAACTCTCCAACCATTATCACTTACAGAGCCAAGCGTTTTGCCTTGTAACACAACTTCAGGGTTTCCACCATTTGAAACTTCAAGAGTTTCCCATTTTTGTGCTATATCTGTTTCTTTGTCTGCATATGCGGTATTAATAGTTTGGGTTCCCCAGTTTTCAAATAAGATCCCAAAGGGTTTATAAGTCCAGGCATTTACACCCATTGCGGTTAAACCGAATGATAGGCCTAAAATCATCGCAAAAAATTTAAACTTTTTCATAGTATTTCCCCTTTCGATAAGATTTTTACTACTTACTGCTTAAATGTACTACTTAATTTTATCTATCCTCATACTTATTTTAACATAAAGTTTGACATAATTCTTCATAAAAATTTCTTTTTTATAATTTTTTTCTAGAGAAATCAATCATATGTCACACTTTTTATAAAAATAAATAGCTCTGATATATTAAATTAAATATTGTTCTACTATTTCATTAAGGGATTTGAATCCTAATACTTTTCTTGAAATGTTATTATATCTAGATTCATATCTCTTTACTTTCTTCATTAAATCTTCTTCAGATGCAAATTCATGCTTATTATAAAATCTTTCTGTATCCATTCTATGACTTCTTTCAACCTTTCCATTTTGCCAAGGTGAATATGGTCTTTTTCTTTTATGTTTAATACATAATCTCTTTAATTCTTTTGTTTCTTCTTAATTATTTACAAACTCACTACCGTTATCAGTTTGAATGGTGTTTATTTTAAAACCTAGTTCCTTTTGAATAAGTACCCCATATAGTAGACAAATAATAAAGTAGATTAAGTATCAATCTTTACGATAGGCGAATTCTATCAAGATTATTTTCATATAAGGCATAGGCATCAGCTAAAGTTAAAGCGGGGGTTTTATTGAGGTTACAATGTAAGGAGAAGTCCCCAAGAGTTACAAAAGCAAAAGCACCAACATCTGAAGCTCCAACAAGATAAGGTCTTACAACATTGAATCCTAAAACAATTTCGACTGCATACTTTTCAATTATATCAATCTGAGCAAATGCATATTCACTTATTCTATAGTAAATAAGGTGTCAACAAAAAAGAACTCACAAATTGTGAATTCTCATAATATAACTTTTTTAATTATTTCTTTTTCTTAAATATAATCCTGTTCCTAGAAGTCCAATTAAACTTACTATACCAATAATAAAATAATTTATGACCCCGTCAAATGTTTGAGGATTAGTTTCAGTTAAAGTTGCTTTTTCTGCTAATATATATGTACTAAAGTGATCAGTTTCAAAAGATGCAAAACCATCTTTTACTGTTACAACATGCTCTTCTTTTTCACCTGTACTTGTAATATAATAAGCAATTATTTCTTTACCGTTTAGATTTTCCGGTACTGGAATACTAACTAAATATTTACCATTATCTAGTTTAGCAATATAATCTGTTTTCAATGCTGACTTCAATTGTATATCAACAACATAAACATTATCTGAATTTACTTTTATTTTGTAATCATCTGTTTTAGTAATTATTGTTGTATTGATATTTGCATCAAGCGGAATTGTTCCATTATTAGAAGATACAGCAATATTTGATTTTAAATCTACTGATTTATACTCTGGAGATTGCATTTTACTAGAATCTCTAATAATAACAAATTGATATATATTACCATTAAGTTTTACATTGTAGTAATAATCTCCCATCAAGGTTTCATCGCCAAGTTTTGTAAAATCGTAACTTTCAGATTCAGGATCATCAGGATATACCTTTAAAGTGACTCTTTTACCACCTGCTATAATTTCTACATCATAACCCAAATATCCTTTTATTCTTTCTTTTGCGGCAGCAATATATGCATCAGTAGTAGTTACAGTATCAGTTGGAACATATATAACATTTGCATTTTGAATTCCAATTGGATCTACATATCCATATGCAATACCATTATGATATACAACAAATATCCCACCTAATGAAGAATAAAGTGGATAATTATCTCCCATTCTTGCACTAAAAGTATAAGTAAGATTACTATTATTGAAATCCTTTTTCAATTCAGTAGTATAATTGATAGATTTATCTAAATCCATTGCGTCTTCAGTATCATTTATTGAAGCATAATAATTCACTAAATTTAAATCAGTTAAATTATAATATTTAATATTTTCAAAAGTTGATCCGTCTGCTATTTTTTTAACTAACTGACTTACTGTTTTGTCAATTTCCCTGTCGTATTCATTAAAAACTAATTTAACACTATGAGATTCGTTAAATGCTATTGCACATTCTTCAGGACTCGAGCAGCTTTCTCCAATTGTCCCTGTACAAACCCAATTTTCATCACAATCACTGATTGAAGCTCCATATCCGGCAGGTAATTCTTTACTACCAGGATTATTTGCGAAAGACCAATCAAGAAAAACCCATTGATCATTTATATTTTTAAATGGAACTGAATAAGTTTCAAGTTCTCCATTTGGAAATACTTTTTCAAATGTTTCACTTACCTCTAATGCATTAACACTCATTATTCCAAAACCCATAAATCCAACAAGTGCACATGCAAACATTTTAATCCCTTTCATTTTTCTCCTCTCTTTCAAAGTAAGTAACTTATTTTTACTATCTTACTTTAATCAAGTATAGCACATTTTTATCATTTAGTTAATATTTTTTAATTTTTCACAAAAAAATAGTATAATGATAATGGACGTGATATGATTTGAAGAAAAAAACAAAATATAAATTAAAAAACAGTATTATTTTAATTGTTTTTATCGTATGCTTTATCTTTTTTATTATTTCATTATTCAATATTCTAAAGTGGAAGTTTGATTCACATGAAACTGAAATTCAAATTGAGAAAATACACGAGGAAATTGTTATTAAAGAAATTAGTGACACCGAAAATACCGAGATAATAGAACAAGTGGAAGTAATTCCTAAATTTAATCCTTATTGGGATTACATAAAAATGAATATGATAAATGTTAATTTTACTGATTTAAAAGAAACTAATAATCATACAATGGGATGGATACAAGTTAATGGGACTAATATAAATTATCCCTTTGTTCAAACTAAAGATAATAAATACTATTTAAATCATACATTTGATAAAAGTTATAATGAAGCAGGATGGGTATTTTCAGATTATAGAAATAAGTTAGATGGAACAGATAAGAATACAATTATATACGCACATGGAAGAATTGACACAACAATGTTTGGTTCATTAAAGAATATATTAAAAAGTGGATGGCTTAAAAATGATAATAATTATGTTGTAAAATTATCAACCGAATATGAAAATACATTGTGGCAAGTATTTAGTGTTTATCACATTCCTACTACTAGCGATTATATTCAAACTGAATTTAGAAGTGAAAATGAATATCAAACCTTTCTCAGTACATTATTAAATCGAAGTTCTTATAATTTCAATACCTCTGTTAATGCTAGTGATAATATATTAACTTTATCTACTTGTTATAATGAGGATGATAAAGTTGTTTTACATGCTAAATTAATAAAAAAAGAGACACGGTAATTATGTTGACATACAAAACAAAGCAGTGTGAGTAAAGTACCGGTAACGGTACTTTTTTATGCTATAATATTGTAATGAGGTGATAAGGTGAGAAAAGTATATTTTTCAGGTTCAATAAGAGGTGGCAGGGATTTTGTTGATGAATATTTTGAAATAATTAAATATCTAAAAAATAATTTTGTCGTATTAACAGAACATATTGGGGATAAAAATTTAAATTCTTCAGGAGAAAATAATAAAACTGACGAATACATTTTCCAAAGAGATTGTAGTTGGATTGATGAATCTGATTTTGTTGTTGCAGAGGTAACAAATCCATCATTAGGTGTTGGTTATGAAATATGTTACGCCGAAAAATTAAACAAACCAATATTATGTCTATACAAAAATAATGGCAATAAAATTTCTGCAATGAGAAATGGAAATAAATATTTAAGTGTTTATCCATATAACAATATAGAAGAGGCACAGAAAATAATTAATAAATTTACTAACGATTTAAGTTAATATAGGTGATAAGATGAATTTTAAACAAGAAATAATGAATCACGAATTATCTGATTCTAATGAAGAATATATAATGAGAAATGGGACCATACCAATAATACTTACTGCTGTTCATACTATGCAACAGGATAAATGGAATATAATTAAAAAGTCAGAGCCTTTTACAAAAGCTATTGCTAAATACGTTGCAGAACAAGTAAATTGCTCATATTATATAAAATTAAAAGATAATAAGATTGACTCCAACTCTTTAAAAACAGACGAATTTAAAAATAAGTTACGTGATTATATTGTTGAAAATAATATTAAGTTATTAATTGATATCCACGGAGCTGATCGCAATCGTGATTTTGATGTTGAAATAGGAACTTTAAACAATTTATCTGCAGCTTATTCTACTACAAAAGAATTAGGAGAAGCCTTTATCGAAACTGGTATCAAAAACATTAAATTTAATGATCCTTTTAAAGGTGGCGGAATTACACAATTTATTTATGCCAACACAGATATAGATATAATACAAATAGAAATAAATAGAAAATATAGAGATTATAACAATTTTGATAATATTGAGAAAATTTGCCAAAGCTTAATAAATTTTATTAATCAATATAATAATAGGTAATAAAATGGATATGAGAAAATTAAGGCACGATCCTAGATTAGTCGAAATAATAAAAACAACAGACCAAAAGATTTTAGCTATTTGGGCAATTGATTGCGTTGAAAAATATATGCCATTACTTGAGGATAAATATTCCAATGAGGTTAGACCTCGTACTGCAATAAATATGTTAAAAAAATGGATTAACGGTGAGATGAAAATGTGGGATGCTAGAAAGTTCACATATCCTGCTCTAGCCGCTGCTAGAGAATTAGAACCAATCGATAAAGCAGCATGTCAAATTTGTAGGGCCTGTAGCCATGCTTTAGTGACTTGCCATGTCCCTACCCATTCAGAAGGATCAGCCATGTATGTAGTTTCAGCTATATATCATTTAAATAAAGATAAAGATAAAGATAAAGATAATGTTACTCAATTAATGGAAGATGAAAGAAATTGGCAAATTCAACATTTATTAGACTTAAAGAAACAATAAACTCTAACTACAATTAGTTAGAGTTTATTGTTTTAAGAATGGCCTTCGCTTAATTGCTTAATATAAATTTTGTTTTTAGGATAGACTCTATCTCTATCAATTAATACTAATGGTACCCTTTTAAACATTTCTGGTAAACTTTCAGGATTAAAACAATCAGCATCCTTATAACTGTCTAAAAGCATACAATTATCTCCACACATTCCATTTATTAATGTATCGGTATACATATAACCCAATCTATTAAGTTCTTTATTAAAGTAGACAAAATGTTCAGAAGGTAGATCTTTAGCAGTTCTTTTTAAGTGTTTTTGAACTTCTAGGGCTGCTCTTACAATACCCTTATCATCGCGAACGAATTTTTCCTCTTCATTTTTAATTATCAAATATAAATTTGGACAAATAACATCCTCGTAAGACCATTTTATAGTACTCAATTTTAAAACATAATCCCCTATTCTAAAACAACTACTAGTACTACCCCTTCCAACAAATTCACAACTTTGTTCCTTACTCTTAGGGTAATAAATATCTATACATCTTCTTATATCCGAACCTAATCCTTTACTAAACATTTCTGACAATAAATATCTTGGAACGTTTTCATTTTGAAAAAACTGTAAATAATATTTGAATTTTTCTAACAAGTCTTTGCTTATGTTTTCACTATATTGTTCTAAAATTCGGAGTTGATAATTTCTGGAAGTTTTAAATAATCTGTTTGAATCTTGTTTAAATTCAATCATTCCTGATTCCCTGGAATCTATTTGAAAGTTTCTGTTTGAAATTAGATAATTCTTTAAAAACATTTCAGCCAAATCATTTTCTTTATAATTAGTTAACAAATACTCTTTTAATTCTAAATATAAACTTCGATCTAATTTGGTTTTTGATACTAAGTATGTTATTAAACTTAAATCCTTAGACGAAATCTTTTCCGGAAACCAAGATAATTGTATATCACCAAAACCATTTTCGGAAGTTAAATATTCAATTATATTATCATAAATTTCTGCTAAATCCTGAGGATGCTTTTTTAATATACTTATCATAAATAAAGCTCGTTGATGCAAATTATTGTTTTTTGACAATCTACAAAGCCATTTATCTTTATTTTCAGATTTATTATACGCAAAATCAATTAGCATATCTATTCTTGATTCTTCGTTTTTCAATAGTATTTCATCCAAGTTATCATATACATATTTTTCGCCAAAAGAGGTGTTGTTAATTACATTACCAATTTTTTCATCATCAAAAGCTATTTTATATTTTTTTAATAAGTCAAAGGTTTCATTATAATATTTATCCATATCATATATTACTTCAAGGCAAAAGTAGGGCAAACGTTTTATTGCCTTACTTAAAAATTCTGCCACAATAATTTCTCTTTCTTCTGATTTTCTCAGATCTTCAATAATTCTTTTTCTATCAGATGGTGTTAGATTAAATAAAAAATCAATCTTTCCACTTTTTAATCTTTCTAAGGGATAAAAGCTCATATGATCACCTCGCCTTTTTAAAACGTTTTAATTGGGTTGCTATTATATAGTAAGAACTTTGCAAAGTCAAATTAAAAAAGCACTAAAAGTGCTTTTAATATTCATTGGTAACCCGTATGGGGTTCGAACCCATAAATACTACCTTGAGAGGGTAGCGTGTTAACCATTTCACCAACGGGTCACATATGGTCTAAATTAATAGACCAATTAGATTATAATAATTTTCTCGAAAAATAACAACTATTTCTTTAAAAAAAGTTTTTAAAATTATCAATTCGGGCCTTTATTCTATCAAATCCTAGAATTTGTTGTATTTCATATAAACTAGGGGTTTGTTTTTCACCCGTTATAGCAACCCTAATTAATTCACATATATCCCCTATATGTCCTTTATAATTATTAGGATTTTCTTTATAACTCTTCACATCAGGGGCATAACCAAAATGAACAGCTAAAGACTTTGTACGATCATACCACTCTACTTCATTGTCATTAATATCAAAATAGTTAGACAAATATGAAACAAGAATATTATAGTCATATGTTGTCTCATCCTTCAAGTTTAAATATGAAACATTAGAATAAAACAATTCATCAAACATATACCAATTCTCATCTTTTATATCTTTATAGCAAGCTATATCTTTTCTTGGTCGAGGTCTATCTTTTTCTATATTTAAAATACTTATAACATATTCTTTATTTTTTAATAAGATTTCATAAAAACTATTATCATAAGTTTTAAAATAATCTAATGATTCAAGATAAATGTCTAAGGCACTCTCCAAACTAAAATATTGTCTGCAAATATTTTTAAGTTTATTTATATCAAAAAGCGTACCACCTACTGGCATTTTATTAAAAGTAAAAGTAAAGTCGGTAAGAGGGGCTCTCTGATTTTGACTATACCATTGTTCAAAATTAGAATTAGTAATATTTGCAAAATAAATCTTTAAAGCCTCTATTGGGATTCCTTTTTCTTGATAATAACTAATAGCAGACTCTGGGTCCTTTCTCTTGCTTAATTTACGAATACTATTGCCCTCTTTCTTGGTTAAAGGTGAAATATGCACGTATTTTGGCAATTCAAAACCAAGCATAGAAAATAACTGCAAATGGATTGGCAAGGAAGATAACCACTCATCTCCTCTAATAACATGAGTTGTACGCATTAAATAATCATCAATAACATGTGCAAAGTGATATGTCGGAAGGCCATCAGATTTTAATAGTACAACATCTATATCATTTGTAGGGAAATATATATTTCCCTTTATCATGTCATTACATTCTATCTTTTCATTGATTATTTTAGGTGTTTTTAATCTAATTACATATGATTTTCCATTATTAACTCTTTGCTGTATCTCGTCAAACGTCAAATTTCTATCCATTGCCCATTTCCCATAATATCCAAGTTTAGACTTTGATGATACTTGTGATTCTCTAATGCTTTCTAATTCTGCCTCCGTACAAAAGCAAGGATATGCTAAACCTTTCTTTATTAAGTCTTTTATATATGTTTGATATATTACTTTTCTTTCCGATTGAATATAAGGGCCATATTCACCACCTTTAGAAGGTGATTCGTCAAAGCTAATAGAAAAATAATCTAAAGCTTCTTGAATTAATTTGATGCCCCCTTTTACTTCTCTTTTATGATCAGTATCCTCTATTCTTAAATAATAGATCCCATGATTTTGATTAACTAATAATCTATTTAATGATGCAACATAAAGAGATCCCATATGAATAAACCCTGTTGGGCTTGGTGCAAATCTAACTACTATATCCTTCTTATTAAGATTACGTTTAGGATATTTATCTTCATAATAATCAGGAGTATTTGTTATATTAGGAAATAACAATTCTGCTAATAATTCAAAATTCATATTTTCACCCCTTCTATATAATAAAGTCATCCAATTATAAGATGAATTAAAAACTTAATGGCTGCCTCGGTTAGGTTCGAACTAACGCATGTTGGATTCAGAGTCCAATGCCTTACCGCTTGGCTACGAGGCAATAACAATTTACTTAGTAAGTATACTATAAATTCTCTATAACTTAAACAAAAAATATGCTTTTTTATAACAGATTGATAAATTTATTATTTATGTTATAATAAAAACTTGAAAATCATTATCTAGGTGGAGGGTTTTTATGAATGATATTTCTATTTTTGTAGACAAATGCTCAGATATTCCAAATATAAAGGACTATCCAGAAATTAAAACAATACCAATATATTACTATTTTAATGGTGAAGATATTGAGTATGGTGATGAAAAAAATCTTACTATGAGAGAAATTTTAATAAAATGAGGACAGGAGCAATGCCAAGAACAGCTGCTGTCAACACATCTAAAGCTGTAGAGCTTTTTGAAGAAGACCTAACAAAAGGTAATGACATTATTTGTATATGTCTTTCATCTGGATTAAGTAGCAGCTATAACAACATCGTAATCGCTAAAAACATGTTACAAAAGAAATATCCCGATTCAAAAATAGCTGTTATTGATTCTTTAACTGGATCACTTGCTGAAGGTCTTATAGCACTAAAGGCTTTAAATATGAAAAAAGAAGGGAAAAATTACGAAGAAATAATCACATATATCAACAAATACAAAGACTACTATAACATTGAATTTTTTGTAGATGATTTAACTTATCTTATCCATGGTGGACGTATTTCAAAAACAGCGGCCTCATTAGGTCAACTATTAAGAGTAAAACCTTTAATAAATATAGACGAATTTGGTAAAGTACAAGTTGTTGAAAAAGTTAGAGGTTCAAAAAGAATGAATTCAATATTAATAGATAGAATGCTTTCGAAAATTGATAAAAATGATATTGATGCAATTGGAATTGTACATTCTGATAATTTAGATGGTGCAGTTAAATTGCAAGAAAATGTTGAAAATTTAAAAATAACCGGCAAATATATATTAACTGAAATTGGGCCTGTAATTGCTAGTCATATCGGACCTGGAGGTTATGGATTAACTTATAAAATGAAAAATGAAAAATAATATAAAGAGTCTAATAATTTAGACTCTTTTTCAATTAAAAACACCCCTATATATTATTAATATTCCTCATACTCATAATCATTATTATCACAAGCAAAAAGTTCAATTTTAGCATGTAGAACAGCTTGTAGAACTGTGATTACACTAATCATAGATTGAACCGATTTATTAATAAGTAGTAAATCACCTGGGCATCTAGCTTTTTCTAAAAACTTATGGATTTTATCTCCTTCTGCTTTTAAGATATGAGACAAAGCAGCTTCTTCTAAAGCAACTGATTCAATAATATCAGTAATTGCCTGTTCTCTAGTAATATACCTTTCGGGCATTTTAGATGTTGGGTCAGACATATGAAAACCTCCTTTTCTTTCATTTTCAAAATATTATATGGCGGATATATTTTTTGGAATGTTCCTTTAACATTTTTAAACATATAATATATTAAATTTTAAAGGAGGTATATAACATTAATACATTCAAATCTTTTCCCTTACTAAATGATCCAACAAATATATACAAAGGCAGCATTTTTCTTAATCACATATATTATTTAGTACAACCCTATAGTTGCTCTATATCAATCTATAACACAATCACTTTAGAAAAAAAAACCTTTCAAACTAACAAACCTTATAATTCAATAATTAATAATGGACATGATGAATCTTTTTATGTATCAAGTGTTGATGATAGTAAAAATATTTATGTTTTAGATCAAAGCTTTATTGAAATCAATATTATTAAATTAATGGTTCCTGATAAATATTTATATCCTATTAAAAATTTATCCTATAACAAAGAGCATAAAACAATATTAATTACCACAACAAATAGTGTTTATTCAATAACTGAAGAGGGTTATTTTATTAAAGAAGAAATACAAATATATGCTATATCTAATGAGTATAAAAAAGATTATGTTCAAAATAATCTCACAACAAAAAATGGTCGTCATACATGTGTTTCCACCATCACAAATATCAAAGAAGTAGAAATTACAGCTAGTCTCTGTTTTTCTAATTACAAATATATAGCCTATTCTAAAAATGGATCCTCATTTATTGCCTTAGCTTCACGTAGGGGAAACATTATTAAAAACATTTATATTGATGATGATATAACAATAAACAGTTTAATGAATATAGATGGTTTACTCCAATTACTTGTTACAAAAAACGATTTATATAATTATATTTATTTAACTGACATAAAATGTTATCGCAATAATTGTCACAGCAAATCTCAAGAAAAACGTAAAACTGAAATTGATATTATAGAATCTATTGCATCTATTGAAAGTTCTTTAGCAGAAATTTTAAATACTGAAACCCAGAAAATTAAAATTGCTTTAGAAAATTCTGATAAACAATCTGATATATTAAAAATTAATGCATCAATTAATAAAACCATCTCAAAGATAACAGTATTAGAACAAATATTATTAGATAAACTGGAAATAGCTCTTAAGATATCTAATAAGAAGAAAAATTAAATCTGTATTTAGGATTTGTGGATTTTCACAAATCTTTTATTTTGCATAGATTGTCTAACTCCACTCTATTAGTTTGATAGTCAAAAGAATGAAACATAAGCAATAAAAGTGCATAAGTTATATTAGCGTTTATTATAATGAGGTGAAAACTAATGAATAAAAAACGTATCATGAAATATACATTTTTTATTTTACTAATCGTATTTTTTTGTTTAATAACAAAAACGCCATATCAGAAAGTCTACAAAATAAATGTTATTGAAGAAGAAAATAATAATATTTTAGTTGATGATTTTAATGGGAAACTTAATACAAGATTTTGGAATGCTGTTGAACAAGGAGAAAGCTATAATAATGACCTACAATATTATAATCCAAAGAATATCAGTATCATTGACGGACTTTTAGAATTAGTTGCAAAAAAAGAAAATTTTAAAGATCATAACTATACTTCAGGAATGATTACAACCAAAGGTAAATTCGAATTTCTATACGGGAAAATTATATTTAAAATCAGACCTGCCGTTGGAAATGGCCTTTTGTCAGCCGCTTGGCTCCTGCCAGCAGACGATTCTCTTTTTCCCGAAGTTGATATGATGGAAGTTTTAGGTAATAAAGGGGAAGACGAAATATGGACTGGAATACATTATAAAGATTTAGACGGATCATCAAGAAAAAAATTTACCAATATTAAGAATGAGAATGACTTTGCAATTTATGAAATCGAGTGGAATGAAAAAGAGATAAAAGGTTACATAAATAACAAATTAATATATAAATCTGAAGTTGGGATTCCTAACAAAAAAATGTATTTAATTTTGAATCTCGCCGTTGGTGGTAATTGGCCTGGGCAACCTAATAATGATATTTTTCCAGTTAAAACTGTAATTGATTACGTAATAATTATACCTAAACATTTGAATATGCCATGAGATTATTATTAGAAATATTTTTATTTCTCGGAATATTCTTTCCTCTTTTCCATATTTTAAATGTTCTATTAAGTATAAAGAGGGGAAAAAAGAATATAAAGAAAAATATAATACGCCCTGTCACCATTCTAATTCCCTGCTATAATGAGGAAAAGATAATTAAAAATACAATTGAAGGATTATTAAGAATTGAATATGATAATTTTGAATGCATATTTATAAATGATGGATCGAGCGATAATACCTTAAAGGAATTCAAAAGCATTTTAAAATTAAAAGAAACAAAAAGAAAAAGACGGCACAATTTAGATTCTTATAATATGAAATGTATATACAGATCCGAGTTATATCCTAATATGTATCTTATAGATAAAAATAACGGGGGGGAAAAGTGATGCTTTAAATTTAGGTATTAACTATTCTAAAAACAAATACATTGTGACGTTAGATGCTGATAGTATTTTAAAACCAGATGCTCTATCTTTAGTAAGTAAAACATTTGATGATAAAAATGTCGTAGCTGCTAGCGGTGTCATCCAAATATTACAATCATTTAATCTTTCACAAAAAAAGGCAAAAACAACCTTCAAAATAAAGCTATTACTAAGATTACAAGCAATTGAATATATTAAATCATGTTTTTGTTATAAAGCTTCTTTAGCAAAATTAGAATCGTTACTTGTTATCTCGGGAGCTTTTGGAATTTTTAGAAAAGATATACTACTTGATGTAGGCGGGTTTTCACATACAATCGGAGAAGACTTGGATCTTACTCTTAAAATACAATTTCATATTCAAGATACAAATAAAAAAATAGTTTATGTACCTGAGGCTATATGTTATACAGAAGGACCAGAAACATTTAAGGACCTAATTAAACAAAGAAAAAGATGGCAAAAATCCTTTATTGAAGCATTAATTAACTTCAGAAAGAGATTATTTAAAGACACTCTTACCAAACCACTACCCTTTTTTATGATTGTTGATGCGCTTGTTATTGGTGTCTTAAGTTCCTTTATAATAGTAGTTTTTACAATCCTTGTGATTGATAATATAATGAACAACACTTTATCAAATATTGCCTTATATTTTTATATCTTTATAAGTGTCCATTTAACATATAATGTTGTCGGACTATTTATTGCATATTTTTACAACGTAAGATATAAAGGGCTTGATAATATTAGGATTGTTACAACTATAATTCTAGATTTAGTTGTTTATAGAATAATCATTTTATATACTATAATAGTTGGGACTATTTCATATTTTACCGAAAAGAACGAATGGAATAAGGTTGATAGAAGTGGCCACAATTATAACGTTTTAAAAAAGGACTGATAAATTTGAAAAAAAATATGTTAATATTTTATACAAGTTTGATTTTTACCCTTATGCTCCTTATAAATATTTTCCCTAATATTTTCTATAATATAAACAATAGCTTTGATTATCTTAAAATTAAGACAAAACTAATATTTAAGGAAAATAAAGAAAAGGAAATATTTATTTATCAAAATAAAGCTAATATAATTATTATGTTTGATGATGGCTGGAAAACTCAATATACTAAAGGTTTTAAGTACATGAATAAGAAAGATATGAGAGGTTCTATAGCAATTATTCCTAATGCTATTAATCAACAATTGTACTTAAATATAGGCGAATTAAACATGTTACATGATAAAAACTGGGATTTATTAAATCATACACTGTATCACAATATTTTAATTAATGCAGATATTTCACAACAGAAATTTGAAATAAAACAAGGTGGTGTTTGGTTAAAAGATAATAATTTTAATAATCAAAATAATGTGTTAGTATATCCCGAAGGAAAATATAATAGTGATACCATCTCGGTCATGAAAAAATTAAATTATATTAGTGGCAGATCAGTAGAGGATGGTTATAACTTTAAATATCCAAAAGATCTTTATTCCATAAAAGTCAAAAATGTTCTTACTACTACAAAAACAAAATGGGTAAAATCATGGATAGATTTTGCTATCGAGAATAATTTAACATTAATTTTACTATTCCATAAAATTGAAGAGGAAATAGACGATACTTTAATGATATATAAGGAAAAAGATTATTATGAAATAATTGACTATATCAATAAAAAAAGGAATGATTTAAACATAATAACTTATTCAGAATGGATTCAAACCGTTTTATATCATCAAAATAAAAAGCCTTAATTTATAAGGCCTTTTTTGTTGGATATACATTATTCAGTACCAAATAATATCAAATATGGATTGTTATTAACTACTGCAAATTCCTTTCCATCCCATCTTAGTGGTGTGATAATCATTCCTAGAGTATCAGCATTATAATATCCAACTACTCTTTGGGTTGCATATAAATCATAACCATATTCTGATTCACTAGATACTGGATGAAGATTTACTAAAGGAGAAACATAACCTTTAAATTGACTTTTCAATGTACCATCTTGATCATATAATTGATTTAAATAACTTTGATTTTTATTTTTTACATCTATGAAAAAGGTTTTATCAAAAACATTACTTTTTACTTCGATTATATAATTATCTTTATATGTTACATCATATTTATATTTACTATTAAATTGTTCGAAATCAAATAATTTTAAAGGATTATTATTAACAAATGAATAAATATAATAATATCCTTCCTCACCTGTGTTACCAGACTCAATAGAAATTAAAATTTCATTGATTCTGTCATTTGTAAAACTTCCTAAAAACAGTTTCGGTGTATATCCTTTATCAACCTTTAAAGGAATATCATAACCTTTCCCTGTTTTTCCATCTTGAATTACCACCCTAATATTATCAACTACAAGACTATCAGGTCCTAGTGGTTTTGTACCTTCTAAATATATAATATCTTTTATACCATCTCCATTAACATCAGATGTTTTAGTATCCGATATAATATAAGCACTCATACCAGGTGCAGTTTGGCGATAATATGATAAATAATCCATTAATACACTTCCTCATATATAACATTATATGAAAAATATATTACAACAAATAATAAAAAAGTCTATTTTTTTATAGACTTACGTTTATAATTGGTGTTTTTTTAATGCATAGATCAAAGCAATGATTAAACCTCCAACTACTGCTACAATCATGTCAGTCATTGTATCGTATAAACCTCTTTGAACACTAGTTTTAAAAATTAAATCAAAAGTAAATTCTCCCACTTCCCAAAGGAGAGCTATCATACTATTAAAACAAATAACAGTAAAGAGTATTAAATTTGTTGTATATTTTTTTACATAAGGCTGAACCAAAACAAGAAAAACCCAAGTAATCAAAACACCGGAAATAAAATGAACTATTTTATCATATGGATTAAACAAACTATAAAATTCACCTACACCACCTATTACAGCGCTTGCATAAATAAATAATAAATAAAAGGTCTTTATTGGCAATGATGTTTTTTTCACTTTAGCATCCACCAAATATATTAAAAAAGGAAGCCCTATAGCTATAATGCTTGCTGTAACCATAAGATAATCATGATGAACATAATACATAACGGCATACAAACTACATATTAAAATTGATAATATAATTATTAATTTATTTATTTTCCGCAACACTTTTTCCATATCTTTAGACATATATACTTCTCCTTATTTTATTATACTTACACACATATTATACACGATTTTCCTACAATTTATATATATCAAATATGTTTCGAATGCCAAGTTAACACATTACATTAATAAATAAAATGAGAGCTAAGGCTCTCATTGTTTTAAAAAGCTATTACAATAGCTAACAGGATAAACAAAACTAATACAAAAGCAACATCAAAACCTCCTTTTGAATATCCTCCACTTGAACCACCCATATAACCCCTCCTTTCCATTGATATAATATATTGTATTAATTTCAACAAAAAGAGGTAATAACAATAACCTTTTGTTTACTTAAAATTTGTAAATTTTAATTTCTAATTTGTATAGTATGCAGAAATTTAGACAAAATAATAATGTACGCCTAAACATTTTGGGAGGTTTCATTTTATGAAAAAGAATAAAGGTATAATGAATGAAAATTTAAAATATGAAATTGCTAACGAATTAGGTGTTTCAAATATTGTTCAAAATGAAGGTTGGGGAGCAGTCTCCTCGCGTAACTGTGGCAACATGGTCACTAAAGCCATTGAAATAGCTAACAGAAATTATCAGTAATGATTTATGGCGTACAAAAAGCAGGAATATTATCCTGCTTTTATTAGTTGTTTTTTACAACATATAAATATGAAGCTCCTAAAAATTCACGTGGTAATAATAAAGCGATTCCGGCTAATTCCCTCGCTATTTTTTTGTTATCATAAGCTATTAATTTATCGTAAATATATTTAATAACAAATTTATTATTAATTAATTTCTTTATATCGTTGCCCTTAATTTTTTGCTCAACTAACTTTTTATCAACCAAAAGCATTTCATCCAATTCACAAATAAGTTTTTTATTAAATGAATTAATATTATATATATTAGAATCATCTAATTTAAATACTTTTCCTAAATATTCAACAATTTTGTTAAACCTCTTCTCACTAATTTCATTAGAAGAGGTTGTAATTTTCAATAGTTTTTCAATTACATTTTTACCATTACCTTTTAAAACACTATCTAACATTTCTTTATATACATCTTTATATTGCTGAAAATTACGTTTTAGATGTTCTTTTTTAAAGGTATATTTATTGCCATCTAATTTATCGGAAATTTTCATTGTATCATTATAGCCAAGTCTTATTCCTCTTCTTGCTGAAATTTTATCAAATGAAAGTAATGATCCTAAACTATTTCGTGGTGTTATGTAAGTTACTTTTACTTTCTTATTTCTTGCACGGCGTTTAAGCCCAATAGTTCTCAAATCTACTGCAATTATTTCTTCTGCCCCCATTTTGATAGCAAGATTAATTGGTAAATTATCAGAATAACCACCATCAATAAATTCTTCATTATCAATGCTTTTTTTCTTAAAAGCTGGATAACATGTAGCTGAAGCAATCAAATAATCTTTCATTTTTCCCACTGGAATTTCCTTCTTGGTTAGTCTGATTGGTTTTAAACTAGTTAAATTAAAAGTAACTAAACCAAAATCTATATTAGATTTACGTAATTTCTTTTCATTCAAAGCCTTTTCAACAGTATCCTCTAAATTAGAAACATCCATTCCATTTTCTACTATTATAGCTTTTGCATATTTTTTAAAATTGTCTTTCTTGCCCTTGGAAATTATAATTTCATCTTTAAATACTTGTTTATAACTAATATTCTTCCAGAACCAAACACCTTTAAAATACGTTTTTTGAGTCATCAAAGCTCCATTTAAAGAACCAACTGAAGTTCCAGTAACTATATCGTATTTAATGCGTAATTTTCGTAAAGCTTTCCAAACACCTATTTGATACGAACCTCTTGCTCCCCCACCTGACAAGACAATTGCTCTTTTCATTTCTTCATCCCCTACTTCTTAATTAATTTATTTCTTTAAATCTTTTTGTGCCCCACGTTTTAAGTAAAATATATTCTATAAAATTTATCCCTGTCATTAATATAACAATTATAATTAAAAATGTTTTAAAGCTCATCAGTCCTTCTATCGATGAATAAAGTCCAGACACTCCAAAAATAATAACCATAGGAACTAATATAGCTATCGTTACACTGAGACTTCTTTTAACAATTTCAACATCACTTATTGCATCTAATTTAGGAAAATTCAAATTAACTAAAAGCCCAAATTTAGTAGATACTAAAGATGAAATTGTTACAATAATAATTGCAATAATTAGTTGTTCTATCGTTAGCCCAAAAGTGAAGTAAAATATTAAAATTGATATATAAGCAACTGGTAAAATTAAACTCAAATTAAGCAATATCTTTCCTTTGAATATATCTCTAGGTGAAACTGGTAACATTTTTAAGACCCAGTAATTGTTCCTTTCAATAGATATAGCAGAAGATGTCGTACTAGAGAGAAATGCTATAAAGATCAATCCAGTTATAAGTAATGGATAAACACTACTAGTTCCATTAGCTCCCAATATGTTAATCAATTGCTCTTTATCGTAAAAAATACTAGCTAAAGCGGCTATGCCAAGTAAGATAACTCCAAAGGAAGTATTAAATACATAAATTGGCGAAGATAAATATCTTTTTAATTCTTTAAAATAAAGAGTTATTGCAATTGATCTTGTTTTTAGATGACCCATTACATAATTTGCCTTTGTTTTGTTTTCCTGCAATCTTGCTATTATATTTTTAAAATTAGTACTTAACAAATAAGTAAATATTATAAATAAGCCAATATTTATGAATACATAAAGAATTAATGATAAATAATTATAATTATTAAATATTTCGTTAATAAGATATAATGGGTAAAAACCCCATTTTAAGATATTTTTTAAATCTTCTATATGAACAACGATATAATTTAGGATTACATCAATCTTAACCATTCCATAATATATTAAACCTATAAAGATAAACGAAATTATTATTTCAACCCAATTCTTAACATTACTTTTAGAAGTAAAATAAGCAATTATATAACCAATAATACTAGCTAAAATAGTTGGAATAATTGGTAAGAAAAGAAATACTACAAAAGCTACAATATAGTATGAGAAAGAGACATCAACATAATTAGTATATACCATAAAAGCGGGAACCATTATAAATATTGCTGTTAAAAGATTCCATAGAGTAATATAAATCAAACGAGAACCTAATATAATTGATGGTTTAATAGGCATAGAAATAAGCAAATCATTATCCGCAGCATTAAACATAGCACTTTTAGCATTATAGATAGTAAACATGAATGTTGCAAAAGATGCTACAAAGAAGAAAATAATAAGCATAAATGACATCATTTGATATTGATCAAAAAATTTTGCAGCTTCCTCGGCATAAATATAGAAAGTAAATAATAATGAAAAAACAATATAAATAGCTACAAGTCCAAATAAAAGCAATTTACTCTTTTTAATAGTATGTAATTTATTAATATTGCAAGTATTAATAAAACGTGTTTTTAATAGTAATATTAATTCTCTCATTGTTCATTCAACTCCAAAAATATAGATTCAAGATTCTCATCACCAATAATATCAGATACATTACCACATTTTATTAACTTACCATTCTTAATAATAGCAACCTTATCACATAATTTTTCAACTACTTCAAGAACATGTGACGAGAAGAAAATTGATGCTCCATCATTACATAGTTCTCTCATAACTTTTTTAAGAGCAAAAGCTGATTTTGGATCCAAACCTACGAAAGGTTCATCTAAAACTAGCAGTTTTGGGCTATGAACTAAAGCTGATATAATAACAAGCTTCTGCTTCATGCCATGTGAATATGTAGAAATAATATCCCCTAAATTAGGGAGAATTTCAAACATTGTAGCATATTTTTTAATAAGACGCTCTTTTTCTTCGGCTTCTACTTGATAAATATCGGCAATAAAGTTTAAGTACTGGATTCCTGTAAGTGAAGAATAAATATCAGGATCGTCAGGAATATAAGCTATCTTATTTTTACATTCAATATCATTCTCTTTAATAGATAATCCATCTATCAAGATTTCACCTTCATTAAATTCTGTTATACCTACTATTGCTTTAATAGTTGTTGTTTTACCAGCACCATTATGTCCAATGAAACCAAATATTTCTCCCTTTTTTATTTCTAGATTTAAATTGTCAACGGCTTTTTTACCATTGTTTCCATAAGATTTAGAAAAATTGATTATCTTTAACATACAATCCACCTCTTTATTAATTATAGCATAATCAATAAAATATATATCAATAATTACAACACTATAAAAAGCATTGTTTAGTTATCTATATTTTATAATATTTGGGGAATAATAAAATGAGGTGAGAAAAATCAATATATTTAAATTTGTTGGTTCAAACAAAACTAAAAATTATTTTGAAGGCTGGTATCTTAGAATCACCGATGAAAATAACCATTCATACTCCTTTATTTTTGGAATTACATTATATAAAAAGGATCCTCATTCATTTATCCAAGTAGTGGATGGTGCTAAAAATAAATCCTATTACTTTAGATTTGAAGTGGATGATTTCTATTACAATAAAGATGCCGTTAAAATAAAAGACAATGTCTTTGGAATTCACCAATTAAAGATTTCTATAGATCCATTTAACATTAATTTAAAGATCAATCCTACAGTTCTTTTACAACGAAATGGACTTGCTAAATGGACAATGGGTTTCTTTAAGCATTTACCATTAACAACATATCATGAAGTAATATTTATGAAAGCTAGAGTTGAAGGAACAATAAACAATAATAACCATAATGAATTGATAAACGGTGTTGGATATATGGAAAAGAACTTTGGTTGTCGTTTTCCTAAGCAATGGTTATGGATTCAAACTAATCATTTTGAGAACTATAATGCATCATTTATATTAGCTCAAGCTGATTTATTTGGAAAATGCAATGGTTTCTTCTCTATCTTAAATGTTGATGGTGACGAATTTCGTTTTGCCACATATAATGGTTTCTCTATAAAGCGTATTCTTAAAGATAATAACATCGAGGTGATAATTAAAAAGGCGGATATTTGTTTAATTATAAAACTAAAATACGAATCAGGAAACCTAGTAATTGGGGCCATCACAAAGGGTGAAATAACCAAGGAAATAGAAGAGAGTTTAACATCGACTATGACTTTATCTTTATATAAAGCTAGCAAACTTTTATTCCATGATACAGCAACAAATGTTGGATGTGAGAATTTGTATTCTGTTGACTCAAAATAAAAAAACAAGTTTCCTTGTTTTTTATCTTCCTAATCCAACACGTTCTTGAACTTCTAAGCATTTGGTTCTAGCTATTTCAATTACTTTGGCAAGGCCCTCATCTAATACTTCATCAATTAAAAATGAACTAATTATATCTTTATATCTATTTTGAATAGGCTCAAGTGTTTCAACAATAACATCTGCAACTTCTTTTTTAAAAGTTCCATAATTACTATCCTTAAACTTTTCTTCTACCTCTTCTAACTTCATATTGCACAAAGATCCATATATAGTCATTAAATTGGAAATACCTGGTTTATTCTCTTCATCAAAATATATTTTATTATCGCTGTCTGTAATAGCACCCATTATTTTCTTGCGAACAACATCTTCTTTATCTAATAATAAAATAGAGCCACGGTGATCATCATCTGATTTGCTCATCTTTTTAAGTGGATCTTGTAAATCTTTAATACGGGCACCTTCAGCTGGGATAACTGGTCTTGGAATCTTAAAAGTTTCCCCATATTTATTGTTAAAACGTTGGGCTATATTACGTGTCAATTCTACATGTTGTTTTTGATCTTCACCAACTGGTACAATATCAGCATCATATAAAAGAATATCACTAGACATCAAAACTGGGTAGGTATATAACCCACACGATAAGCTTTTATTATCTGATTTTTTGTTTTTATCCTTAAATTGGGTCATTCTATTAAGTTCTCCTAAGTAAGTATTACATTCTAGAATCCATGATAATTGAGCATGATAAGGATTCTCTGATTGAAGATAAATCGTTGTTTTCTTATGATCAAGGCCACAAGCTAGATATATAGCGACAATATCTTTAATGTTTTTACGTAATTCTTCTTTTTCTTGGGGAACTGTAATAGCATGTAAATCCGCTACAAATACATATGATTCATATTTCTTTTGCAACTCAATATATTGCTTAATAGCTCCAATATAACTGCCTAGTGTAAGTTCTCCTGTTGGTTTAATACCTGATACTAATCTTTCCATACATCATTCTCCTTGCTCTAATTCTAACACAAAATAATAATATTTTTCCACTATAAAGAAAAAAATCAATTAATATAACTGATTTTTACAATATCTTATCAATAAGTCCATAGCCTAATGCTTCATCAGAAGTCATATAATAATCTCTTTCAACATCATTTTCTATCTGTTCTAACTTTTGACCAGTATTCTTAGATAAAATATTATTTAGTTTATCCTTCACCTTTAAAATATGTTCAGCTGCAATTTTCATTTCTGTCGCTTGCCCTTGAGAACCACCTGATGGTTGATGGATTAAAACATCTGCATTAGGTAGTGCAAATCTTTTGCCCTTTTCACCACTAGACAGCAGAAAAGCACCCATTGAAGCTGCTAAACCAAGACAAATAGTCGAGACATCACTCTTTATATAATTCATCGTATCATAGATAGCAAAGCCTGCTGTCACAGAACCTCCATTGGAATTTATGTAAAGATTAATATTTTCATTATTCAAACTATCTAAATAAAGCAATTGAGCTACAATATTATTTGCAAGATGATCATCTATCTCACCACATAAGAGAATAATACGGTCCTCTAATAATCGTGAATATAAATCATACGCTTTTTCACCACTACTCGTTTTTTCAATAACCGTCGGTACTAAATACAAAAAATCACCATCCTTCTATAATATGTTTAGTATAAAGTTTGAAAAATATACTTTCAAGGATGTGACAAAAAACTATTTCTTGCTATATGAAAGTCTTACCAAGTTATATAATTCATTATGTTTTGTACTCCATTCATCATTTATAAATGTTTTTATACGGTCATATATTGTCTCTATATCATTTTCTATCTGTCTAAAACATTCATAATATAAATATTTTAACTTAACTAAATTCTTATCAAAGTATAACCCTTCTAACTCTTTATTAAGAAAAAATAATTTTTTACCTTCATAACGGGTTAAATAATTATTCGTATTATTACTTTCTATATTACTGGCTGTTATATCAAGTGCTTTCTCATCCTGTATGTTGCATATCCCAAAAACTTCTTCTTCCTCGTCCAAGAGTAATTTACTAATCATCAGTATTCGACCCATTTTATTTAGTAAAACACCAACTGCTTCACTGCCGTTAGTTAATATCATTAAATATTCAACATATCTAATTTGTTTCTTATCGTATATCTCGGCAGTATTATATATTTTATTTAATAAGGCTTCATCAGCAACTCTAGCTCCAACTGCAACTTTTCTATAAGAATCACTATCGATCTTTAAGATCGATACTTTTTTAAAATATTCAATATCATCTTCAGGACGCCACTCAAAAAAATCATAGATCCTTGTCTCATTAAAATTTAAAAGAATATCATAAACGTATTTCACTATTTTCTCCTCCCTTAACAAAAATACATAAATTAACAATAATAAAACCTACTATTGTATAAACAAAATCACTACTCCTAATAATAAAATTAACGTATTCATTAAAAGTATACCCAACAGTCATAAAATTCATATAAATTATAATATGGACAATACCAATTACCATTAAACCAAAACCTACTAAGAACAAAAACAACCTTGTCATCATTATCACCTATTAAATTGTATTGATGAAACAAGTTATTTAAAACAAAAAAGAGTTTATAAATTATAAACTCTTTGCATTTTTAACTTTGATAAGAAAGATTTTCTCATCAAATCCCCCACGTTTCTCTTTTTTCTGGTCCATTATTTTTATAAGTTCTTCAAAGGATAGTCCATTTACCTTACCTATTGCTCTAACAACCTCTAAGATATCTGCTAGTTCTTCAGGTTCACTACTTAAAAGATATTCATGAACTTACTCTACCAATTTATTATTAAGCATTAATTTATACTCTTCATCACCAAGAATTCTTGTTATTGGTTCTTCTCCATTATCTTTTATTTTTTAAGCTATTTTATCCCTAACTAATTTATTGTAAATCCGATTCATCTTCATCACCTCCATTATTAATGGTTTCTATTTCTTCTGTTACTTGCAATTTATCAACATCAACTTTGTTTATTGAATCAAAACGCTTGCTTATTTTTCTGGTTGTAATATGAACTTCTTCAACATCTTTACTAACTGTTTGAATATGTTGTGAAAGCTTGTCCCATCGACGGCGATAAAGTGAAAATTCTACACTTAATTTAGATAATTCTTCTTGAATAATTGAAGCATATTTATCTCTTTCCATATTTCTAATAACCATTTGAACAACAGTTAAAGTACTCATCAAAGTAGTTGGAGAAGTGATCCATACTCTTTTTTTATTAGCATAATCAATTACATCTTGATGATATGCGTTGATTTCTGCAAATATTGCTTCTGCTGGCAAAAACATTATTGCTTGATCTGATGTTACATTAGGAATTATATATTTAGATGATATAGCATCTATATGTTTCTTAACATCATTTTTAAACTCTTTTTCATTTTTTTTTCTTTCTACACTTGAGAGGTTTTTATCAACCATCAGTTGATAATGTTCCAAGGGAAATTTAGAATCAATCGCTATAGTTCCTAAAGGTTCAGGAGCAAATAACACAGCATCGACTATAGTTGAATTTTGAAAAGAATATTGAATTTGATAAATACGATCATTCTTTTCTCCAAAAATGTTACTTAGAATATGCTTTAGATTAACCTCACCAAAGATACCTCTGCTCTTTTTATCTGTTAAAACACCTTGCAGCGACACAATGTCACTTGAGAGAGAATCAATCTTTTTTTGAGCTTCATCTATTTTAGATAGACGTTCTAAAACGGAAGTAAAGGTCTTATTTGTTTTTTCAAAATTCTCATCTAATCTAATATTAACTCTTTCATTAATAGCATTTAATTTAAATTCAATTCGCTCATTTAATCTGTTAAAATCTTCAGTCAAAGTACGCCCAAAATCAGTCTTAAAGTCTCCCACTTCTTTTGTAAGACTTGTCTCAAGTCTTCCTAAACGTTCGGTGATATTCCCCTCATTAATATTCTTCGATAAAGATATGACGCAGACTATAAGAATCACTATTAATAAAATAATTACAATATACTCCATTACTTCACTCCATTCATATTTAAATATTTTTGAATTAATCTTGATATAACATAAGCTATGCCAAGTAAAGCCGCAATTTCTAAAAGAATCACAGGATCTTTAATACTTTCAATAAAACTAGTACCAATATATCCCCAGAAATATACAATTGAAATTTTTCCAATAATTATACTTGCTAAATACTTGCCGACGGACATCTTTGATAGACCTGCAGCTATATTAACAGCAAATGCGGGGGTAAATGGCATTGCAATAAGTAATGTTAACTGTGGTAAGGTAATATTCCTCATATAAACCATAAATTTATTTACTTTACTTTCAAGTTTAATATTACGGTATAAAATATTACTAAAGCCTAACCTAAAAGCATAAAAAGATATGATACATCCGATAATAGTAGCAACCCAAGATATAATAAAACCCCAAAACGAACCAAACACAATATTATTTAAAGCAATAAAAGCTCCTAATGGTAGAATTGGCAGAATTGATTCTAAGATAATGAGGAAAAAACCAACTAAAGGTCCTCCAACTCTCATTACATCTGTGATAACTTCAATTATGTTTTCTAAAATATCTACCATGTTTAACTCCATTCAAATATTATTATAATACAAATAACATAAATAATGTTTCGAAACCAATCATTTTACCTATTTTTTGTAAATTTAAGCCTAATAAAAGGATATAATCTAGACAAACAAACAAAAAACATGTATACTTAAAAAAGTTAATCTTTCAAATATTAACTACGAAAGGAGAATTATGAAATTTTTTGAAAATGGCGATACAAAAGTCTTTGCCTTAGGCGGATTAGGAGAAGTTGGCAAGAATATGTATTGCGTCATGCATAACGACGAGATTATCATTGTTGATACTGGTGTTATGTTCCCACAAGATGAACTAATGGGAATAGATTATGTCATTCCCGATTTTTCTTTTCTAAAGAAAAATCAAGACAAAATAAAGGGCTTATTTATTACCCATGGTCATGAAGACCATATTGGTGGTATTCCTTTTTTGTTGCAATTAATCAATATTCCAATTATATATGCGCCTAAGCAAGCAACTGCACTTATAAAAAAGAAAATTGAAGAACGTAATATTAAATATAAAAACATTAATATTTATACTGAAAAAACTAGAGTTAAATATAAATATTTCGATATAGAGTTTTTTAATACAACTCACTCTATACCGGATTCTCACGGTTTAGCTATTCATACACCAAACGGTACAATAGTTATGACTGGGGACTTTAAGTTTGATTTTACACCAATTGGACCAATGTCTAACATTCATAAAATGGCTGAGATTGGAAAAAAGAGCGTTAAACTATTATTAAGTGATAGTACCAATGCCTTAGTAGATGGTTTCTCAATTAGCGAATCAAAAGTTGATGAGGCTTTGGGAGACGTCTTCGAAGAATGTGATGGTCGTATTATTATTGCAACTTTTGCATCAAATATATATCGTCTAAAACACATTGTTGAAACTTGCAAAAAAAACAACCGAAAAGTTGCTTTATTTGGAAGAAGTATGGAAACATCAATTGAAATAGCTATATCAGGTGGTTATATTGAAGATACCGATATCTTTGTTACACCAGAAGAAGCTAACAGAATGAAAGCTAATGAAATAGCACTATTATGTACTGGATCACAAGGTGAACCACTAGCTGCTCTATCGAGAATTGCTAATGGATCACACAGACAAATCAAATTAATCCCAGGCGATGTCGTAGTATTTTCTTCATCACCTATTCCAGGTAATGCTGCAAGTATATCGAATACAATAAATAAATTATACTTAAAAGGTGTTAAAGTATTTACTAATACATCATTAAGTGGCATTCATACTTCAGGACATGGTAATAATCAAGAATTGAAATTAATGTTAAGATTATTCCAGCCAGAATATTTTATGCCATACCATGGTGAATATCGTATGCTTAAAGCACATGCTGATTTAGCATTAGAATGTGGAATACCTAAGGAGAATATCTTCGTTTTAGATAACGGTGATGTTTTATCAATAACAAAGAACGGTATTAAAAGAAACGGAACTGTTCAAGCATCAGATATTTATGTTGATGGTAATAGAATTGGCGATGTAGGTAGTGCCGTTATTAAAGATCGTAGCATTATGTCTGATGATGGTATTCTAGTTATTATTGCCAATATTGATATCAATAATAATGAATTACTAGGGAACACTAATATTACAACTAGAGGTTTTGTTCTTGTTAATGAAAGTGGTGAATTACTTAGTAGAATAGAATATATGGCTAATCAGATAATCAAACACAATCTTAAAAACAAGAAATTGAATTATGCAGATTTAAAACAACAAATTATTGCTGAAGTATCTCCATTTATAAAGGATGAAACTGGCAGAAAGCCTATTATCTTACCTGTATTCATGGAAGTAAAGAGATAGAAAAAGAAGATATCTAAATATCTTCTTTTTTACTTGTTATTCTGAAATCTTAACCTCTTCAGTTTCCTTTTTAGGTTCTTTTTCTTTATCTTTGTTGAAAACTTCCTTGCGTGAAAGGTTTAAACGACCTTTTTTATCATAACCTAGAGCTTTAACAATGATTTCATCACCTAGCTTAACTACGTCTTCTGTTTTATTAACATGTTCATTGGCTAATTGAGATATATGAACTAAACCTTCACAGCCTGGCCACAATTGAACAAAGCATCCAAATTCTTCAACCTTAACAACTTTAGCAGTATATATTTTACCTTCTTCTACTTCTCTTACAATGTCTTCTATAACAGCTATTGCTTTATCGATCATTTGGTAATCAGTATGGTAAACAACAACTCTTCCATCATCTTCTATGTCAATTTTTACATTGCCACAATCTTCGATTATCTTAGAAATCATATCTCCACCACGACCAATAACATCTTTGATTTTAGATGGATTAATCATAATTTGTTTAATCTTTGGAGCATAAGGACTAAGTTCTTTTCGTGGTTCTGCAATTACATTTTCCATAACATCTAAAATTTGCATTCTACCAATACGAGCTTGTTCTAAAGCCTCTTTAATAATTTCTCCATTAATTCCTTTAATTTTAATATCCATTTGAAGAGCACAAATACCATTTCTTGTACCAGCTACTTTAAAATCCATATCTCCCATATGATCTTCGATACCTTGAATATCAGTTAAAACAGTATAATTTTCACCATCACTAACAAGTCCCATAGCAATACCTGCTACAGGGGCCTTAACAGGCACACCAGCAGCCATTAACGACATGCAACCAGCACATATACTAGCTTGACTAGATGAACCGTTACTTTCAAGTATTTCAGATACTACACGAATAGTATATGGAAACTCTTCCTCACTTGGTATAACCTGTAATAAAGCACGTTCTCCTAAAGCACCATGACCTATTTCTCTTCTACCAGGCGAACCATAACGACCGGTTTCACCAACACTAAATTGTGGAAAGTTATAATGAAGCAAAAATCTCTTATCAGCTTCAACACCGAGCCCATCTAAAATTTGATGTTCACCAATTGCACCCAAAGTTGTAACACTTAAGGATTGAGTTTGGCCTCTTGTAAATAATGCCGAGCCATGTGTTCTCGCAAGTAAATCAACTTCCCCTGATAAAGGTCTAATTTCAGTTATTCCTCTACCATCAGGTCTTATCTTCTCATCAACAATTAAGCGTCTTAATTCTAGCCATTCAACATCATCAAGAATATTTCTTACCTTTTTGACTATATCATCTCTATCTACATCATCTTGATATTTTTCTCGATAAGACTCAATAACTTCCTCTTTTAAATTATCAATAGCTTCATATCTTGCTATTTTTTCTTTTATTTTAATACACTCTATCATTTTATCTTTAGCAATATTGTTTACTTCAGCAGTTAATTCCTCATCAGTTTGCGGAATTTCAAATTCATCTTTAGCGACACCAATTTCTGAAATTATTTCATTTTGGAACGCAACTAATTCTTTTATAGCTTCATGACCAAATAACATTGCTTCTAACATAACTTCTTCAGATACTTCTTTACTACCAGCTTCAACCATAGTTATAGCTGTTGCTGTTCCTGCAATAGTTAAAGATAACTCACTAGCTTCAGCTTGAGCAGCGGTTGGATTAATAATAAATTCTTCATCAACACGTCCTACAACAACACCTGCTACTGGTTCATCAAATGGTATTTCACTAACTGACAATGCTAATGAAGACCCAAATAAAGCTGACATTTCTGGCGAATTATCTTGATCAACTGAAAGCACTGTGTTTATAATTTGAACCTCATTTTTATAGCCTTCAGGAAATAGTGGTCTAATAGGTCTATCTATTAAACGAGCTGTTAGAGTAGCATTCTCTGTTGGTCTACCTTCCCTTTTAATAAATCCTCCTGGTATTTTACCCACTGAATATTGTTTTTCATTATAAATAACCGTTAGAGGAAAGAAATCCCCTGCCGATACACTTTTAGAGCCAACAGTAGCTGATAAAACAGCCGTGTCACCATATCTTACTAGAACTGCTCCGTGAGCTTGTTTGGCAAGTTCACCATGTTCAACAACAATTTTTCTTCCCCTGAAATCTAATGTAAATATTTTTTTATCCATTCTTACCATCCCTTCAATAGAAAAGGCACTAAAAAATAGTGCCTACTTCCTTAAATTTAATTCTTTAATTAATTCACGATATCTCTTAACATCATTCTTAATTAGATAATTAAGTAGATTACGACGTTTACCAACTTTAATTAACAAACCTCTTTTAGAGTGGAAATCGTGTTTATGTTCTTTCAAGTGTTCTGTTAGTTGAAGAATTTCTTGAGTTAAAATTGCAACTTGAACTTCAACTGAGCCAGTATCACCTTCACCACGAGCAAATTTCTTAATTATGTTTTGCTTTTCATCTTTCTTTAAAGCCATTTTAGTTTCCTCCTTGCATTAAATATAAACCTGAATCCTAGTAAACGACGGAGTTTTCAATTACCAAGAATAGGTATGCATTACTAATATACCCTATATTCTATGATAAATCAAGTTCTTTTTACCTATTTATATAAACATTTTATCTGGTTTTGCTTTAGAATTATCAAGTTCATACGTTTTATAGATAGCTATTAAATCACCTGAAGAGTTAATAATCTTTATCCTATCAGCATCAAACATCTTGTCTATGATGGCTCCGTTTCTTATTTTTACTTCTAATTCTTTACTCACTATAAGTTCTTCTATGTTAGTTAGGGTTTCTCTTATACTAAGAATTTTATAAGATCCGTTCTCAACATCCTCGATAGAATAACATTGGTCTATTGAGAATCCTCCTTGTTTAACCCTTCTTAAAGAAGACATACAAGCAGGATACCCTAATTCTAACCCTATATCTCTAATTAGGCTTCTTATATATGTTCCTTTGGAAACCTGACATTTAATATCAAATTCAATTTTATCATTACTTTTTTTCAAATCACTTATCAAGGATAGTTCAAAGATTTCAACATTTCGCTTAGGAAGTTCAACTAGCTTGTTTCCTCTAGCATAATTATAAAGTCTCCTCCCATTAACCTTAATAGCACTATATTTTGGCACCTCTTGCTCAATTTTTCCAATAAATTTATTTAAAACATCTAACACTTGCTTTTTCGTAACAACTACATTATTTACTTCATTTAAAATAGTTCCCTCGATATCCAAAGTGTCGGTTTCAACACCAAGTGTTACAGAAGCGATATATTCTTTATTAAAATTAGTTAATAATTCAACTGCTTTTGTTGCATTACCTACGCATAACACCAACACTCCAGTTGCTATTGGATCTAACGTACCAGCATGACCAATACGCTTGGTTTTAAGAATATTGCTAATTTTATCTACAACTTTTCTACTAGTCATATCTGTTGGCTTATCAATTAATATAATTCCGTTCATTTATATCACCACTACTATAATATCATATATATTTATAATAGAAAAATAGGTAAAGATTCATCCTCACCTATTTTTCGTCTTGTAAGTCTTTTATTATTTTCTCAATATTGTGTGCATATTCTAATGACTCATCATAAACAAATTCTAAATTAGGCATTGTTCTAATTTCAAATTTACGTCTACCAAGTTCACCTTTAATAAAGCCTGAAGCCTTATTTAAATCTTCAATTATTTTTTCTTTTTTATCATCAAAAATGGTTGTAACATATACTTTAGCATAACCTAAATCATTAGCTAATTTTATATGAGTTACTGTTACCAGTTTTAAATCTTCATCACGTATTTCATTGGCTATGATATCACTTATTTCTTTTTGTAGACTACTAGCTATACGCTTTACTCTAATCGTGTTCATTATTTTTTCACTTCCACAATTTCGTAAGCTTCTATAACATCTTGTTCTTTCAAATCGTTATAATTTTCAATTGTAAGTCCACATTCATAGCCTGATTTAACTTCTTTAACAGAGTTCTTTTCTCTTTGAATACTACTAATACTTCCTTCATAGATGACAATTCCCTCTCTTATAATACGTGCTTTTGCATTATTTTTTATAATACCATCAGTTACATAACATCCAGCGATAGTACCAGTTTTAGAAAATTTAAATAACTTCCTAATTTCAGCTTGGCCTAAGACTTTTTCTTCATAGATTGGGTCTAACATACCTTTCATTGCTGCTTCCAAATCCTCTATAACTTTATATATAATAGTATATAATCTTATATCAACCGCATACTCTTTAGCTGTTTCTACAGTATCATGATTAGGTCTAACATTAAAACCAATTACAATAGCTTTTGACGCATTAGCTAAAATAACATCACTTTCAGTTATTGTCCCAGTTCCACTTCTTATAATATTTAGCCTAACACCCTCAACCTCTACTTCTTCTAGAGCATTTCTAACAGCTTCTTCACTACCTTTTACATCAGCTTTTAAAACAATATTAATTTCCTTAACACCTTCTTGAATCTTAGAAAATAAATCTTCTAGCGTTAATGCTTCAGCTGGTTTATTAGCTTTATCTTTAGCGGATTGTTTCCTAGTTTCAGCTATACTGCGTGCTTCTTTTTCAGTTTCAAAAGCCATAAATTTATCACCAGCTGTAGGAATTTCATTTATTCCCGTAATAGAAACAGGTGTAGAAGGTAAAGCTTCTAAAATCTCTTGATGTTTATCATTCTTCAACGTTCTTACTTTACCATAAGTTGTACCTACAACAACAGAATCTCCTAAACGTAAAGTCCCATTTTGAATAAGTAATGTAACAGTTGGACCTACACTTTTATCAAGTCTAGCCTCAATTACCGAACCTAAAGCATAACGGTTTGGATTAGCTTTTAATTCCTCCATTTCAGCTATTAAAAGGACATTTTCTAACAAATCATTAATTCCTTCGCCTGTTGAAGCAGAAACTTTAACAAATAAAGTATCTCCTCCCCATTCTTCTGGCGTAAGTCCATTAGCAACCATTTCAGTCATTACCTTTTCAGGATCAGCTTCTGGCTTGTCAATTTTATTAATTGCTACAATTATTGGAACTTTTGCTGCTTTAGCATGATCAATAGCTTCTTTCGTTTGAGGCATAACACCATCATCAGCAGCTACTATAATAATAACTATATCAGTTATACTAGCTCCTCTAGCACGCATCTCTGTAAAAGCTGCATGTCCCGGAGTATCAATAAAAGTTATTTTCTTATCGTTATAAGTTACTTGGTAAGCTCCAATATGTTGAGTAATGCCACCTGCTTCACCACTAACAACATCTGCTTTTCTAATGGTATCTAAAAGGGTTGTTTTACCATGATCAACGTGTCCCATAATAGTTACAACAGAAGGTCTTACAACCAAATCGCTTTCATCATCAACAATCTCAAGATTTTCAAAATTTATCTCATCTTGCGTTTCTTCCCTTTTTAATTCTTTATCATAATCCATTACTAAAATAGAGGCATCATCATATGAAATAGGATCATTAAGACCTGCCATAACACCCGAAGCCATTAATTTTTTTATTAAATCGACTCCATTTATTGAAAGAGCAAGAGCTAAATCATTAACTGACATGTTCTCCTTATAAATAATAATTTTGTCGTCTTGATCAGCTTTATTAGAAATAAGTTTTTCTTTATGTTTATACATTTGCTTTTTTCTATTGGCAAAATCTTCACTTGTTATGTCACTTTTCTTCTTTAGTTTTTGCATCTTAATAGTATCATCTACTTTGATATTTACTTTAGATATAATTTTTTCTATTTCTTCATCATTGATTGTATCCTCTTCAATTTCAGTTTCTACATTTCCATTAGCAAAAACATTATCTAAATCAATAATATGTTCCTCTTCTAACATATCATCCTCTTTAGTTACGGGAATGTTTAATTCTTTACATTTGTTGAGCACTATACTGACATCTTTTCCAATATCATTAGCATAATCTAAAACACTCATCATACTCTCCACCTCTTTCATAATATTTTTACATATTTACAATCGTTTCCAATTCATCATATAAAGCATCTGAAACGGTAATTTCTAAATGCCGATCTAATTGTTTACTTATTCTCGCTTTTTTTATTACATCGATATCTTTTTTTAAATAGGCACCTCTGCCATTAGCTTTACCAGTTTTATCAATAAATACATTTCCTGTATTATCTTTTACAACTCTTAGCAATTCATTTTTAGGATATTTTTCTTTTGTAACTACACAGGTTCTAAGTGGTATCTTTTTTATCATCTACTTACTCATTCCCCTCAGTTTTGATATTTATACCTTCATTAGCCATTTCTTCAGTTGTTTTAATATTTAAATGATAATGGGTAAGTTTTGTAGCTAAACGAACATTTTGACCCTTTCTGCCTATTGCTAAAGAAAGATTTTCGCCATCTGCAACAACAATAGCTTCCTTACGTTTTTCATCAGTTATATATACTGAAATGTTTCGAGCTGGGCTCAAAGCGTTTTTAATAAATGTCGCTGGATCCTTATCATATAGAATTAAATCAATTTTTTCACCTTTTAGTTCTTTTAAAATTCTTTCAATACGTTCACCATGCTCACCAATGCATGAACCAATAGCATCAATTTTTCTATTTTCAGAATATACTGCTATTTTGCTTCTAACACCAGCTTCACGAGCTATACTATAAAGTACAACTTCGCCATCATGTAATTCTGGTATTTCAAGTTCTAGTAAACGTTTTACAAAGCCATAATGGGTCCTAGATAAAAGAACCTTAGGCCCCTTAGGTGTATTTTCAACCTTCACAATATAAACCTTTAACGAGTTTCCCATAATAATTGTTTCACCAGGAATTACTTCCTTCTTAGGTAAAATACCATGGATACGTCCCAAATCGATATAATAGTTTAAGGCATCCTCTCTCGAAGCTAAACCAACAACCAATTCATCTTGTTTACCTTCAAATTCATCCATTACACTAATACGTTCTGCTTCTCTAATCTTTTGCATAACAACTTGTTTTGCAGTTGAAGCTGCAACCCTACCAAAATCCTTAGGTGTAATTTCTTCTTCAATCGTTTCACCAACTTTGATATTTGGGACTTTCTTTCTAGCTTCCTCTAAAGATATTTTTACAATACTTTTTAATTCTTCTTTAGGTTTTGTTTCTGCTTCTTCTTCCAAAGTAGTTACTTCTTCTTCCAATATCTCCTCTGAAGCTTGTTCTTCAACTTCATCATTAATTTCTTCTTCTTCTTCTATTTTTTCCACAACTGTTAAAATAGAAAAAACCTTTATTTCACCAGTTTTACGATTTAAATCAACTCTGACATTTGTAAGAGCATTAAAATTTTTCTTATATGCTGTTGCAAGGGCTAGTTCCATAGCTTCAAAAATAACCTCACGTGAAATACTTTTCTCTGCGGCTATATGGTCAACCGCCTTTATAAAAGCTCCTGCATCCATTAATTATCTCCTCCTTTTTCTTTTGAACATACATCTAAAACATAAGCATCATCGATAATGTTCTCTCTATCAATAATAGAATTAATGATTTTTGTAGCTGCTACACAATCATCAACATCGATATAAGGATTCTTATCAATAGTAATTCTCAAAATACTCATATTGTCTTCCTTAAGATAGGAAACATCATCTAATTTAATATTGATCTCTGCTAGAGGTTTCTCGATTAAATTCTTTATAACACTCTCGTTCTTCATAATATTCTCCTCAATTTTAAAGAGTGAGATAATCTCACCCTTGCTGTCGAATACATTATATCACATTATTTTATTTTTTTATATATTTTGAACAACTAACAAAGAAAATTTGTTATAATATATCTATAATTGGAGGCTCATATGAAGAAAACTACTAAATCAGCACTCGTAATACTATATTATTTTATTTATACTATTATGATATATACTCCCTTTGCAATATTAAATATTAATACAAGTACCATTCCAAACAATTTATTTAACGCCTATATTGTTTCTACAGAGATTATCTTTTTTATAACACTTATATACATATATAGAAAAGATTTTAAAAATTATATAGACGATTTTAAAAAGAATGGAGAAAGTCACTTAAGAATAGGATTTAAATATTGGTTTATTGGTCTTATCATAATGATTATTTCAAATATGCTAATTAGTTCCTTCTCTCCTTTAGCTTTGCCAGAAAACGAACAAGCTATAAGAGAAAGTCTTAAATTAAGTCCTATATATATTATCATTTCCTCAGTCATTTGTGCACCTATAATAGAGGAAATATTATTTCGTAAAACACTCTTTGATGTCTTCAAAAACAAAAAAGTATTTGTTATTGTGAGTGGATTGTTATTTGGAGCATTCCACATCCTTGGTGTTGCAACATCATTAGCAAGTTGGTTATATATAATCCCTTATGCAGCTTTAGGTATAGCCTTTGCTTATGCTTATGCTAAAACGAAAAATCTACTAACGCCTATGATTTTACACGCGTTTCATAATTTTTTTACTGTTATTCAAATACTGTTAATATTGTGAGGTTTAAAATGAAAAAGAAATTACATTTAAAGAAAAAATACAGGGTTTTACTTACCATTCTATTAGCTTTTGCTTCTTTAATTTTATGGTCAAGATATATTAGTACGAGCGGATTAACAATAAAAGAATATAAAGTTTCAAATAAAAATATACCTAAGAGTTTTGAAGGATTAAAGGTGGTACATTTTACCGATGTACATTATAGTAGAACAATTAACAAGAAAGAATTAACATCTTTTGTTAATGAGGTTAATGCCTTAAAACCAGATCTGATTTTTTTCACTGGCGACTTAATTGATAAGGATATTGAAATAACACCTCCTATGCAAAAAGAAGTAACAAATATCTTAAATAAATTAAATGCCTCAATGGGGAAATACGCTGTAAGTGGTAATCACGATTTAAAATTTGATGAATATGACATTATTATTAAAGATAGCGGGTTTATAAACTTAAATAATGCATATGACATTATTTATAGTAAAGATTATGAAACTATCTATATAGCAGGTCTCGAATCAGAAATAAAAGGAAAACCAGATATAAAAAGTGTTACTCAATATTTAGACACTAGCAAGGAAGAAGTAAATACCCAAGTTATACCTTCTTATAAAATATTACTTCTTCATACGCCAGATACATTAACTAAAGTATCAAAATATAAGTTTGATTTAGTTTTAGCAGGACATTCACATAACGGGCAAATAAGACTACCTTTTGTAGGAACTATTTTCAAACCACTAGGAGCAAAAGAATATGCTGATGCTTATCATAGAATAAATGATACTGAATTATTTATATCAGGTGGCTTAGGTACATCTAATTTAAATTTAAGATTTTTTAACAAACCATCGTTTAATTTCTATCGTTTAACAAAATAACAGAATAAGGATATATAATCACTTTTAGTCACTCTTTTCATACAATAAAATGAAAGGGGAGATTCAAATGTTTGGAGCAGGACGTCCTTTTAGACCGGGCAGAAGATCAGGGTTTGGTTATCGACGTGGAGGCAATTTTTTCTTACCATTTACTTTAGGGGCACTCACAGGAGCTGTATTAACGCCACCATATAGACCATACTATAATCAATACCAACCTTATTACCCATACCCATACCCATATCCATATTATTACTATTAATATAATTAAAAATCCTTATTACAAGGATTTTTTTAGTGGTAATTTTATAATAACCATCGTTCCAATATTAAGTTTTGATTTGTATTCAATAGTACCCTCATGAGCCTTAATTATCTCTTTAGAGAATTTTACACCCAAACCTGTTCCATTTTTCTTAGTAGTATAGAAAGGTTCCCCCATTTTAGATAATTCATGCTTTTTTATTCCGATGCCATTATCAACTACGGTTATAACAAGTTTCTTCAATGTTGTTTTCACCTCGAATTTAACTTTCCCTTTTCTATCTTTAGGTATTGCCTCAACAGCATTCTTCATTATATTCACAAAGACTTGCTTTAAGCGATCATAATCACCCAATATATATACTTCCTCATCAATTACAGAACAAATAAAATCAATTTTATTTTGTTTTAACATAAAATATAACATATCGCAAGTATCTTGCAATAAAACTGAAACATCCATCTTTTTTAGTTCCACATTCACTTTAGTTAACATCATAAAATCATTTAAAAGAGTTAACGTTCTATCAAGCTCTTGTTTAATAATAGGAATATATCTTTCAGCATGACTACAATTACCTATCTCAAACATATCTAAATAGCCTTTGCAAACCGCAATTGGGTTTTTTATTTCGTGGGAAATTTTGAACAAAGAATCCCTTAATTGCTTTTGATGTTCTAATTCTTTTATTGTCATATGAAGATTCATCGTCTTCTCGCTTGTTTTCATTAAATAACAAATAATATGAGTTGTAAAGTAGAAAGCAAAAGGAAAAACAAAAAATCCCTCCAATATTTTAACGTAATCAATCGAAGATTCACTTAACTGAATAAAATTAAATATACTCTTAATTATTACAAACGTAGAAATGATCGTAAATTCACTCTTTTCTTTGATTTTTAAAAGCATTACTGCTAATGGATATATTAATAATTCTATTAAAGTAAAATGCAAAGCAATATCAAAATAGACAATATACTCAAAAGCTATACAAAGCGATAGAATTATAGCTGTTATTTTTTTATCTTTAAGATAAGCAATTAATAATGGTATTGTAATAAACATCACTTTAACCTGATCATAAGGTATATCAAATTTAGATATGATATACAACGATGTGAATAAAGCCAAATCAAATAAAATATCGCTTACTCTCTTAGTTAAATTATTTTCAGTCGTAACAAATAAAAAATAACAATATAAAGGAAATAATATAAATATAGAATTTACAAAAAAAGATTCTATCAGTGTCATAAATCACCCTCCGTTATTAGTATAAAACACACGAATGTAGAACTTTGTCGAAACATAACTAAATTAAAAGAATAATGAAGAAAATTGATAAATTGTGAATAATATGTAGAATTATAAAAAGAAAAGAAATAATCGTACGACTATTTCTTTAAATCATCTATGTATTTCTTTAACTTCTGTCCATCAGATCCTAGAATGATTTTTAATTGATTATCTATCTCAACTATTCCTTTAGCCCCTAGTTTCTGAATGGCATCTTTGTTAACAATTGATACATCTTTAAGCATTACTTTAAATCTAGACATGTTAACTTCTATATTAATAATGTTATCTTTGCCACCCAAATACTCAACTAATTTGTTAGCTTCAATATGAAAATCTTTTCCATTAGCTTTAATAATAACAAGCGCTATTATTAGTAAAACAATAATAATAATTAAATATTGTATATACGCCATTTCCATCACCTATTATTCATTATACTATAAATAATTAAAAAATAAAACAATTAATATAGGTTTAAGTTACACACCCTTTTATTATTTGAGAATATGTTATAAATGAAAATATATAGAGAGGTGGAATATATATATGTGTAACAATAATACTGATTGTAAATGTATCAGCGATATACTAAAAGTAATTTGTATTCTTCAAAAAAATGCTGTGTGCCATGATGACTGTGAAGATGTGTGTGACAGAAAAACTCTAGGTCGTCCTAACAAATGTGAATTTAATACTAGGCCAATTCAATTATTCACATGTGGATTTAATGGAAACGACCCTTTAATCATGCCAACAACAAAGGGACCAATAACACCATCAACTTGTTTTTCAAGTACATTTAGAGTAGAAAAAGTTGATGATTGTTGTGCAACTTGTAGAGTGTTAGTTGAAGAAGTAAAATCAGACTTAGAATCACATTCACATAATAGATGCCCAGAGTTTATAGCAACCGATTCATTCTTTACAATTGATTTAAAATGTGTATGCATCGTAAAATGTCTTGAAGATACATTTGTAGATTGTATATAAATTAATATTTTAGTAAAGATTTCCTACTGAAAAAGCATATAAATATTTATATGCTTTTTTATTTTGCATTTAGTAAAAGAAAAAGAAATTATATAATTAATACTTTATATCACTAATATCCTCAATATTTATTAATTCATCATCTATTGTTATAAGATTATTATCAATTTGACCTATTATATCCTTGTTTATAACCTTTTTATCCTTTAACGTTATAGCAACCTTCATTTTATAAACATAATTAACCGAATTGAATAATTCATTAATTTTATCATTAACATTCTTATCCTCAATATGGTCTTCTTCTGTATGCTCTAAAAGATTCCTATATTCTAATACAGAGTAGAAAACTTCATCATTATTATCAATTTTTTTATCAAGCTTGTTTGCAAAAATGCTTGGTAATTTCTTTTTCATATCTCAACACCCTTATCTATACCTATTTTATGCATCATTAATTAAAAAGTTGCAACATGAAAAAACTTATTAGGTGTATAATATATTTATATGCGAGGTGATTAGGTGAAGAACATTTCAAAATATAAGGTTGAATATGGAATTCTCATTCCACTAATTATCTTTTTTGTTATTAGTATTGTAACAATTTATAGTGCTGAAACAATATTACCAAGTAGCGTTGGAAATGTTTTTCTAAAACAAATTGCTTGGTATATTATAGGCTTTGGAGTTGCATATTTTATCATGTATATAGGAATAGATTATCTGCTTAAATACGCCTGGGTCCTTTATATAATAGGTGTTATAAGCCTTATTCTGTTATTGTTTATTGGAACACCCATAAATGATTCTAAATGTTGGTTCACAATTGGTAATATAGCTACTATACAGCCAAGCGAATTTATGAAAGTCTTTTTAATTCTCATTTTAGCTAGAATAATCAATGAATTTAATGAAGGTATAAAAAAAACTTCATTAAAAGATGAGTTCTATTTATTAGTAAAAGTTACAGTAATTGTTTTAATTCCATCAATATTAACCTTTCTTCAACCAGACACTGGCATCGTTATTATTTATTTATTTATAGCAATGGCTATGTTATTAATATCTGGTATAAGATATCGTTGGTTTTTCATAATAGTAGGAATTGCCCTTGTCACAGGTTCTATTTTTCTTGGTTTATATTTCTTTAAAAGTGAGATGTTTATTAATTTGTTTGGAACTAATTTCTTTTATCGTATAGATCGTCTCCTAGACTGGCAAAATGGTGACGGGATGCAGCTTGGTAATGCCTTATCCGCAATTGGTAGTGCTGGCTTATTTGGATTTGGCATAAATAATACACCTATTTATTTTCCAGAAGCTCATACTGATTTTATTTTCTCCATATATGCGAGCAATTTTGGTTTAATAGGCGCTATTAGTTTAATTGGTTTATTAATTTTATTTGATTTTAAAATTATAAATATTGGACTTAAGAGCGAGGTTAATAAATACAAATATATAATTGCGGGAATAATTGGGATGATTTTATATCAGCAGATACAAAGCATTGGTATGAATATCGGGTTATTACCAATTACAGGGATTACACTTCCATTTATAAGTTATGGTGGCTCTAGTTTGATAAGTTATATGATTATTGCAGGCATGCTATTCAGTTTATCAAATAAAACGATTCGTTATTGGAATTCCAGAAAGTAAAAAAGTGGTTATATCCACTTTTTATTTTTCATCTTCAATATAATTTCTTTCTACTCTATTTCCTAAAGCACAGAGCACCTCATAACTAATAGTTTCCGTCTTTAATGCAACAGTAGCAGTATCTATGTGAGGTCCTATTAATTCAACAATATCACCAAGTTTTACACTAACATCAACTTTAACCATCAGCATATCCATACAAATTCTGCCAACAATTTCATAATAATTATTATTAATGTAGACCGGTACTACTGAATTACGACGTAACCATCCATCACCATAACCAATAGATACCGTTGCAATCAACATATTTTCTTTAGCGATAAAACAATTGCCATAGCCAATACGTTGACCGACTAATACCTCTTTAAGTTGAATTACATTACTATATAAACTTAAAACTGGTTTTAATGAAAAATCAGTAATTTCATTTGGACTAATACCATACATAATAATTCCAGGTCTAACAGTATTAGTTAAATCATCACCATAATTGATAGATGCTGCTGAATTTGAACTATGTATATATTCAAACTCGTAATCTAAACTTTTTATTACAAATTCAAATCTAGCACGTTGTTCTAAATAAAAATCCTCGTCACAATCTGCTGTAGCGTAATGTGTAAATATACCCTCTAGATACAAATTACTATTATCCTCAATCAATGAAATAGCTTTGTTTATATCATCTATATTACTTAATCCTATTCGATTCATTCCAGTATCAACCTTCAAATGAACTTTCAATCTTTTATTTAATGATATATTTTGTAATTGACTTAGGTCATGAATAGTAATGGTAATATTTTTGCTGGCTGCTTCATTAAACTTATTTGATTCAGTATGACCCAAAATCAAAATAGAACCTAAAACCCCATTTTTTCTCAATTCTGAGGCTTCTTCAAAGCAGGCAACAGCAAAATATTCAACCTTGCCTTCGAGCGCCTTAACTACGTTAATTGCCCCATGGCCATAAGCATCAGCTTTAACAACCGCAATTATTTTTTTGCCAGTATGTTTTTTTATCTGATCAACGTTATATCTTAAATTACCTAAGTTAATAACACAATTAGTTCTTTTCATTTTAATCACCTATCATATATTAATATGTTTATTATAACACTTAAATTATATTATCAAAACAATTATGATAAACCAGTACCTTTAGCCAATAAGTTTCTTCGTTTATGTACCTAAAATGTATCTGTCAAACATTAAGGTAAAATAAAACCCTTATAAACTAAGGGTTGTTTTTATTATGGTGGAGAATATCGGATTCGAACCGATGACCCCCTGCGTGCAAGGCAGGTGCTCTAGCCAGCTGAGCTAATTCCCCATATATTGTGAAAAGGTTATGTAGGCTCAAAACCTTCTCTTGCAATACAACTATAACAGCTGTGTATAAATTATAGCACAGCCATTATAAAAAAACAATATTAATTTGACTATTTTTGGTCAAAATTAAGCAATTTATAGACATCTTTATATTCATTAACAAAAATAAACTCTAAATCTTTTTTTATTTCTTTTGGTACCTCGTCCAAGTCACGTTCGTTCTTTTTGGGAATAATTATTTTCTTTAAACCACTACGATGTGCACCCATAGCTTTCTCTTTTAAACCACCTATAGGTAACACTTGACCATGTAATGTTATTTCGCCTGTCATACCAATATTATGATCAATTGTTTTATTTGTAAAAACACTTATCAAAGCAGTTACTAATGTAATCCCTGCACTAGGTCCATCTTTAGGAATCGCACCTTCTGGTAAATGGATATGAATATCATTTTCTACTAATAATTTGTAGTCGATACCAAATTCGTCGTAATGACTCTTCAAATAACTTAATGCTATATTAGCCGATTCTTTCATAACATCACCTAATGAACCAGTTAAAACCAAATTACCTTTTCCCTTATAGTAAGTAACCTCTATTGGTAGAATATCTCCGCCAAATTGCGTATAAGCTAATCCGTTTGCGACTCCAACTTTGTCTGCCTCATCATTTTCCGTATAAAAATATTTCTTTTTGCCTAAATATGTTTCTAAATTATCTTCATTAATTTTATATGTTTTTTTCTTTTTATTTCCATTAACTATATTAGTTACAACTTTACGACACAGTGTCGCAATTAAACGTTCTATTTCTCTTACGCCTGCTTCTTTTGTATAATAGCTAATTACATGCATAATTGTCTTATCACTTATTTCAATATCTTTGCCTGTTAATCCGTGATTGTCTAATTCCTTTGGCAAAATATGTTTTTTAACAATATCTAATTTTTCATATTCTGTATAACCTGTTAGTTCTATAACTTCTAAGCGATCTCTCAAAGGTTCTGGTATATTATTTGAATAATTAGCTGTCAATACAAATAATACCTGTGATAAATCATATTCTTCTTCAATATAGTTATCATAAAACATGTGATTTTGTTCTTGATCCAGCACTTCTAGAAGAGCACTAGCTGGATCTCCTTTATAATCTTTACCCATCTTATCTATTTCGTCAATTAAAAAGATTGGATTTGAGCTGCCTGCTTTTTTCATACCAGATATGATACGTCCTGGGTTAGCGCCTACGTAAGCACGTCTATGACCTCTAATCTCAGCTTCATCACTAACGCCGCCAACTGATATTTTAACAAATTTTCTCCCCATACTTTCTGCAATACTTTTTGCAAGAGATGTTTTACCAACACCTGGAGGACCAACTAAACAAATAACTGGTGCTTTCAAATCTTTCTTCATTTGTCTCACAGCTAAGAACTCAATAATACGGTCTTTTATTTTATCAAGTCCGTAATGAGAGGCATCTAAAACCACTCTCGTTTTAACCATATTAACATTATCAACTGTGTATTTCTTCCAAGGTAAATTAAGCAACCAATCAATATAATTTCTAACAAGACTTATTTCAGGGGAATTAGATGATAAAAGTTCATATTTCTTTAATTCTTGATGAAGTCGTTCTTTAATCTTAACAGGATATTCACCAGCTGAAATTTTCTTCCTTATATCCTCGATATCATCATCTTTAACATTAACTTCTCCAAGTTCAGCTTTTATAACACGTAATTTCTCACGTAAAATATACTCTTTTTGTGAATCGTCTAATTGTTTTTTAACTTCAGTATCTATTCTCTGTTCTAACTCATTAATTTGTCGTTCTTTTTTAATATCCTCAAGCAACATCAACAAACGTGTATAAGGATTAACCGTTTTTAAATATTCTATTTTACGCTCATATGTTGTAGGTACATATGCTGATATTACATCAGTTGCTTTAGCTATATTTTTTATTTCCATAACTTCTGATAAAATACCATTACTAATTTCATGATGGTTCTCGATAAATATTTCAAATTCTTTTATCAACTTACTTGTTAATGCCGCTTCATCCTTTGGTGTAATTGCAAATTGAGTTGTACTGCCAATATCTGCTTTTAAAATTTTTGCATTATCATCATAAATAGAATAATTATAAACTGACACTCTATTCAAACCTGTAATTACTGCTCTTGTAAGACCATTCTGTAATTCCATTTTTAAATTAATTTTGCCAATTACTGCTATTTTAGGTAGTTCACTAATATTTAAAGATTCATCAAGAGGATTAGTAAGTGGCACAATCAAAATGTTATTATTGTGATTTTCTTCAGCTAATTTAAATATCTCTCTATCAATATCATTATTTACTTCTAATCTAATTTCTGAATATGGTAATAACACCACGCCCCTAAGCAGGATAACTGGTAAACTAGTTTTAACCATTAAGGCACCTCCCAAGGAATTTATATTGCTCTAATTTTTTATAATAAAAGATTTTTCTTCCTCTTTTTTTAATACCCTTTATTATATAGATTTAAGGTTTTTTGTCAACAATAAAGAGTCATAATTACATACTTTGATTATGACTCTTCTTTTTTAAAAATTAATTATTTTCTTTTAATACAGTAAATATTTTTCTCATCTTTAAATCGCCTTTAATAGCGTCTTTAAGACCACTTAATTGTTTTATTTCTTCTTCATTTAATTGATATTTAAGTGCTAATAAAGGTATTTCTGCATCTACCTCAGCATCACTTATTTCAATATTTTCTAATTTAGCTACCTCATTTAAAATTAATGATTGTAAAACTCTCTTATGAGCAGGCTTTTCATATTCTTCATGTAATTTTTCATGAGTTGTATTAGCCATTTGCATGAATTGTTCTAATTGAATTCCTTGCATATTTAAATTTTGTTCTAATTGTTCCAACATAAAGTGAATTTCATCATCTATCATTTCATGAGGAATTTCCACATCAACATCTTTAGCTATTTCTTCTAGAACTTGCTCAGCAAAAGCTTGTTCATTAGCTTCTTCTTTGCGTAAGCTAATTTCTTTTTCCATATGACTATATAATGTTTCCTTAGAAGATACACCTTCTATTCCTAAGTCCTTATAAAAGTCTTCATTTAATTCTGGAATAACTTTTGTTTTGACTTCGTTAATCTTAACTTTAAAAGTCACTTCGCAACCTTTAAGATCCTCACTTGGATAATCTTCAGGAAAAGTAACCTTTATATCTTTTTCTTCTCCATCTTTTAAACCAACTAATTGTTCTTCAAAGCCTGGTATAAATGTTTTGCTGCCTATTTCAAGTGGGTAATTTTCGCCTTTTCCACCTTCAAATGCTACATCATCCTTAAATCCTTGAAAATCAATAACAGCTGTATCACCTATTTCAATTGCTTCTTCTTTTAAAACAATCTCTGCATATTGTTTTTGTAATTCATCGATTTCTTTTTCTACTTCTTCTTTTGTAACTTCTACTGGTTGTTTCTTTAAACCTAATTTTTTGTATTTTTTAATTTTAATTTCCGGCTTTGTAATAACTACAAATTCAACTTCAATGCCAGAGTCATCGATATTCTTAATATCGACATTAGGTTGTGCAACTGGTTCTAAGCTATTATCCTTTAAAAGTTTAGAATAAGCATCAGGTAATACAAAATCAATTGCGTCCATATATAATGACTCTTTTCCTAATTTCTTTTCATAAATATCACGTGGTGCCTTACCTTCTCTAAAACCATCTATCTTTGTTTTTTTAACATTCTTTTGAAACGATTTATCTAAAGCACCTTCCCAGTCTTCTTTTTCAATCTTTACTATAAATTTTTGTTTGCTCATATATAATCCTCCTTATACTATTGTAACATGAAAAAGATTACAATTAGTAATCTTATTTTATATCAATGATTTTGATATCATACTTTCCATTTGGACTTTCAACTGTTACAACATCACCTTTTTTATGACCTGTTACAGCTATCGCAATTGGCGATTCGTTTGATATTCTGTTTTCAAATGGATTTGCTTCTTTTCTTCCAACAATTTTATATTCTTCAGTCTCATTATCCTCAGTATATTGGATAGTAACAGTAGCTCCAATTCTAACTTCATTAGATTTGGCATTACTTATTATTATTGCTCCTTCAACCATAGCTTCAAGATCCTGAATACGTGCTTCTAATACAGCTTGTTCTTCACGAGCCGCATGATAATCAGCATTTTCAGATAAATCTCCTAAAGCACGAGCTTCTTTAATAGCTCTAATAATTTCTGGACGTTCTTCCATTTTTAGAGTTTTCAATTCCTCTTTTACTTTATCTAAACCTTCCTGGGTTAAGTATATTTCTCTTTGTTTTTCATTTGTCATTTTTATCACCTCAATTAATGATTTCTAAAAAGAATACTACAAATTACTGATTATGTCAACCGGTAATTTTAACTCTCATTAAATCATCTTTGTTTACTTTCTTTTCTAATGGTATTTTTACTACTTGTCTTGGATGTCTAGCTGCATCCAAAATGTTTCCTTCATCATCTTTAATATATTCTATTTTAAAAGAATAGTTATCTATTTTAGGACCAAATATTTCTACTTTATCACCTGGGCTAAAGAAATTACGTTGTTCTATAATAGCTTCGTGCTTAATTTTATCATATCCTAACACAACACCTAAGAAATCTTGATTAGATACTTCGGCCCTCCCCATATAGTATTGTTCTTCCAAGCCTGACTTATGATCAAAATATTGGGGTATAGCATCGCGATTTGCACATCGATAAAGTATTTTTTCATAATTTTTATTATATTCGTAAGACTCTGGATTATTACAATATTCATCAATCACCCTTCTATAAGTATGCAGGATAGTCGATACATAATATATTGACCTCATTCTACCTTCAATCTTGAAAGATTTTACACCCATATCAATTAGGTTTGTTAAGTATTTTAACATAGAAAGATCTTTAGGTGCAATGGCATAACCCACATTTGCCTCAACATCATTTTTTAATTCATCTTGCAACGTGAAATTCCAGCGGCATATCTGACTACAACCACCACGATTAGAGTCCCTCATAGTGAAATAGTTTGATAAACAACATTTCCCACTATAGCCACTGCACATTGCTCCGTGAATGAAAATCTCTATATCTAGACCAGTCTTATCAATAATTTCCTTTATATCTGATCCAGATGCTTCACGTCCTAAAATAACACGTTTAACTCCTTCACTTTTCCAATAGTTTGCTGCTTCATAATTAATTGTTGATTGTTGAGTACTAATATGTAATTCCATTTCAGGAATGATTCGCTTAGCTATTTCTATAACTAATGGATCAGATAATATAATAGCATCAACACCACAATCATCTAGTGTTTTTAAATATTCCTCTAAACCTATAACATCTTCGTTATGAAAGACAATATTAACAGTTACATATACTCTGGCATTATGTTTATGAGCAAAGTCGCAAGCTTCTTTAATTTCCTCGATTGAGAAATTGTCATTATTAGCTCTAAGACTAAAATTACGACCACCAATATATACAGCATCTGCCCCATATAAAATAGCATATTTTAATTTTTCAATATTACCAGCTGGTGCTAATAACTCTGGTTTAATTAATGTTTTATTACTATGTTTCATTCTTTCACCCTATAAATCGTTTCTTTATATAAGAATCCTTTATCAGTCTTAGCAGGACTATTGTTTGCAACACTTTTACTTATAGTATTAAGTTTTTCTTTGTCCTCAAGATTATTAATAGCTTCAATATAATTATTATAAACTTTCAAAAATTTATCACTAGGGATATTCAAACTACTTAAAATCAAGTAATCGATTGTTTTATTTATAATTGGCAATTCATTTATTGTGTTAATAATTTCTGCGCTTAAAATAACTGTTCCTTTTGAATCCTCATATGTTGGATAAGACATCTTACGAGCTTCTTCATACATATGATAAACTTTATCTTCTTTAGTACCACCAATATGTTTAAAATAACTACTTATTAGAGGTCTGCTCGATACAAACATAGGTAAATAACCATAACCATACATCATTAAAGACATCTCTGTGTTATTAGATATTTCCTTGATTTTATCAAGTGTTATTTCAGTACCTACAACCCCATACTTAACTCCCTTATTATACCAATAATTAGCAGTATGATAGTTTGTAAAAGCATGTGTACCAAACCAAACTAATGGTGTTTTTAGAGACATATTTTTAGCTATATTAAAAACAGCGATGTCATCATACATAATACCACTCAAACCTAAATCATCAAGAATTAATAAATATTCCTTTAATAAAGGAATATCTTGATTGTATATTATTTTATTTAAACTTACGAATAGTTCTTTTCCTTTTTCTTTTATTTTTGGTGATATATCCTTAACCTCCACAATTGAGAGTTCTAAAGGAATAAACCAACTTAAATCTTTAACGCCTATTATAAATCCATCATTATCTTTATATTTATCTATATCAGACAGATTATTTGGCATCACTAGTGTTTTCATCATTGTCCTTTCTTCTTTGAGAAACAGCAAGACCGTCCCCCACTTTAAAAAACTCTGTCTTAAACTCTTGGTTTTCATTTAAAAACAAAATATATCTTTTAATTCTATCAACTAATTGTCGTAGGTTTTTTTTCTCGATTCTTTCATTTTGTTCTATCAATCCGTGAAAATAAATATTGTCACTGATAATAGTCCCATCTTCTTTAACATTAGGTGAGTATTTTTCAAAATATCTTATATATTGACCTTTAGCAGCATCTATAAATACTAGATCATATTTTTCTTCTAAGTTTATTTCTAAAGCATCTCCTAAAATAAGATTAATTCTTTTATCTAATTTAAAACGCTTTATATTCTTTAAAGCTTCGAAATATCTAACTTCATCCTTTTCAATAGTAGTAACAGTAATATTTGTATTAACTAAAGCCATATTGATAGCTGAATAACCTATGGCACTACCTACCTCAAGAATTGATTTAACATTATTAAACTTGATATAATCAACTAAGAATTTTAAGCCTTTCTTATCCATTATTGGAACGTTGTTCTCTTCGGCATATTTTTCCATTGCCTTCATATCAGTATTTATAAAAACATCTCCTTTATTGTTCGTCTACAGATAGATGACGAGCAATCTCACGTGAACTCATATTTTGTTTAAGTTTCAATGTACCAACTTTCGTTTCATCAATACCATACATTTTTAAATACATTTTAAACACTTTCGGATTTCTAATTAAGTTCTCATCATAAAGCATAGTAGCTATATTTTCTATATCTTTTCCATCTGTAATTCGAATTTCTTTTTCTATTATATCATGACTGACAGGACTTAAGTAATAATTAAACAAGGAGCCCGTAATAATAATGAAGAGCCCTATTGAAAAAAAGAGAAAGATTGCTAAATCTCTAAATCTTTTCATAAAAGGTAAATGTCAAAACGAGCTTATTGCTCGTTTTGTTCTTCTTCCTTATCTTGTAAACTGTCAAGAATTGTTTCAATAATTTTCCATTCCTTATCAGTTTCAATAGCTCCAAGAGCTGTTTTTTCGTTTTCTGGATCAAACGTCGAAGCATAAACTTTTGTATTGCCTGCTTCATCAGTAGTATTATCAGTATAAATTATATAATGTTTACCTGTTTCATCCGAATCAAACGTAAATAGAACCTCACATTGTACTTCTTTTCCTTCATCATCAATAACAGTAAAAATATTTTTTTCTTTCATCTCAATCTCCCTTTCTATTTTTATCTAAATATGCTTGTAAAATAAAGGTGGCTGCCAACTTATCAACAACTTTTTTTCTTTTTTTACGGGACATATCAGCCTTTATCATCATATTGTTAGCTTGAACACTCGTCCATCTTTCATCTTCTAAAATGACTTTCATTTCTAGAAACGATTCTAATTTATCTTTAAAAACTAACGTTTCTGTTGCCCTTGGTCCTATTGTATTATTCATATTTTTCGGAAAACCTAGAACTATCGTATCTATATTTTCTTTTTGAACAATCTCTTTTATAGGTTCAAGCAACTCATCATATACTTGTTCATTAAATAAAATCGTTTTATAAGTACTTGCTATTAAGCCTAATTTATCACTTATAGCTATACCTAATGTTTTGGTACCTAAATCTAAACCTAAAGCTCTCATAATATTTTATCAAAATAGTCACGAACTAAAACATCAATAATTTTAGCGCGATCAAGCTTTGATATCTTAGATCTTGCCTCTCTATGGTTAGAAATGTAACCTGGATCACCACTCATAATATACCCAACCAATTGATTGACAGGGTTATGGCCTCTTTCTTCAATCGCTTCATAAACTTCTTTTAAAGTTCTAGCAATCAAAGCTTCATCCAGCTCCTCAACACTAAATAAACTAGTTGTATTAGAATGCATTTAACCACCTCACTTTAGAATGATTACAACTATATTTTAGCATTATTGAATATATAATGCAAGTAAAAGTTTTTTGCCAAAACTAATCTATAGTTACAATATTTCCTTTAAGATTTAACATAAAAAACTTGTTATGTAATTATTAAATTACTAACAAGTCTTATTTTATAAATTATATTTTATATTTTCTAAAATTTCATCTAAATTACTTATATCTGTTCCGCCACCTTGGCCAAATAACTTAGAACCACCACCATTACCAGACGATTTAGTAGAAGCTTCTTTAATAAGTGCTCCACAATCAACCTTATCAACCAAATCCTTATGAGCTTTAGCTATAAAATTAACATTACCATCTGTAACATTAGCTATAAAGACCAAACCAACTCCTATCTTTTCTAGCAATCTATCTACTAATTGTTTTAAAAACGAAATTTCGTAGTTTGATGTTTTAGCAACTATATATTTACCAATAGTTCCTTCAGATATATACTCATCAAAAGATGTTAGATCTTCTAAAGTTTTTTGTTCTTTAGCAACAGTATAAGCTTTTTCTAAGGCTTTTACTTTTTCACGAACATTATTTACCTCTAAACGATTATATAAAATTGCTGCATATGATGTAGGAACACTATTATCTATATGAACATCAAAATCTAATTTAATGCCCTCAACTTGAGCTTCTTTAATTATCCTTTTAGCTTTTGTTAATAATTTCAACATTTCTTCATTGTAAGGCTTAATAACACTATATAATTCACTTTCAATATTAGCATTTGTTGTAGCTTCTATTCTATAAACATTTGAACCTTTAGATTCAAATGATTTAATAGCGAACCTCTTAATGTCTCCAATATTATTAACATGGGTACCTCCACATAATTCAATCGAATCATATAAAGTAACTACTCTAACATTATCTTCGTATTTTTCTTCGAATAATGCTACAGCACCTTTTTTCTTAGCTTCTTCTAAAGACATTGTTTCAGTAACAGAATCTACATTTGTAGCTATTTTTTCATTAACAAGTTGCTCAGCTAAAATAATCTCTTGATCAGTTATTTTACCCTGATAAGTAAAATCAAAACGCAAGCTATTTTCATCAACCTTTGAGCCAGCTTGCATGATATCCGCATTTAAGACTTCTTTTAGAGCCTCTTGTAGCAAATGGGTAGCACTATGATTCTTAGCAATAGCACACCTCTTTGCTTCATCTACCTTAGCTGTAACTTTATCTCCAACCCTAACTGTTCCTTCTACATTCCCAAAATGCAAATGTTGTTTATGAGGAGCCCTAATGACGTTTGTAACATCAACTTTAAAGTTTGAACCATTTATAATCCCTGTATCTGCTACTTGACCACCCATTTCAGCATAGAAAGGGGTTTTATTGAGAACAATATAACCCTCACCATTAAACTCATCAACAAGTTCTTTATCTTTTATTAAACAAATAACTTCCGCATCAAGCTCTAAAGCATTATAGCCATCAAAAGCACTTTCATCTTTTAAATTTAAGAGGACTTCACTTTGATCACTCATGCCACCCTCTTTGCTTCTAGCATTTCGTGCCATTTCCTTTTGTTTAAGCATACAACTATCAAATTCATCTTTATCTATTGTAAAACCTTTTTCCTCAAGACATTCAATTGTTAATTCGCACGGGAAACCATATGTATCATAAAGTTTAAAGGCATCTAACCCACTTATAACATTTGAATCGGCATTTTCAATTAAATCTTCTAGTTTCTGTTCACCACTAGCAAGTGTTTTGCGGAATAATTCCTCTTCTTTTATAATTAAATTACAAACTAATTCTTCTTTATCAATCAAATTAGGATACGCATCTCCCATAATAGATAAAACTGTAGGGACTAATTTATACATAAAAGGTCCCTCAATCTCAAGCTTTTTGCCAAAACGAACTGCCCTGCGCAATAGTCTACGTAAAACATAACCACAACCTTCATTTGAGAAAGCTGCTCCATCACTTATTGCAAAAGTAAGCGTCCTAACATGATCAGCAATAACTTTAAAAGCCATTTCATCGTTATATTTTTTGCCAGAAAGTTTTTCGGTTTCTTCAATGATTGGCATAAAAAGATCAGTTTCAAAGTTAGTCTTAGTTCCTTGAATAATTGATGCCATTCTCTCCAAACCCATACCTGTATCTATATTTTTACTAGGTAATTCTTGATAATTTTGGCGTTCGACTCCTTCTTTAGCATTATACATACTAAATACATTATTCCATATTTCAATATAACGTTCATTATCTATTTCTTCTTCTAATAAAGCAATTCCTTTATTTTCAGGATCAAATTCTACTCCACGATCATAAAATATTTCACTGTCTGGGCCTGAAGGTCCTTCCCCTATTTCCCAAAAATTACTTTCTAATCTTATAATATGGCTTGGATCAACACCTTCTTTAATCCATAAATTATATGAATCCTCATCTTGTGCATATATAGTCATATAAAGTTTTTCTTTATCAAATCCAAAATATTTTTCACTAGTAAGAAGTTCAAAAGAATACGCAATAGCTTCTTCTTTAAAATAATCCCCTATTGAAAAATTACCTAACATTTCAAAAAATGTATGATGTCTTGCTGTTTTCCCAACATTCTCTATGTCGTTAGTTCTAATGCATTTTTGAGAGCTTACCATTCTCTTATTTTGTGGTACAGTACTACCATCAAAATAATTTTTAAGTGGAGTTACACCAGCATTTATCCATAATAAACTAGGATCATTAAGTGGTATTAAAGAAGCGCTCGGAACAATTAAATGTCCCCTCTCTTCAAAAAAGTTTAAAAACATATTTCTTATTTCAGTGCTACTCATTTTCTTCATCTTTTGATTCCTCCTTTTCAATAATTGAGATTATTTCAGTTCTCAAATCATCGATTGAACCATTATTATAAATATAATAATCAAACTTATCATAATTATCTAAAGCTGTTTCAGTCGGATGTTTTTTCTGCTCCTCAGTAAGAAGATTATCAAAATTTTGTCTTTCTATTCTAATAGTTACAAGATTATCAAAAACAGTATTAGGCTTTTCAATCTCTATTTCAAAACGAACATCATCAACAACTATCACATCGAAGAAATATGATAATATTTTAATGTCCTCAATTGTGCGATCAACAAAAAAACATTCCATATTTAATTTTTGTCTAATGATGTTCGTCCCTAATTGTTGTAATAATTCACGCGGTTTTGTTTTCTCAGAGCCATCCCAGCCGAAAAATGTTTTAGCATAATCTTTCAGATATTTAGCATAAAGAGTAGAGGCAACTTTCTTGCCTCTTTTTTCATATTCTTCTTTTATTATTGAACCTGCTGTTGTTTTCCCATTTTTAGCTTTACCAGCTATAAAATATATTTTTGGGTTTCTATATACTGCTTCCATAAAGATTCCTCCTTATTCTTCTGTTTCTTCTCTAAATTTTAACAGTTTATATTTGTTTTCAGCAAATATAGTAATTGATTTAATTATAGCAACTAAAGGTGTTGCAAGAATCATTCCCCAAATTCCGAAGAAATAACCAAATACTAATAATCCTAGTAAAATAGTAACAGGATGTAACTTCATTGTTTTACTCATAACAAGTGGTTGAATAAAATTACCTTCTACAAATTGAATAATAACAATACCTCCAAGTGTAACAAGACCTACTGTTACGCTTTGAGAAAAGGCTACAATAGCTGCAGGAATAGCTCCTAGATATGGCCCAACGTAAGGAATAACATTAGTAATTCCACATATTAAACCAAACAATAATGGGGCTTTTAAACCAGCAAGAGAAAATATTATTGAACTAAATACAAATATTATTAATGATACAAAAATTGTTCCTTTGATATAATTAAGTAATGAATCATTCGCTTCCATAAACAAACCCATAGCATCTTTTCTTGCTTTTTCTGGAACCATTGATAATAAAACTCTACCAACATTATCAAAATCAAACAATAAATAAAAGCCTACCATAAGCCCAATTGCAAATACACCAATTGCTGAGAATAATCCCTTAACTAAAGACATAACCGTGGTTGGAATATCAGTTGTAAGAGATGCAACCAAACCATTAATAGATGCAACAGTGTCAGCCTTAACAGCCTCTACATCTATAAAGCTAATATCTCTAAAACGATCAACAAAATTATTCGACCATGCTGTTATACTATCAAAAATAGCTGGGAATGTAGAAATAAATTCATTAACTTGACTTAACAATAAAGGGAAAATACTTGTTGTTGTTAAATATAGGATAACTAACAAAACAAAATAAACCATTACTGTTCCAACTACTCTATTTATTCCTCTTTTTTCTAAGAATTTAACAGATGGAGCAAGAAGCCATGCTATTATAAGCCCTATAAAGAATGGTGAGAATATTTTCAATAGCAACAAAATAAACGAAATTATTTTCCACTCTTTAAAAATAAGTGTAACCGCATAAATTCCAACAATTACTAGTAATACATACAGAACCTTTAAAATTTTATTGGTTAACTTTAGTACTTCATTTAAATTTTTTGCGTCTACTTTTTGGTTGTTAAAAAATCCTTTCATACAATACCTCCATCACAAAATTATAACATATATAACATTTATTATTACTATTTTTAAAACATAACTAATCGCGACTTCTGCTTGCCATTAAAAACAAACGTAGAATTTCGAGCAAGTTTGCAAGTAGAGATGCTACGTATGTGAAAGCTGCTGCTGTAAGCATTGTCTTGACACCACTTTTTTCTTGTTGCTCAATTAATTTTTCACTTTCCAATATTTTTACAGCTCTCTTTGAAGCATTAAACTCAACTGGTAATGTTATTAATTGAAATACTAATGTTGCACATAATAGTATTATTCCCAACATAGTTAAATCAAATAATGATGCAATTATACCAATGAATAACACTACATAACCTATCTTAGATGCAAGATTAACGATTGGAACAATAGCACTTCTTATCATCATTGGAACATATTTTTCTTTATGTTGGATAACGTGTCCACATTCATGAGCTGCTATAGCAACAGAAGCAATAGTAGCGTTATGATATACATCAGTTGATAATCTAACTGTCTTACGTGTAGGATCGTAATGATCTGATAATTTGTCAGGTGTTTCAACTATCAAAATACCCTTCAATCCGTTTTTATCTAATATAGCACGAGCTACATCAAAACCTGTTACTCCTTTTTTATTTTCTTTAACCTTATATTTTGCATAAGATGCACTAACAATTCCTTGAGCACCTAATACTAAAACAAGTGAAACAATAAATAATAATATATCTAGTCCCATTATTTTACCTCCTTTACAACATAAGTTGTACCTTCTCTACTATCATTTATAACAACACCCTTAGATAGTAAATACTCTCTTATTTTATCTGCTCTATTGTAATCTTTTTGCTCTTTAGCAGCATTTCTTTCCTTAATTAACGATTCTATTTCTGATACTAATTCATCTTCAATAACTTTAGTTTCTTTTTTTAATAAATCAAGTGAAAGAACTTCGTCAAAGTCTTCAATTAAGAAAAGTTTTGTATTATTATTCAAATTTGAATCTTTTATAACTTCAAATAGAGTTGTTAAAGCGTTAGCTGTATTTAAATCATCTTCCAAAGCTTTCTTAATTGTTGCTTGATATGACTCTGCTTTTTCTTTATCGATTATACTATCATCAGAAGTAATGTTTTTCACCCTATTCAAAAGTTTTTCATAAGAAGCAGCTGCTATATCTAAAGATTCATATGAAAATACAAGTTGTCTACGATAATGTGAGCCTAAGCAAAAGAAACGATATGCAAGTGGTTTATATCCTTTATTTTCTAACAGTGAAAGAATTAAAAACTCTCCTTTTGATTTACTCATTTTACCTGTTTCGTCATTCAAGAATTCCCCATGAACCCAATAATTACACCATTTATGGCCTAAATAAGCTTCACTTTGAGCAATCTCATTAGTATGATGTGGAAATATGTTGTCCACAGCTCCACAATGAATATCTAGATATTCACCTAAATACTTCATACTAATCCCAGAACATTCTATATGCCAACCAGGATAACCAACACCCCAGGGTGAATCCCATTTTAAAGCTTGTTTATCGAATTTAGATGAAGTAAACCACAAACCAAAATCAAAAACATTATGCTTGTTTTTATCTTCGTCTACATTATCTCTAGCCCCTACTAATAGATCACTCTCTTTTAGACCTGACAATTTATAATAATCATTAGCTTTAGTAATATCAAAATAGATATTACCGTTAGAAATATAGGCATGCCCTGTTTCTAATAATTTAGAAATAATTTTAATATATTCATCAATTAAATCTGTTGCTTTAACAATAATGTCTGGTTTTTTTATATTTAATTTATTTAGATCATTAAAGAAAGCTTCTGTATAAAATGCTGCTATTTCAAGAACATCTTTGCCCTCTCTCTTAGCCCCTTTTAGCATTTTATCCTCACCAGCATCAGCATCAGACGTCATATGACCTACATCCGTTATATTCATAACACGTTTTACTTTGTAACCTATATAGTTCAAAGTTTTTTCAAATATATCTTCAAAAATATAAGTGCGTAAATTACCTACATGAGCATAATTATAAACTGTAGGACCACAGGTATACATTTTAACCTCATCTTGATCACGAGGAACAAACTCCTCAATACTCTTAGAAAGTGTATTATATATCTTCATATTTACCTCCTTACATTAAGTATATTATAAACATCCATTTAATAATTATTTTGATAACCTATCAAGCACTTTTCCCCTCTCAAATAAGTAAACAATATTTGGTAATTCAGGTCCATGCATTTGGCCAATTAATTTTATCATAATAGGCATATAAAGCATTTTCCCTTTAACCAAAGCTTTTTCCTTGGTTGCAGTTATTGCATTGTTGATATTTTCAAGACTCCATTCACTCATCTTTTTAATTTCATTTGTAAACACTTCTATTGTTTTATTAATACCCTCTTGTTCCATAAACTCTTTAGCATCATCATCGATTGTATAATCATCAGTAAAGAAGATTGATACCAAATCAACTATTTCTTGACCGAAAGATAATTGCCTTTTAAATAATTCGAATAACTCATCAAGCCATTCTCTTGATTTGTCTTCCAAGTTATAATTTTTGGAAACAAAAGGATAAAGGAAATTATATAAATCTTCTTTTGCTAATTCTTTAATATAGTGACTATTTAACCAATTTAATTTTTCAATATCAAATATGGCATTACCTTTGCCAATACCCTTAACAGCAAAAACTTCTACTAACTCCTCTAGAGTAAAAATTTCTTGTTCTTTGCCAGAACTCCAACCTGTCAATGCTAACATGTTTATTATAGCCGCATTTAAATAACCTTTAGCCTTCAATACATCAACTGTAGCATCTCCATCTCTCTTACTAAGTTTTTTATCTGAATCCTTATTTTTTTTAATAACTGGCAAATGTATAAACTCAGGAACTTCAAAACCTAATGCTTGATACATCAAGACATACTTAGGAGTTGATGATACATACTCATTACCACGTATAACATGAGAAATCCCCATTTCGTGATCATCAATAATATTTGCAAAATTATATGTAGGCATTCCATCAGATTTAATCATAATTAAATCTTCTAATTCATCATTATTAACAACAATTGTACCATACACACAATCTTCAAAAACAGTTGTTCCCTCATTAGGCATCTTAAACCTTATTACATATTCTTCCCCAGCTTCAACTCGTTTTAGAGCTTCTTCAAGCGAGAAACTGCGACAATGTCCATCGTATTTATACGCAATGCGAGATAATTCTGCTGCTTTTTTCAGCTCTTCTAAACGTTCTTCGTTACAAAAGCAATAATAAGCCTTTCCTTCGTTAACTAATTTTTTAGCATACTCAAGGTAATGGCCTTTTCTCTCACTTTGAACATAAGGACCAACGGGACCACCAATATCAGGTCCTTCATCCCAAATCAATCCTAAATCCCTAAGTGTATTATATATAACCTCAGTTGCACCCTCAACAAATCTTGATTGGTCAGTATCCTCTATTCTAAGAATAAATTTACCATTGTTTTGTTTTGCAACTAAATATGCATACAAAGCTGTTCTAACGCCACCAATGTGCATAAAGCCAGTTGGGCTTGGTGCAAATCTTGTTCTAACTTCTTTCATTTATATCACCTACCATTATTTTATCATTATTCCACTGTTTTTTCCACATAAAAACAACAGTAGACATATAAAAAATCGCCTTTTAAAGCGATTCTCTACATTTTAATAATTATTATTAACTTTTTGGTTCAATTAGCGATAAACTAACTTTCTTTTTATCAACAAAAATATCTTCTACATAACAATCAACTATATCTCCGACACTAACTACTTCCAAAGGATGTTTTATAAAATGATTAGTAAGTTTGGAAATATGAGCTAGGCCATCATTTTTAAGACCAATGTCAATGAAAACACCAAAATCAACTACATTTCTAACTGTCCCTTGAAGTTTCATTCCTTTTTTAAGATCTTCTATATTTAGAATGTCACTTTTTAACAAAGGTTTATCAAACTCTTCACGTGGATCTCTATTAGGCTGTTTTAAAGATTTTACAATATCTTCTAAAGTATAGATGTCCACACCTAATTTGTTAGAATATCCCTCTATATTTAAAAGTTCTAATTTCTCAATCATTTTATCAGAACCTATTTCATCAGCTGCCAAATCAAGTGATTTTAAGAGTTTAATCGTAACATCATAACTCTCAGGATGAATACTTGTTTTATCAAGAGGATTAACACCATCAACAACTCTAATAAAACCAATAGCCTGTTCATATGCTTTAGGAGTTAAAATCTTTTTCTTTTTTAATTCCTCACGCGAATTTATTTTTCCGTTAGTATTACGATATTCAAGAATATTTGAAATCATTTTCTTAGATAAACCAGAAACATATTTCAAAAGAGAATTACTTGCTGTATTAACATTTACCCCAACTTGATTAACCGCTTTGGTAACAACAAAATCTAAAGATTCATTCAACTTGTTTTGGGCAACATCATGTTGATATTGACCTACGCCAATACTTTTAGAGTCTATCTTAACAAGTTCGCTTAAAGGATCTTGCAGTCTTCTAGCAATACTTATAGCACTTCGTTCTTCAACGTGTAAATCGGGGAATTCTTCAATTGCTAAGGGACTTGCAGAATACACAGAAGCCCCCGCCTCACTAACAATGATAAATTCAACCTTTCTTTTTGCTTCCTTTATAACATCAACAATAAAGGCTTCGCTTTCACGAGAAGCAGTACCATTACCAATAGCAATAATATCAATCTTATATTTATCAATTAAATCCAAGACACGTTTCTTACTCTTATCATATTCATTCCTCGGTTCATGTGGATAGATAACACTTACATTTATATTCTTGCCTGTATTGTCAACAATAGCTAATTTACACCCAGTTCGATATGCAGGGTCAAAACCTAACACTATTTTTTCCTTCATCGGAGGTTGTAGTAATAATTTTTCTAGGTTTTTTGCAAACACATCAATAGCAACATCTGATGCTTCCTCAGTAAGTTCACTACGAACTTCCCTTTCAATACTAGGCGAAATTAATCTTTTATAACTATCTGCTATAGCTTCAACTACATATTTATAAGTTACATTATTCTTATTTTTTACGATTCGTTCTTCTAAATATGACAGTATGTCATTAGTGTCAACATCAATACTTATATTTAATATTTTCTCTTTTTCACCACGATTCATGGCTAAGATACGATGAGGCTTTATCATTTTAACCGCCTCGCTATAATCATAATACATCTCATATACTTTCAATTCATCAAGAGCATTCTTCTTCATTTTAGAAATAATTACACCATTTCTAAAGAAATATCCTCTTATCCATTTGCGGTAATAAGCATTATCACTAATCCATTCAGCAATAATATATTTAGTGCCTTCAATAGCTTCTTCTTCATTTTTTACTTTATCATTGATAAAGTTACCACAATCAATTTTATCCGGAAACATCATAAACATTTTAGCTAAAGGCTCTAAGCCATTATTAATCGCATCAGTTGCTTTAGTCTTTTTCTTTTCTTTAAAGGGCCTATATATATCTTCAACTTCAACCAGTTTTGAAGCATCCATAATTTTCTTTTCAAGTTCAGGGGTCATAAGATCTTTCTCCGCAATTAAACGAATTACATCCTCTTTTCTCTTTAATAAATTAACTTGATATTCGTATACATCATTTATTTTTCTAATTTGCTCTTCATCTAAATTACCAGTTACTTCTTTACGATATCTGGCAATAAAAGGGATGGTATTTCCCTCACTTAATAGTTTTAATGTGCTTGATACCTGCGTTGCTTTAACATTAAGTCCAGCACTTATTTGTTTAATAATTTCTTCGTTCATTGTCCCCTCCTACAGTCCCTTATAATAGTAATATAATAAAGGTATCTAGTCAATAAGGTTATCTTCGTAATTCTTCTATTTGCTTTTTTAACCTCTCAATATCATTTTTCATTTGTTCCTTCTCTTTATCAGGTTTTAACCCGTCGGAATAATCTTGTTGAGCAGCATTAGTTGCTACAACTTGACCAACTAGAACCAAAAAATTGCCAAGAACATTTTGTTTCTCTGCCGGCAAATCATCAATCAATATAAAACCCAAAAGAACTGCTATTATAGTTGCACTTTTAGGTGGCAATGTATATATAAAATTAAAAAGGTAATCCATGGTCATCATCTCTAACATAGTATATGATACACAACAAATATCACTTGATAATTTTGCCTACAAAAAAACTAAGATATCTTAGTTTTTCTTGCCGTACATAACCTCTATCTTACTTTGTATTTTTTCATCAGCTAAATAATCACTAAATGACATATCAATAGAAAATGCACCATTATCAGTGATTTCTATTACTTTGTTAGCAACAGTATCAATGAAACTGTGATCGTACGAAGTGAAAAGCAAACAACCTTTATAAGCAACCAAACCATCATTTACAGCTTGAATAGATTCCAAATCTAAATGATTTGTTGGCTGATCTAGCATTAGTAGATTAGCACCACTAAGCATTAATTTAGAAAACATGCATCGTACTTTTTCTCCACCAGATAAAACACTTACCATTTTAAGTGGTTGTTCTCCAGAAAATAACATTCTTCCTAAAAAGCCTCTTAAAAAAATCTCGGATGTATCTTTTGAATATTGAGCTAACCATTCTATTAGATTTAGATGACTACCTTCAAAATATGCTGAATTATCAAGCGGAAAATAATCAAATTCCACTGTTTGTCCAAATTTAAACGTTCCTTTATCAGGTTTCATTTCACCAGCTAAAATTTTTAATAATGTTGTCTTAGCAACATCATCGTGCCCTAACAATACCGCCTTATCCCCTCTATTAAGAGTAAAACTTACATTATCAAGTACTTTCTTACCTTCGATCGTTTTTGTAATTCCTTCAACCGTTAATATATCTTTTCCTAAATCTCTATTTAACGTAAATCCTATATATGGATATTTTCTACTTGAAGGTCTAATTTCTTCTAATTCTATCTTTTCAAGACTCTTTTTTCTAGAAGTTGCTTGTTTTGATTTAGAGGCATTAGCACTAAAACGCGCAATAAAGTCTTCTAACTCTTTTATTTTTTGTTCTTTCTTCTTATTAGACTCTTTTGCTAATTGAAGTGCTAGTTGACTTGATTGATACCAAAAATCATAGTTACCAGGATATAATTTTGCAGTATTGAAATCAATATCTAGCATATGTGTACATACTTTATTCAAGAAATGTCTATCATGGGATACAACAATCACTGTTTTGTCATAATCGATTAAAAAGTCCTCAAGCCAATTTATAACCTTAAAATCTAAGTGGTTTGTTGGTTCATCCATAAGTATAATATCTGGATTACCAAATAATGATTGAGCTAATAAAACCTTGACTTTATCTTTCCCAGAAAGTTCACTCATCTTACTATTACAATAATCCTTGTCAACGCCCAAATTACTTAATAATTTATTAGCATTATACTCTGCATCCCAGCCATTAAGTTCCGCAAATTCAGCCTCTAAATCACCAGCTAAAATACCATCCTCATTTGTAAATTCCTCTTTACTATACAATTCTTCTTTAGCTTTCATTATTTCATAAAGTCTTTTATGTCCCATAATAACAGTATCAAGAACAGTATAATCATCAAATTCATAGTGATTTTGCTTAAGAACAGCCATTCTTTGACCTGGTTCAATGTAAACATTTCCTTTATTAGAATCAATCTCACCTGACAATATTTTTAAAAATGTAGACTTCCCAGCACCATTAGCTCCAATAACACCATAACAATTCCCAGGTAAAAATTTAACATTTATATCTTCAAATAATTTCTTATCCGAAAAATTTAAACTCACATTACTAACTGTAATCATAAGTGTACCTCCAATCAATTCATTAAAAAAACTACTCCTCTACAAAGTAGTTAACAATTACATTATACCCTGTTTTCTACAATTAATCAAACACTATGTAATTAACCTTTTCTTTTTAACAGCACCACAATTATATAGTTTATATTATAATACTATAAACAGATTTTTTTATATAGCAAGATGTCTAAACTTTTTATATAGAGAGGTAAGAATTTACTTTAATACATTATCATAAAAATTTTTAACATTGACAGTTTAGTGGTTTTCCTAAACGAGGTTCATACTATTTGCTCTTTTTAAACAACTCTCAATAGGCAACTATAATACCAACAATCCAGAACGGAATTGTAAAAAGTAAAAAATAAATACCAGCCGGATTATCTAATATAGCAAGTTCTTTATCAACCATATCTTTAATTACAACATAATTCACTATAATAAGAAAACTAAACCAACATAACAAGGATTATCAAGAAAATCATACTTACAATCAACAGCATAACGTAATTAAAAAGTGGCAAAAAACGAATTATCTTCTCAAGAAAAATTGACTGAGGTAATGACACATAATCTGGTGTTGTAACATCATAAGAGTTAAATTTTATAGATTTACCTTTTGAAAAGACACTTCCAAATGTCATAAGTAAACCAACAACTATAAACATTAGCAGAATTATCAACCAGAAACCTGCATTTTGAAATGCCACAATAATAGATAGAGAATCTCCATTAGCACAAATACTATAATAAGTAACACCACCCAATATCGTAAACACCAGTCCAATAAAAACACGAAACACTTTATTTTTAATGACATCTTTTTTAGCATTAGAGGAATTAAAACGCAAACGACTATCAACCAACATAATTAAGGGAACAACAACAAACATAAATCCGACAAATAATAATGCGCCAGCGGAATTGAATTCACCAACTACTGATTCAGCAGGATTATTCAGATTATATTTTACTGTTTTGGTTATCCCAATTTCACGAATTATTCCCGTCTTATAATCTGTACTTACAAAATATTGCTCACCATCAACAATATATTGATATATAAGGGTACATGTCTCACCATAATCATTTATTGAACAAAAATCAACACCAACAAAAGTAGCTTCTATGGAAATATAATCTTTCGTTTTTAAAAAAGTATGATTTATACTCTTTCCTCCCAAAAAAAGTAAAGCAAACCCTCCAAATATAAAAAAGCCTTATTTTATAAGGGCTTACTTTCATTTGGAGCAAATGACGGGATTTTAAAGATACATCATTTCGCACTACTATCCACCATTAACACGTTGATTTTAAAAGGTTTGCTTACTCGTTATAATTTACCAACACGCATCAATCTTGTTTTTTAGTACCTAAATAGTACCTAAAAGAACTAGAAATTATTCTAGTTCTAACATATATATCATCAACTCTGCATCACTAATTAATTCAAACATGATTCCACCTCCTAATGTATTGTTCGAGGTATAATTGAGATATTCCTATAAATCAAAAAAAACAATCTATACTAACATTGTTTTTTTGTTTTCATCAAATTCTTCGTTGACACTATCTGTTTATTTTTTTGTACTCTATATCATATTGCTTTATTATATCCTTTATCATTGCTTCTATTTCTTTTTCTTCTATCTTGGCCTTAACATCGCTACTTATTACAAAAGGAACATTTGTTTTTCTATCTTTAAGAATAGTAATTTCTGTTTTATCGGTGTTTATTATGTCGGTATACATATTTCCATAAACATAACTAAAGTTCAAAATTCCTTTTTCCTCTGGTGTGATAATAATATATTGCTCGCAGTGTGGGAAAAGCCCTCTTAAATTATTTTTTATAGCTTCACTGGCTTCTTCAAGACTTTGTGCTTTTACATCGCCATTAACATAGATAGTTGATACTAATCTAACATCTATCAAATTTGGTGCATAAATTTCCCTAATTATGGCAGGTCTTATAGAAGACTTTTGTGGCGCGCCACCTATTTTATCAATATTATTAATCAATATAACTTGTCCAACTTGCATAAACAACCTCCTACAAAAGCTTTCTATATTCTTTGCAGTCATCTTTCTCAAATGATTTTAGCATAATACTAAGTTGAGGATCACTTTCATCTACTTTTTTAATATTTGGACGTAGTTTCTTAGCCAATTCTTCTTTTTCTAGGCGTAAAGAAACAAAGTCCTTTTTTTCTTTCATAGTTATTCCTCCCTATTATTATAATTATATTATACCACAAAATCGAAAAATTAATAAAAATCTCTTTTTTACACATTTTTACATATAAAATTATGTACATTTTCATATGTTACGCGGTTTCACTTATTATACTCTATATTTTATGCTTGTCAACAATAAAAATACTAGCTAACTAATTATATCTAATCTAATATATGTGAAATATTGTATTCTGCATTTTCAAACTTTCTATACATATCATTCATATCATAGCGACGACCATCTGCATCTCCTGGAAATCCCAAGTGGTGTAGATCAACTAAATATACTTTCGAAACGCCATTATCGCTCATAATGAATAATTGTATCCGAGGATCTTCCCTATATTTACATTTTAACATATTTACTACTTGCTCTTCTGTGATATTAAATCTATTATGGTAATTTAGTATTCTTATTATTCTATCAAAATAATGTTTATCAATATTTTCAACATAGCGTCTTCTAAATTTTTTTAATATGTCCTTTCCCTCTTCGTTTTCCAAATATATTCCCTTCAATTTCTGAAATCTACCAAAATTATCACTTTTGGAAAAGTTTGTAAAAAATTCCTCTGGGTATCTGAACGAACTCAAAGCGAAAGTAAAGTCTATCTTCTTTGTTTTTTCAGCGAATCTTTCTTGAATGGGACCACCGAATTTTGTGCGATTTTGATGAGAATAAATACTATTACTTAAGTGCATACTCGTTTATAAGTTCCTCTTTATCAATTTCTCTATTGTGAAATTCATTAGAAAGAGAAAATTTGCTTTTCCAGGCCTCATCATTATGCGCAGATTCTACTAATTTAAAGTCACTCACTTCAAACGTATCTCTCAAAAAATCATCTACATATTTTTTTATATCATCTCGAGTATCAAACAAATTATCATTACAATGGCTATCTAGGTTGATATCTCGATATACATCTGGAATAACTGGTCCATAAATCCAAGCTTCTATTCTCGCATTATATAAATACCTATCGTTCTCAGAAAACTTTTCTTCAGAAAAATCTGGGTTATTTATACCTTTTTGAACAAAGCCACCCCAATATGCAAAAAGAAAATATAGAGATTTTTGTAATTTAATTGGAGATATTTCCTCGCTTGCAAAGTCAAAATATTGTTTTTTTATGTAACAAGCTAATTCTTTAACATCAAACACACCTATCACCTCACGCATACTTGTATTTCTATTATACATTTTTTTCAGCCTCTTGTAAATTAATTTAAAAATGTTTGTCATTCTATTCACCTACCTTATTCTATTCTTATTTTTATTAAAGAGTAGTTTTATACTACCCTTATTATTATCAATTAAAGATTATTTTACAAATTTTTAGCATAAATATAACATACAAAATAAAAAAGTCTAGTATTCTAAGGACTATTCATCATTCGGTGCAAAATAGGGGGTTTGAAAATTTAAATCATCATATTATATGAGGTGGTGCAAAATACATACATTTGCTTTAAAAATAGTTAAATACAACCAAAAAATATAGTGAAATAAGATGAACATAGTACCTAGTTAGTACCTAAACAACATTTCAAGATAAAAAACCCTTATTTTATAAGGGTTTGCTTTCGTTTGGAGCAAATGACGGGAATCGGACCCGCGTCTCCACCTTGGCAAGGTGGCATTCTACCATTGAACCACATCTGCATAAATAATTTTTAAAATAACCAAATTTATAATAGCATTTTTTTCTACTATTTGTCAAACAATAAAGTATGATTTATAAAAAAGATGATTTCTCATCTTTTAAGGTATTTGAATGATTTGGCCTATACTTAATAAGTCTATTGTTAAATTATTAGCTATTCTAAGATCATTCACTGTAGTACCAAATTTATTAGCTATACTCCACAATGAATCCCCACTTCTAACAACATAGATTTGACCTGGTGGTTCAGCAGAACCTACTGCAGGAACAGTCAGTTCCTGACCTATACTCAAAAGACTGCTACTTAAATTATTCATTCTGATTAATTCCTCTGGTGTAGTTCTATATCTACCTGCAATAGAATATAAACTATCACCTCTTTTTACAATATATTTTGTTGTATCACTAGGAGTCGCAATTGGGACTCCAGGTATTAATAAGGTTTGACCTATACTCAAATTGTTTGAAGTAAGGTTGTTAAGATCTCTTATCTCATCAATTGTAACATCAAATCTATTAGCAATGGAGTATAAATTATCTCCACTAACTACAGTATACGTAGTTGTAGCACTTGGTAGGGTTGGTTGCGTTATAGGTATAATTAGTACTTGCCCCACCTCTAACGTATCACTTTGTAAATTATTCAAATTTCTTATTTCCCCAACAGTGACACCAAACCTGTTAGCAATACTCCATAGCGAATCTCCGCTAATTACCATGTAAGTATTATCACTAGGAACAGGTGTTGGTATTGGCTCAGTAGGTGACGGAATATTTAGAACTTGACCTATACTCAAGGATGGACTAGTCAAGTTATTCAATTTCATAAGCTCATCAACAGTTGTATTATAGGCTGTAGCAATACTATATAGTGAGTCACCCCTTTGTACAACATAAGTTGTCTTTGCCTGTTCTGGCGGAACATATCCAGGTATTTTAAGTGACTGACCAACAGCAATTGTATTTGTAGTCATATTGTTTAGTTCTTTTAATTCAGCAACACCAACATTAAATTTCTTGGCAATACCCCATAATGTATCACCTCTTTCAACAACATAATAACCCTCTTCTATTCCTTTATCATAAGGCATCCCTTTATATAGCGCAACTGCCCTAACAACCGCCTCAGCATAATCTTGCCAATTATTTCTAATTTTTTCTGCGTCATTAGCATTATCTACAAAACCATATTCAACAATAACAGGCTCTGTTTGACCTGTATTACGATGAATAAAATAATAATCTTTAGATGTATCCGATGGTAATCGACGTTGATACCATTTTCTTATATTTTGCCCTTCTTTAGCTATTTCTTCTAAAATTATTCTTGATAATGTATCCGTATTTCTAAGTGCATATATTGCCTCCGCCCCATCACCACCACCTGCATTTAAGTGGTTAGATATAACTACTACCTCAGGACTATCACCATATGCATTTAATATACGCGATACCCTTTCCTCTGGAGTTAATGTCTCATCACTATCCCTAGTAAGTGTAACAGGAACTCCAAGTTCATTAAAACGATTAACCATATATCTAGAAATATCTAAAGTATAATTTTTTTCTATAATACCATTTCCACTTGTACCAGGATCGTTTCCACCATGACCAGCATCTACCACTATCATAAGTATCCCTCCTCACAATATAGTATTCTTTTTATTGCATTTTGATATAAAAAAAGTAGTGTTATTCATCACTACTCTTTAAAATGACTTCTACATTTTCTGTTTTGCCATCACGATAATATATGATTTTTATTTTATCTCCAGCACTATATTTATACAATTCATAACGTAACTCAGCTTTATCTTCAACTTTAACGTCTCCCACCTGTAAAATAACGTCTCCTTTTCTAAGTCCGGCTTCTGACGCCGAAGTGTCAGCTAAAACACTTTGAATAACTGCTCCTGTCTTAACTTGCTCATCGATATATATATTACTATAAAACAAAGCATAAACCTCATCCAAATCAAGAAGTTGTACACCTAAAACAGGTCTCTTAATTTTTTCACCTTTTTCAAGTAGATCCATATGTTTTAAGGCGTCCTCAATAGGAATCGCAAAACCAATTCCTTCTATTTGTTCCTGAACTAATTTTAATGATGTAACACCTATTACTTCACCAGCAAGATTAATAAGTGGACCTCCACTATTCCCCGGATTAATTGCAGCATCTGTTTGAATAACGCGCATTAAAATGTCGTTAGATCCAATATCGCTTAAACTAAAACTAACCATTCTATCTTTAGCAGAAACACATCCTCTAGTAGTTGTACCACTGTATTCACTACCCATAGGAGCACCTATTGCAAAAACAGTACTTCCAACCTTAGTATTTTTTGTATTGCCTATTTCAGCAACTTTAATAACTTTATCTGCTGGTATGCTTAAAACTGCGATATCTCCAATATCATCACTACCAAGAACAGTTGCAGAGACTCTTTCCCCACTAGTCAATATGATTTCAACTTTATCTGCTCCAGTAACAACATGATTATTAGTTATAATATATCCCTTTTTATCATCCTTTTTATAAACAAAACCTGTTCCGCTAGATGATGACTGTTCATTATTAAATGTTTCTACAACTACAACTGCATCATAAATCTTATCGATAGCTTCAAATGTTGCGGTTTCCTCAATCTTATGCTCAGTAATTACTTTTTGCACCTCTTGTGTTGGTAGAGGTAATTCTCTAATAATTAAATAATTAGTTGCTCCACCTAAAAAGAAAGTCAAAATTATAACTATACTAATAATTATCCTTTTTCTCATAAAATATCCTCCTTACAAATCTACAATTTCACGCCAATTATTAGGAAATCCTATCCTGTTTAAGATTTTCTCAACAGGGATAACTGATACCTTACCATCTAATCTAGCTATCTCATAATCTACTTCATATACTAAGTGTCTAAATTCCTCTTCTCTTAACATTGATTTAAAAATAAGGATATAAGCAAACAAATCGTTTTTCCCATAAATATATTCATCATTTTCCATTGGTATTTTAAGTTTTAAATGATATTCATTATCAAGGATTGATCTTTGGGTGCGATGATCAAATAGAATATCTTCATGTGCACATAAATTTCTACAATTAGAAAGCAATGGCAAAAATATCATAAAACTTTCTACATCTAAATCATAATAATCAGCTATTACCTGTTGATCTTCGGGTTTTAAAATACAATATAGTTCGCCGATTATACCAAAAGATAAAACTTTAACTAATATCCATAGTGGAATATATCCATAATTTATCATATAATGTCTTGTTGCTGAATGCTGTGAGCCATTAACCCTGACTTGTCTCTTCATTTTGTGAAGAACATCAGCGACCTGCCTTGCTTTCGTTATATCTTTTGTAAAATTTGAAGCTTTTAAATAGTCTTTTTCTCTTATACCATATTGTTTAGATAGTTGATAACTAAAAATTGATTTTAAATTATTCTCTACGACTAATAAATGTTTAAAAAATATGTTTCGTAAGCTGCGATCGAACGTAAAAAAAGCATATAATTCCTCAAATGTTGTTCCATCTAAGAAAACCTTATTTTTCACTGATTTCATAAAAATGTAACGATAACCACTTATAAAAAAATAATTTTCTCGAAGAAGAATTTCTTTTGTTTTTTCTATATCGTTAATTGTCAGGCCTTTGCTTTGTAAAATTTCGATTTGTTCATCTAAATTTTTAAAAACTTTTTTTCTAATCATGTCATTCACCTACTATAAATTATAACATATATTCTGCCTTTTTTTAATATTATTTATGTTATAATTGTATAATGTAAAAAGGAGTGTCATATGCCTAGTACTATTACACATGCTTATTTCAGCATGGATTTATATGATCGTTTCGACGTTAATAAACAAAAACTATTAAAGTCTGCTAAGGAACAATTTAAGGTGTTTGCACAAGGACCTGATGTTTTCTTTTTTTATAATCTTATGAATTTAAAGAGAGGAAAAAGAATTAGAGAACTCGGACATTTTATGCAAAAAAATAAAACTCAATTATTCTTTGTTAATTTAGTTGATACTATTAAACAAAAAAAATTACATAATAATCCTGAAGTAAGAGCATTTTTATATGGTTTTATAGCTCACTATGTATTAGATATGACCATTCACCCTATGGTTCTTTATAAAACTGGTATTTTTGATAAAAACAGGAAATCAACCCATAAGTATTTTGGAGGGCACGATCAAATGGAAGCATATATAGATGCTTATTTTATGCTAGTTAGAGGCAAGGTTAAACCACATAATTTTAATAGTCATCGGTTTTGTTTTCAAGATACTAACGTATCCGATAATTTAATAGAAATAATTGACATTGTCTTTAAAAAGACATTTGATGAGAATTCAATTGGAAACAAATATAAAACAACTATTAAACAAATGAAAACATTTTATTCAATTTTCAGGAATGATCGTACAGGCTTTAAAAAAAGTGCCTATAAGATAATGAAAGTGTTCCCGTTTAACGTTAAAATGGACGTTATCTCCTATAATATTAAACTAAATAATAATGATTATTATTTAAACTTAAGCAAAGACTATTGGTATCACCCTCTAGATAAAAACGATATTTATAATTATTCTTTTATAGAACTTTATTCAATTGCGCTATCTAAAGCTGAACAAATAATTAACGAAGTAGATAAGGTTTTACTTGACCAAAAAAGTATCAAATTTTTATATAAAGTATTTCCCAACCTTTCATACTTGACAGGACGTGATTGCAAACTTGGAACAGGCAGTTATTTCAGCTTTTAAACTGTAAGAAGGATATTTGCCATGTTCACACTTGGATGATTAACATAGTATAATTTGAAGGAGGATTATAATGTATAATTATTCAAATTATAATCAAAATGACTATTTGATACCAAGGAATACAAATAAATATTTACTTCCAACTAGTAACCAACATAGTCCAAATATAACTAATTCCTACGAAGGATTTATTAGAGGAAATATATTTACTGATTTATACGAACCTTATATAGCTGGGGAACCTTTTAATTTAAATCCAAGAGACGAACGAGAAGCACTTTTGAATAAAGTTAGAGAATACGATTTTTCAGTGATTGACTTAGGTTTATATCTCGATACCCATCCACAGGACGGGGAAAAAATAAGAGCCTTCAATCAAAGCATGACACAATACAAAAATACAAGAAACGAGTATGAAAATAGATATGGTCCACTTTCTTTAGAAAGTGAAACATTAAATTCATATCCGTGGGCTTGGATATCATCCCCATGGCCATGGGAGGTGAATTAATATGTGGAAATACGAAAAAAAACTGGAATATCCAGTAAATATTAGAAATAAGGATTTAAAGATGGCAAAGTATTTGATCACTCAATACGGTGGCAGCAATGGTGAATTAGCTGCTGCTCTAAGATACCTAAATCAAAGATATACAATGCCTAATGAAAAGGGAAAAGCTGTGCTTACCGATATAGCTACTGAAGAATTAGCTCATGTTGAAATGATTTCTGCTATGGCTTATCAACTTATGAAAGGTGCCACCCCCGAGGAGCTAAAAGAAGCTGGAATAGGATCACATTATGCTGAACATGGAAATGCTATTTACCCAACAGATGCTAATGGTGTGCCTTTTACAGTAGCTTATTTTGCAACAACGGGCGACCCTATTGCAGATATAGTTGAAGATATGGCAGCAGAGCAAAAAGCAAGAGCTGTATATGAGAATCTAATTAATCTTACAAACGACCCCGATGTCATTGCACCACTATCCTTTTTAAGGCAAAGGGAGATAATACATTTCGAAAGATTTTTAGATTTATATAAAGAATATAAAGCAAAAGGTCTATAAACAAAAACGGTTCCAGAAGGAATCGCTTTTTATTTATCAAAATAACTAATTAACCCCTCTACAATAGCATTTGATATTCTCTTTTGATAATATGGTTTTCTTAATATATAACGCTCATTTTGATTCGACAAAAAACCCACCTCTAATAAAACCCCGGGTCTATCAACATCTTTATACATATATAAATCGCTTATTCTTTTTAATTTTCGTTTAGAACCAAGATTTTTTTTGAAACTTTCTTGTATTTTTTCACCAAGGATAATATTTTGGTTGTTGACATCATCATAAAAGACTTGTGCACCTCTCCAAGTTGTTGAAAGTGTTGCGTTTAAATGAATAGATAAATAAACGTCACACAAAGACTCGTTAATAAGTTTAACTCGCCTTGATAAATCACTACGTTTTCTTAAATAAGCATGGGGTGGTGACAAATCATAGTCATCCTCTCTTGTAAGATAAACAATCGCACCCTTTTCTATTAATAACGTTGATAATGTTTTACTTATTTCTAAATTAATGTCCTTCTCTAAGATGTTTTTATAATTTGCACCAGGGTCTACCCCACCATGACCAGGATCGATATAAATAACTTTTCCTAACAATGGTAGCTCATTTATATAACCATTAACTTTATTCATTAGAAATATAGAAATAATTAAAAAAATAACAATTAATGCTTTATATTGTTTCACTAAATCACCTATTATAATTATATGAAATATATAAATTTATTAGTAAACAAAAAAAGCACTTAAAGTGCTTAAAATTATCGTTTTGAGAATTGAGGTGCGCGACGAGCTTTTTTCAAACCGTACTTTTTACGTTCTTTAACACGAGCATCTCTGGTAATAAAACCATGAGCTTTTAATATACGTCTAAAAGAATCTTCACGAGTTGCATCATTAGGACTATCAAAATCCATTAATGCTCTAGCTATTCCTAAACGAGTTGCTCCTGCTTGACCAGAAAAACCACCACCAAAAGCATCTACTTCGATATCAAATTGATCTCTTGTACCAGTAACTTCTAAAGGTTGCATCAAATCCATTACTAATGTTGGGAAAGGTAAATATTCATTTACATCTTTTCCATTAATTATAATTTTACCTTTGCCAGGAGTCATTCTTACTCTAGCAACTGAGCTCTTACGACGACCAGTACCTATATAAACTTTCTTTTCTACCATTATATTTATCTCCTTACTTTAAATTTAATACTGCAGGTTGTTGGGCTACATGAGGATGATTTTCATCTTCATAAACAAATAATTTTTTATACATTTGTCTACCAAGCCTACCGTTAGGTAGCATTCCTTTTACAGCTCTTTCAATCATTTCTGTAGAATATTTATCTCTCATAACTCTAGCAGTTCTTTCTCTTAAGCCACCAGGATATCCACTATGATTATAGTAAATTTTCTTATCTAATTTTGAACCTGTTAAATTAACTTTTGAAGCATTAATAACAATGACAAAATCACCACAATCAACATGAGGTGTAAAAACAGCTTTATGTTTACCTCGTAACGTATGAGCAACCTTTGATGCCAAACGACCCAAAGGAAGTCCATTAGCATCAATTACATACCAGTTTCGAGCTATATCTTCTTTTCTTTGCATGAACGTTCTCATTCTTTATCTCCTTCCATTCATATAAGCGGACCCGGCAATCCACCTATGTGGGGTTTTTATAAATGTACCAACTTGAATTTTACTAGAAATTATAGAGGTTGTCAATTAAAATGTATCAAATTCAGTGATAAACGCCCCCTTTTTAAGATATATAGGAAATGTAATTGATTTATCAAATGTAGTTTAATCTCTTTTCAACATTAAAAAGGAATATAACTATATTATATTCCTCTTCCAAAGCAATTATTATTTTTTAGCATTAATTACCAAAGTTACTTTTTTAACCTTTGGAACATAATTTACACGTAAATCAGTTCTTTCGACCATTACATCTACTTCATGTTCGCCAACACCATAACCTTTAAGATCAACATAAGCTCTTATAGTAGTAGGATCTAAAGCTTGAATTACAGATTCAACACCCTTAGCAATTACAGGAATACTACGATCCTCTGCTGATTTAGCATTAACCGTGTAATTACTACCTAAGTTTTCATATTCCACATCGATATTATTTAACTCTATTGTTGATTCATCACCAACAGTAACTTCAACATTCGCTACTGCTTCACTCATATAACCAACACCAATTGGTCTTTTAATTGTTAAATTATAAGTCTTGCTTTCTTTTAACCCATTAACAGGTATTTCAACTTGAACATTTGAAATGCCTTCTAGGACTTCGGTTTTTCCGTAAATCGTAAGTTCATTAATGTTACCGCTAATAGTACTTATCGCCTTTCCAAAGTTCAATGTACCAGTTGGAACAAATTTAATTGGAACTGTTTTTTGTGGTGATGTGATTGTGATTATAGCATTTATCTTTGATGGTACAATCTCAACATCAATAACATTACCAGTTTGATCATAAGCAATTAAAGGTATATCTCTTAATTCTAAGTTTCCAACCTTAGGATCAACAAAATTATTAACATCAATTAACGCTTTTATTGTTGATACTTCTTTAATAGTTTCTTCTGATTCTTTTACAATAACCTCATCACGTTCTAGTTCGACTTTTTCGAGAACCAATTTAGAATCAAGGTTATCAGTATTTAATAAATCAGAATAAACAGACCTAGCCTCTGAAATTTTCGGATATATTGTGACCGTTACAACAGAAGGGTCTAATTTATAGTCAATTGTATCAAGCGCTCTTTTATATTTTAAAGCAACTTTATGAACACCGGGTTTTAAGCCTGATAAATCAAGAATTATTTCATGAACTGAAATTTGCTTTGCTAAATATAAATCAGAATTTCGACCAATTAATGTGATATCTACTTTTTCTGGAACACCTTCCAAAACATATGCTTCCTCATTATACTGTACTATGACTGGTTGATTATATAATACTTCAGCTGATGTCTCAATCATCTCTATAGACTTAGAATCAACCGCAATAAATGTTCCAATTGCAAGAATTAAAGTAAGTATTAATAAGCTGCTTTTTCTATTTATTACTTTCTCTAATTTTTTATTATCAGTAGAAAAGCCGTCTTTTATAAATAATGCAAATTTAGTAATTGGGACAATGATATATCGATCTATAAAATGACCGATGCCTTTAAAAATGGATTTAATTTTATTGATTATCTTCATCGTTTATGCCCTCCACTTCTTCTTCAACCACGATGTCATTTTTGGGTTTTAACTCATCAAGAAGAATTTCAGTAAAGTCATCAATAGTTAGATTATAATTTAATTCACCATTACTAGCGATAGAAATACGACCTGTCTCTTCAGAAACAATAATTGAGATACAATCCGTTTCTTCACTTATGCCTAAAGCAGCTCTATGTCTTGTTCCAAGACGTTTAACAATCTTCATATCAACGCTTGTCGGAAAAACAGCCCCGGCACAACTAATTCTATCACCCTGAATAATAACACCACCATCGTGTAATGGGTTATTTGGGAAAAATATAGCTATTAATAACTCACTAGTTATATCCGCATAAATCTTCTTTGATCTTTCAATATAATCTCTTAAACTAACATCACGTTCTATAACAATTAAAGCACCAATACGTGTCTTTTTTAAATATTCGACTGCAAGAGTTATTTCGTGAACTAGCTTTTCACGTTCACCAACGCTAAGAACTTTATGTCTGCCAAGTAATTGTGTCTTACCTAATTGCTCTAAAACATTCCTAATCTCCGGTTGGAAGATTATTATTAAAGCTAATGGTCCCCACATAATAACATATTCAAGCAATAATCCAATTGTAACTAAACCTAGCCAGTCACTTACAAGTTTAACAATTAAAATAAACAAAATTCCTTTAAATAACAAACTCATTTTAACATTGTTACGTACATTCTTAAATATATAGTATAAAAAATACCACACTAATGCAACATCTATAATTTTCATAAGGGTTGAGACAATAAAATCTATGGTCATAATATCCTCCTGTATAATATATTTCTACATAAAAATTATACCACATAAAATAGAAAAATAATATCTAAAAGTATAATAAGGAGTCTAATTATAGTAAAATAAAAAAGTTCTTAATTAAGAACTTTTTGAATAATTATTGTTGGTTTTCAGGTTTATCAATAGGACTTGTTTCACCGTTCAAAATACTATCAGTTTCAGCATTTTGGGGGTTATTAACAACAAAAGGTGTAAAATCAGTAGGTTTAACCTCGACAGATTTTTCTGGTTGTACCGTCGACAAATCAATAATTTCAGTTTTATCAAAATTATTTTCATTAATTGGTGTAATTTCTTCAACTATTGGCTTAGTATCCACATTATCCACACCCGGTGTAGGAATAAGTGGAGCAGTGTCAGTTGATATAATACTAACTGGATCTATAGCTGGAGCAACTGGTTCAACTTCTTTTTGCTCAAATATAGATGTTAGCTCAACAGGTTGCGGCGCAATTGGTTCAACAGGTTGTTGTACGCTTGATTCAACATTCCCAGCTAGTTGATTTATCTCCGTTTCACTTGGATTAACATTAACGTCTAAATTGTTCGTTTCTGGAAACGTAACAACATCAACAGGTTGCATATTGTCATTTTGTAACGTATTAGCTACATCATTTATACTACCAGTATTAACATCATTAATATTGGCCATTGTTTCTCCTTCGCCTGATTCCTTCCTTGATTTTTTGCTACTAGCTAAAAAACCAATTAGCATCAAAACAATAATTAAACCAACGCCTATTACATAGACATAATAGTCTTCTAAAAATATCACCATTTCATTAAAAATATCTCCCATTTATTCTTCCTCCTATTTTAAGAATATCATCAAAATAATTTTTTTGCAATACTTACTCTAATTAATGATATGTTTTTGAAACTTTTTTATACAGTTTTCACTTATAATCAATACAAGATTTAACAAAAAAGGCAAATAGCGGATGCGCTTTAGTTGGTCTACTTTTAAACTCCGGATGAAACTGACACGCTATAAAACAAGGATGATCGAACAATTCCATCATTTCAACAAGCTTGCCATCAGGACTTTTACTAGAGAAGACCATGCCATGTGAAGATAATAAGTCCAAATATTTATTATTAAATTCATAACGATTACGGTGACGTTCTAAAACATTATCACATTGATAGGCTTTATAAATTTTAGTGTTTTTAGCTATAGAACATGGATAATTGCCTAAACGTAAGGTTCCATCCTTTTGAGGAATTGTTTTCTGATCTATCATCAAATCAATAATAGGCTCACTTGTTAGTTCATCGAACTCTGTTGAATCCGCTTCTTTAAGTCCACATACATTACGCGCAAACTCAATGCCAGCAAGCTGCATACCTAAGCCAATTCCAAAAAATGGTATTTTATTTGTTCGTGCATATTCAATGGCTTTTATTTTTCCATCAATACCCCTACTACCAGAACCACTAGGAACCAATATCCCCTTAGAATCTTTAAATACTTTATCAAGATTTTCTATATCTTCAAGTTTCTCAGAGTCAACCCAATCAATATTAATTTTCTTGTTAAATTTAAAACCTGCATGACGAAGAGCTTCTGCTACAGATAAATAAGCATCATATAACTCTACGTATTTTCCAACTAAAGAAATTTTTATTTCCTCATTTAAATTATTAACGGTATTTATAAGCTCTTTCCATTCTTTCAAATTAATTTTTTTAACATCCATTCCTAACATGCGACACACTGTCTCATCCATTTTTTGATTATAAAAGTTAATTGGTATTTCATATATATTCTCAGCGTCAATCGCTTCAATTACAGCCTCACTCTCAACGCTGCAATATAATGATAATTTATTTATAATCGACTCATCCAGATGTTTTGGAGTTCGGCAAACCAAAATATCAGGTTGAATACCTAGAGATCTTAATTCAGTAACACTATGTTGGGTAGGTTTAGTCTTAAGCTCCCATGAACCAAAAATATAAGGAATCAATGTCGTATGTAAATATAAAGTGTTTTCCTTTCCTACCTCTCCTCTAAATTGTCTTATAGCTTCCAAAAATGGTAATGATTCTATATCGCCAATTGTTCCACCAATTTCAGTTATAACAACATCAGCATTAGATGACTTACCAGCTTCTAAAATTTTAGCTTTTATTTCATTTGTTATGTGAGGGACAACTTGAACCGTAGCTCCTAAATAATCTCCTCGACGCTCTTTATTAATAACTGAAGAATAAACCTTTCCTGTTGTTATATTAGATGTATAATTTAATTCTTCATCGATAAAACGTTCATAATGTCCTAAATCTAAATCGGTTTCAGAACCATCAGCTGTTACAAAAACCTCTCCATGTTGATATGGTGACATCATCCCAGGATCAACGTTAATATAAGGATCAAACTTTTGCATAAACACCTTATATCCTCTAGATTTTAGCAATAGAGCTAACGAAGATGCTGTTACCCCCTTTCCTAATCCTGATACAACCCCTCCTGTTACAAAAACATACTTTACCACTTCTATACCTCCATAATTAATAAAAATAAAATAAGAGATCTCTTTCGAGAACTCTTAGCTCTTCTTCATTATAACTCTAAAAAAATAGTAAGACAATATCTTGAAGCAAGATTTCATAATTAGTGTAGAAAATTTTGTTTAAATGACATTTTTAGACATACTCCTTTACAGTTTTAATAACAACTTCTTTTTCATTCTTCATTATTGCATCGATAATAATCCCCTCTATTTTATCCTCTATTATTTTATCGATCTTTCTAGCTCCAAAATCATTGTAATTTGATAACTCTGCTACTTCATCGATGACATGATTATCAATTTTTATATTTATTTTATCAAAACGCTCTTTTAAAATCCTGATGCGATTATTAATTATTTTAATAATTTCCTTTTTGTTTAATTTATTAAAAATTATATATTTATAAATACGATTAACAAACTCTGGGCTTAAATTACGTTTCAACTTAGATAATATTTTTTCATTATCATCATTATTAAACCCTACTGTATTTTTATTAAAGCCAATATTAGTTGTCATTATGATTAAAACATTATCAAATCTAATTGTTTTATCATTAGCGTCCTTTATATAAGACTCATCCAAAATTTGAAAAAATAAATTAAAAATAGTTGGATGGGCTTTATCTATTTCATCTAATATAATTACAGAATACGGCTTATTTCTAATGCTTTCTAAAACATTTTTATTATCTTCATAACCAATATACCCTGGAGGAGCCCCTACTATTTTGCTAATTGTATGAGCTTCTGAATACTCACTCATATCTAATCGCAAAACATTATTTTCGCCAACTAAAGCTTTACCATAAGCTTTAGCAAGACCTGTTTTTCCAACACCAGTTGGTCCACAAAAAAGGTATGAATAACATTTACCTTTGTCTTTGAGTCCCATCTTTATGCGTTTTGTTAAATCAATTAATGTCTTTATCGCATCATCTTGACCAATTATAGTTCCCTTTAATTCTTTACTAATATTTTTAAATATTTTTAAATCATTATTTAAGATTTCATAGATTGGAATTTTAGTTCTAAGATGAATAACATCCGCTACATCCTCTTTTTTTACTTCCCGAACAGTTTTTGTATTAAGGAATTTTAATTCCATGTTATTTATTTCATCCATTAATTCTTCTTCTTTTTTTCTATATTCATACGCACTATCAAAATCTTGTTCTATTATTAAACTATTCTTATTGATTTTAACTCTGTTTAATTCTTTTTGTAATCTATATAATTGTTTACCGTTAGTAGTTTGTTGGAGAGATACCCTGGCACATACCTCGTCCATTATATCAATTGTTTTATCCGGCTGATTACGATCATATATATATTTATTTGATAGTTTTATTATTAAATCAATGATATCCTCGCCTACTTGAACGTTGTGATAAGTTTCATAAGTACTCTTTAATTTAGTTAATATCTCTTTCACTGTGTTTTCACTCGGTTCTTCAACATACACTTTCTGAAACCTTCTATCAAGGGCCCCATCAGTCTCAATATATTTTTTATATTCACTTGTTGTAGTTGCACCAATACATCTTATTTTGTTACGAGCTAGGGCCGGTTTGAATATATTTGAAGCATCAATTGCACCTTCAGCGCCACCCGCTCCAACTAAAGTATGGATTTCATCAATAAATAATATTATGTCATCCACTTCTTCTAGTTCAGTTAACAACTTTTTCATTCGTTCCTCAAATTCGCCACGATATTTGGTTCCCGCAACCATTGTTGCCATATCAAGTGATAAAATACGTTTATTCATTAATACCTCAGGCACATTTCCGTCAATAATCATTCTACTTAGTTCCTCGACAATAGCTGTTTTTCCAACACCTGCATCGCCAATTAATAAAGGATTATTTTTTGTTCTTCGACAAAGAATTTCAAGAATTCTTCTAATTTCCATTTCACGTCCAACGACAGGATCAAGTTCACCATCTTTTGCTTTCTTTGTAATATCGACTGCAAGCTCTTCAATTAATAAATTCTTCTTCTGTTTCTTTTTACCTATGATTTTTTTTGAAAACGAATTATGAATCTTATCGATATCTACATTCATACTAAGTAAAATTCTAATTGCAACACCTTCGCCTTCTTCTAAGAGAGCAAAAAATAAATGCTCACTCGTGACTTCACCAGCGTTATTTTCCCTACTATCAATAACCGCATTCTCTATTACTCTTTTTAATAATGGTGTATATAAAAACCATTCACTCTTTTTAGACCCGACTCCTATAACAGATACTAATTTATTTTTAAAAGCTTTATAAGTTACATCTAAACCCTTTAATTTCCTACTAACTTCATTATCAAATTTCAATAATGCAAGAAGTAAATGTTCACTACCAACATAAGGATGCTTCAACTCAATCATTTCCTTTTTTGCAAGAAGCAATGTTTTTTGAGCATCTTCGTCAAATTTACCAAACATTTATATGTCTCCTCTCATGATATCCTATGCTTATAATGAACTAAATAACTATTTTTTAATCAACAAAAAAAGAAGAAATATTCTTTCTTCTTTTTAAAAACGATTCTAAACTAATTTTGTATTATAGAACAACTGCTAAAACTAATATTAGAATAGACGCTGCTGCTAAGATTAACAAAAACTTCCAGATGTTTTTTAACCATTCTGTATATCCAACTTCTAAGTAAGATAAACCAGCTAATAGAATAACACTAGTAGGAACTGTTAACATTGCAAGACCATACATAACTTGTTGAATCAATATTAGCAATGGCATATTAGCAGATTCACCTAGAACAGTACTTAAAATACCTGTAATATAACTAGTAATATAAACGTCATTAACTAATGCCGCTCCAATAAACGATGCTAAAGAGTATGTAAATACATTTATACCCTCTGTTATTTCTGCTAACACTTTGATTACAGTATTAAGAGCTCCTGATTGTGAAACTATTACAAAAGCTAAACTAGCAACTAAAACTAACATTGCTGTTGGTAACATTTTAGTAAGTCCTGAAATAATTCCTTTATATGCTTCTTCCCATTTAACTTTATAAGCTAATACTAAAACAGCTGCAAAAATTAAAATTAATGAGCAAGCATCAGCAATAGTCCAAGTTCCTAAAGAAGCTAAACTATTACCTAGAAAACTTTTAAATACGGCAAAGTTTCCAATATGTACTTCCATTAAAGAATTATGAAAATTTTCAAATCCAGCGAAGCTATACATATTACTCCAAGGAGTTAGCCCTAAAATATAGAACACTAAAATTAAAATAAATGTCGTAACAAGAGGCCATATCTTTTGTGTTTTTGAACCTTCTTCTTTTTCAATAAATAACATTTCTTCGTTAAGTTCTACTTTATTTTTACCCTTTAAAATGTCAGCCTTGAAATATAAATATAATTCAGTAATAAGTAATCCAACAACTATTAGACCAAACTTATACCATCCATACGTTATACCAGCATCTACATAACTAGCTATTGCAGAAAATAATGTAACTGAATATAAACTACCCATAATACCAACTAGGATAGAACCAATAGTAGCCACTAAAGCAGTTATTTTGCTATATCCCATTTTTAAAATAATAGCCATGAATAATGGAACAAATACTAGCAGTGGAAAATCAATTCCAGTTAATCCAGCAATCAATATAAATGAACTTGAGCTTATTAACAAGAATAATTTTTCGCGTTTTTTGAAATATGCAGAAACTCTTTCTACTAATGATCTCAGTGCACCAGTTTTATTAATTACTCCATAGAATACTCCTACAATCAATACAAATATGAAATTTTGTCCAAACCATGCTGGTAACATTGATAAATAATAGAACACATCCCATATACCTGTTGGTTTGATGTTTCCAAGTACTAAAGCTCCAGAGTCATTATAACTAGTTGAAGGGATAACCCATGTCAACAAAAACATAACTCCAATAAAAATAAGTAACGATAACCATAAATTTTTATTCTTCATCAGAATCCACTCCTTTTTTCTTATCTTTCATATGAGGAAATAAAATTACCTCTCTAATCGTTTGTGCACCTGTTATTAACATGATCATTCTGTCAATCCCAATTCCTAGTCCCCCAGCCGGTGGCATACCATATTCTAATGCTTCAACAAAATCCTCATCCATATCATTAGCTTCTTCATTTCCAAGGTCACGCTCTTCTAATTGTGCCTCAAATCTTTCTCGTTGATCGATAGGATCATTTAATTCAGTAAAAGCATTGGCATATTCATCACCACAAATAAACATTTCAAAACGTTCGGTAAAGCGCTCATCTTTGCTTTTTTTGGCTAATGGGCTTATTTCAAGGGGGTGCCCATATATAAATACAGGGTCCACTAATGTTTCCTCAACATATTTTTCAAAGAATGAGTTAATTATGTGGCCAATACTAAAATGTGGTTCTATTTCAACTCTATGCTCTTTAGCAAGTTTTTTTGCCTCATCTAGGCTCATTTCTTCAAAGAAATCAACCCCACATTCTTTCTTGATAGCATCAACCATATGTATTCTTGGGAACGGCTTACTAAAATCAAGTGTATGCTCTTTCCACTCAACTTCGTAGGTTCCTAACACATTAAAGATTACATTCTTAAATATATTTTCGGTAATTTCCATCATCCCTTCCATATTACTATAAGCTTTGTAAAGCTCAATAGTAGTAAATTCAGGATTGTGTTTACGGTCCATACCTTCATTTCTAAAGATACGACCAATTTCATAAACTGCATCCATACCACCAACTATAAGTCTTTTTAATGGTAATTCAGTAGCAATACGTAAATACATATCTAAATCAAGTGCATTATGATGGGTAACAAAAGGTCTTGCAGCTGCACCGCCTAAGATTCTACCCAAAATTGGGGTTTCTACTTCAACATAACCTTGACTATCCAAATAATTTTGAATTTCCCTAATAATTCTAGGTCTCATAAAAGCTATTCTTCTAGAATCTTCATTCATAATTAAATCAACATAACGTCTTCTAAAACGTTCCTCAACATCAACCAAACCATGAAATTTATCTGGAAGGGGTCTTAAAGCTTTAGATAAATGAGTGTACTCAAGAGCTTTAACACTAAGTTCTCCCATATGTGTTCTAAATACTTTACCTTTAATACCAACAATATCGCCCAAGTCTCCCTTATCAAATATCTGATATTTATCCTCACCAACATTATCTAATTTGACATATATCTGAATTTGACCGAATTTATCTTGAAGATTCATAAAGCCGGCCTTACCCTTGCCTCTCTTAGTCATAATTCGACCCGCAACAGAGACTTCAATATTTTTCTCTTCTAATTCCTTAATAGTATAAGAGTCATATAAATCCTTTATTTCTTTAGAATTAGAAGTCACTTTGTAAGCTTCTCCAAAAGGATCAACACCATGGTTTCTTAATTCAACTAATTTGTTTCTTCTTACAATTTCTTGTTCTGTCAATTCCCTCATTCTATCACCTAATTTAATTTTATAACATATTCCTTGTAAAGTAAAGAGAAAAAGACCTTTATGAATTAAAAAAGCAATCAATAACTCAATGTCATGATCGCTTTTTAATATTTATATATCAAGGATTTTTTTCTTTTTAGCTGTATACTCTTCCTCACTAATAAGGCCTTGTTTTCTAATTTCATCAAGCTTCTTAATTTCCGTAACATAATCCGTTTTCTTTTGAAAAACATTATTATCCATTGTAAAATAAAATATCAAACCTAATACCCCAGATATAAATGAAAAGAATAAAAAGAAAATTGACCAACCTAAAATTGAGTTTTTCTTATTTACAATCTCTTTATCTGACAATTTTGTGTACCCCATCATAGTAGAACCACCAATAATAAGAAAGATTCCAACAATTGCTAAAAAAATCGTAATACACATAAATATTCCTAAAACAATAGCAATTATCCCTGATATTTTTAATAAACTCTTTTCCATTTTAACCTCCTTATTTATCATACAGTAAATCTTTATTTTTATAATTAAAGATCTAATATCTTTTTCTTCTTAAGTGCAAACTCTTCTTCCGTTATTAAGCCTTCTTTTCTTAATTCATCCAATTTCTTTATCTCTTCAATATAAATAACTTTGCCATCACCTGGTTTCTCTTCTGTCAAACCAACATAAGCTGCAAGTCCTAAAATTCCAGGTAAGCCAGTTACTATCGTTAGAAAAATTGACCATGCCAGAATATAATTTTTCTTTTTTATAATTTTATTATAAGGCAACTCCTTATAATGATTAAATAGGATACCTCCAAAAGCAATTACTAATGATAATGCTCCTATAATTAATATACATTTATAATCATAGAAGTTATTTGATATATAATTATATGGTATAGCTAAATGAACAACAACAAAAATAAATAAATAAATTCCTGCTGTAACAAAAGCTACTATACTACTTAATTTTAATAATATTTTACTCATTATAATTCATCTCCTCTAAATAGTTATATAACAATTTTCTAAGATTCTCAAGACTAGTTGTCATATAAACTTGTTCCTTAATCTCGTTACTGTGTTGGATACCTTTTAAATACCAAGCAATATGGCCTCTCATTTCTAACACAGCTTGCTTATCTGTTTTTGTCTCTGCTAAATAATCTAAATGTTTTATTGCCATAGAAATTTTGGTTTTATTATCAACCTTTTCTTCAAAAGAATCATTGTTTAAAATCTTAACGGCATTTTTTATAAGCCAAGGATTACCCAAAACTCCACGGCCAATCATAATAGCATCGCACCCAGTTTCTTCAATCATTCTTTTAGCATCCTGGGGACTTTTTATATCGCCATTACCAATTACCGGAATAGAAACAGCCTCTTTAACGCCTTTTATGACCTTCCAATCAGCTAAACCACTATATCCTTGAGCACGAGTTCTCGCATGAACAGTAATAGCACTAGCGCCCGCTTTTTCGCAAACCTGAGCCACTTCAACAGCATTTATGCTATTAGCGTCCCAACCACTACGAATTTTAATAGTAACTGGGCACGGAACTACCTCTCTAACCGCCTTAACAATATCATATATTTTATTAGGATTTTTCAAAAGTGCTGCTCCAGCTTGAGCCCTTAACGCTACTTTAGGTACAGGACACCCCATATTTATATCTATTATATCCGGCTTCATTTCTTGATAAATTATTTTGGCAGCTGATGCAAATGACTCTTTGTCACTTCCAAATATTTGTTGGGCTATTGGTCTTTCTGATTTGGTAAAATATAACATCTTTTTTGTTTTTACATTATCATAAATAACGGCTTTATCACTAACCATTTCAGCAAAAACTAAACCACAACCCATTTCTTTTACAATACGTCTAAAAGCACTATTAGAAATACCGGCCATAGGTGCCAAACAGACCTGATTATCAATGACTAAATTTCCTATTTTAAACTGCATAATCTCACCTAATTCTAACTAAAATAATAGCATAATAAGGTGTCATAGTCAATTTTAAAACCACTAATTATCAGTCTGTGCTTGTATTGCAGTTATAACAACTGACTTAACAATATCGTCAACCGAACAACCTCTTGAAAGATCGTTAATAGGCTTAGAAAATCCTTGACATAATGGCCCGATTGCTTGCGCTTTAGCTAGTCTTTCAACTAATTTATATCCAATATTGCCAGAATTTAAATCGGGAAATATTAATATATTAGCGTCACCTGCAACTTTACTGTTAGGTGCTTTTTTATTAGCAATACTAGGAACAATAGCAGCATCTAATTGTAACTCCCCATCAATTTTTAAAGAGGGAGCGACAGTTTTAGCAATACTTAATGCCTCTCTCACCTTATTTATCAATTCGTGCTCAGCGCTTCCTTTTGTTAAAAAAGATAAAAGCGCTATTTTAGGATCTAAATTAAATAATTTTCTGGCAGTTTCTGCTGTTTGTAATGAAATTAAAGCAAGTTCAGAAGCATTAGGATTTATAATTAACCCACAGTCTGCAAATAAAAATACACCTTCGCTCCCATATTTACAATTTGGTACTATCATTAAAAAATAACTTGAAACAAGCGAGGTGCCTGGAGCTGTTTTTATTATTTGTAATCCTGCTCTAAGCAAATCACTAGTGGAATTAACTGCACCTGCTACCAAGCCGTCAGCATCTCCTAATTTCAACATCATTACACCAAAATAAATATTATTCAAAACTAGTTTTTTCGCAATTTCTATTGTCATTCCTTTTGCTTTTCTTAATTCATATAGTTTCTCCGCATAAAAATTCCTTTTATCAGAAATTAAAGGATTAATTATAGTGCTTTTATCTATATTAACATCTAATTTTAAAGCCTTATCCCTAATAATCTCTTCATCACCTATAAGAATAATTGATGCCAAATTATTTTTTAAAATGATGGCTGCAGCTTCTATTGTTCTTTCTTCTTCCCCTTCAGGAAGAACGATTGTCTTTTTTTGTTGAGTAACCCTAAGCCATAAATCTTTCATCAATTCCATAACAAATCACCTCTCTCATACACTATACAATATACTATGTTTTGCCATAAAAGTCATAATAATTAAGTCCTTTTTTAGAAAGTATGTAAAGCAAAGGAGATACTAATTATTAAGTATCTCCTTCACTTTATTAATAACCTCATCTTCTGTTACTGCAATAGCAGGAATACCATTAACAATTACAAAAGGCTTCGTAGCACCAATTCCACAGAAACCAGTACAACCAACAACTATTTCTGCTTCAGGGTCTATTTCTTTAAGCCTCTTAATCATTGATTCACTATCAACTGCCTCGCATATGTCGCATACTTTAAATTCATTCATTTAAATATCCTCCTTTAAATTTATATAAAAAAGTAGAAAAATAATACCAATAAACCAAGAATTATTCTGTAATAACCAAATACTTTAAAATCATGATTTTTAATATAATCTAGAAGAAACTTTATAGCCCAAAGTGAAACTACAAAAGCAGTAATAGAACCGACAACTAAAACCATTATTTCTAGTGAACTAAAAACAAATCCAGATTTCATAAGCTTATAAAAACTAGCTCCTAACATTGTTGGTATAGCTAAAAAGAATGAAAACTCCGAAGCAATGTAACGTGATGTACCTAAAAATACTGCGCCAATTATAGTAGCACCCGATCTAGAAGTTCCAGGTACTAAAGCTAGCATTTGAAATAATCCAATACCTAAGGCCAATTTAAATGATATTTGAGGCAACTCTGTTGTTAGCGGCTTTTTGTTTTTGCTCTCCAAAAGAATGAAAATAACACCATAAAAAATCAACATTATTGCAACAGTTACAGAATTATATAATAACGTATCTATTTGCTCTTCAAACAAGAAACCAGCTATTCCGGCCGGGATTGTTGCAACAGCTATTTTTAACCACAAATTTATAGTATCGTTGCGTTCTTTCTCTTCTCTCTTAAAAGGATTTAATTTTTTGAAAAATAGAACAACTACTGCAATTATAGAGCCTAACTGAATAAGTACAAAAAAAGTATTAACAAAAGAATCTGACAAATTAAATTTAAAAATATCTTCTATAATTATTAAATGACCAGTACTACTTATAGGTAGCCATTCTGTTATACCTTGAACGACACCAAGAATAAACGCCTTTATTATTTCAAAAATTTCCATCATTTTTCCTCCTAATTAATATTAATTAAACATTGAATCTAAAATGACAGATATCGCCATCATGCATTATATATTCTTTTCCCTCAAGTCTCATCTTTCCTTTTTCACGAACCTCTTTTTCACTACCACAAGCTATTAAATCATCATAGCCTATAACTTCTGCTCTAATAAAGCCACGTTCAAAGTCAGTATGAATAATACCTGCGCATCCAGGAGCCTTTGTTCCTTTTTCAAATGTCCAAGCCTTAACTTCCTTAGGACCACAAGTAAAAAATGTAGCTAAACCTAACAAATGATAGGTAGCTCTGATTAATCGATCTAATCCACTTTCATTAATACCTAACTCTTCTAAAAACAAATCTTTATCATCATCATTTAATTCACTTAACTCAGATTCAATTTTAGCACACATCTCTATTACTTCGCTATTTTCTTTTTTAGCATAATCCTTAACTATATCAACATACTTATTCGCTTTACCAATATCACTTTCTCTTATATTAGCTAAGTAAATAATAGGTTTCATCGTCAAAAGATGAAAAGATTTGATAATAAGTTCTTCATCCTCAGTATATTCCAATTTTCTAGCAGGAATATCATTCAGTAAAGCATCTTTAATTTTATTAAGAACAGAAAGTTCAGCTAAAGAGTCCTTGTCTTTTGTTGTAAGTGCTTTTTTTTCAATTCTACCAATTCTATTTTCAATAACCTCTAAATCAGCAAGGACAAGCTCTAAGTTAATAATTTCAATATCTCTTTTTGGATCCACCGAATTTTCAACATGGATAATTTCTTCATCCTCAAAGCATCTTACTACTTCACATATAGCGTCAACTTCCCTAATATGTGATAAAAACTTGTTTCCAAGTCCCTCTCCTAATGAAGCTCCCTTCACAAGACCAGCAATATCTCTAAACTCAAAAGATGTAGAAATTACATCTTCTGGAGTATATATATTCTCTAAAATACTAAGCCTATTATCTGGTACAAATACAATTCCTACATTTGGATCAATTGTAGCAAAAGGATAATTAGCTGCTAAAATATTTTTCTTTGTTATTGCATTAAATAATGTTGATTTTCCTACATTAGGTAATCCCACAATACCAGCCGTTAATGACATAATAAACCCTCCTAAACAGTTGGATATACTCCAAATCCAATTGGTAAACCTATAATATACCAAGTAATTAGAATAAACATCCATAATAATGCTATAGCAACACTATACGGCCAAAGCATTTTGTAACAATCACCTAACGAAATTCTCGTTTCACCTTTGTTATACATTTCTAAAAAACCTACAAAAATTATAAAGTATACCGAAAGCGGTGTCATAATATTAGCAGCACCTTCACTAACTCTAAATACCGCTTGTGCAAATTCTGGTGTCATATTAGCATTCATAAACAAAGGAATTACAATAGGACTTACAATGGTCCATTTAGTAACAGATGCTTGTAAGAAAAGATTGGCAATAACCAAAAATACAAATACTAATAGAATAAGCGGTATGGAAGTAAAATTAAGTGTCTGAACGAGTTCTACAAGCCAAGCAGTTATAACTGTTCCTAAATTACTTCGTTTAAATATAGCAATTAATTGAGATGCAAAGAAAATTAAAACTATAAAACTACTCATGTTATTAAGCGAATCATATAAAACTCTACTAAATTGTTCTTTTACTTTAATTGTCTTAGCTGCAAAGCCATACAATGAACCAGCTACTAATAAAACTATCGATAAAAGATAAACAATAGATTGGCTAAAATAAGAACCTGAGCCATACAACATTGCGCTATATACTTTTCCTGTATTATCAAGTAATAAACCTGAGCCGGGTAATCCTGGTATAAGCATATATATAAATGTAATAAAAACTATTAGCGATCCGAGAACTGATACTACAAGACCACGTTTTTCTTTACGACCAATGACCAGTTCCTCTATAATTTCCTCATCCCTTTTATATTTAGGAATTCTTGGAATAATAATTTTCTCTGTTATATAGGTTATCATAAATGCCAAAGAAATAGTTCCAACTATAGTAAAGAAAATATTGCTATACGCACCCATCTTAAAACTCTTATCTGTCAATTGAGCCGCTAACTCAGTATATGGAGCTAAACCATAATCCAAACTAGAAAGTAAAAAACTAATACCTTGCCCGGCTGATACCGCAACAAACGTTGCTAGAATACCTGCTAAAGGGTTTCGGTTGTTAACAAGGTAAAAAATACCTGCTAAAGGAATTAGCATAACATATCCAAAATCACCAGCAAAACTAGTTATTATTCCTAGAGAAACAAACATAAATGTTATCCAAAATTTACTTAGACGACGGCCCATGGTTGTAAAAGCAATTGGTAAGAAACCGGATTTATAAGCAACACCTATTGCTATTGCTGCAATTAGGAGAAATCCTAAGGGGGCAAACGAAATAAAATTTGTTATAGCATTACCTAAAATATTTCGGATTTCATCTCCACTAAAAAGGTTAGAGACAGTAACAATATTTGTTTCTAGAGCTCCTGTTACAGAATTTACTCTTGTAAACGTTGCTTGCCATCCCATACTATTACCTATTAAACTAATAAGCATAATAAGAAATATTAAACATAAAAACGAAACTATTATATTGCTAAATATTCGTTTCTTTTTTGGTGTATTCATTACTACTCCTCCATCACTTTTTTGATTTTTTTATCAAAATCCACCCTATCAAGCATGATACTCCTACCACAATTTAAACATTTTATCTTTATGTCTACCCCTATTCTAGTTATTTGAAAAGTATTACTTTTACAAGGATGTGGTTTCTTCATCATAACAATTGAGTTGAGTTTATAATCTTTTTTCACTTCGATTATCTCCTAATATCAGTTCCATTTATAGCTTTTTTTATTTCACTTAAAGTTTCACGTCTTATATCCTCTTGGTATTTAATATCAGCCTCAACACTAAAACGGTAAGTCGTTTTATCACCTAACTTTTCAATACCTAAGTATTGGAAATCACTTTTACAATTTTTAATCTTTTTTGATAATTTAGTTGCTAAAGATGATAAAGTTTTATCCACTAAGGTATCATCATTGTCATAAGCCAAATCAACATCAATATATAATGTCGAATTATTTAAACTATAGTTAGTTATGTCAGAAATATTACGATTAGACAGAATTTTAATTTCACCAGTTGCGCTTCTAAGTTTAGTTGATTTTAAACCAAGAAATATTACTTCACCCTTAAAATTACCAATCATAACAATATCACCTATAGCATATTGATTTTCAATAAGAATAAATGTACCAGCAAGTATATCTTTCAAAATATCTTGAACAACTAAACCTATAGCCAAACCTATAACACCTATACTTGCTACGATAGCACCGGCATTAACACCAAACACTCCCAATAAAGAAAAAAACACGATGACAACAAAAGTATATTTTAAAACATTGTGTATTATTGCATTTATTGTTCTTTGACGACGATTATCAACCTTCATTAACCTCATTCTAAGATTAAAAGATTTATTAATAACATTTGATAATATTTTATACAGAAAATACCCAACAACAAGAATAAGAATAGTGTAAATAATTTTTTTACTTATTAAAAAGGCGAAAATATTTATCAATTAAATCACTCCTCTATTTTTACATTTAATATTTTCAATAGACGTTCTAACTCTTCATCATTTGCAAAAGAAATTTGAACCTTATGATTATTAACAGTTACTTTGGTACCTAATTTTTCCCTTAAAGTTTCCTCTATATAAGAATATTGTCTGTTGTTAGCTTTAGGCTTTTTCTTTTCAATTTCTTTTCCTTCATCAGAAACTAACGTTTCTAATGTTCTAACACTTAAATCTTCTCTTATAATTCTATTAGCAAGACTTTCTATTTTCTCATTATCAGATAATTTACTTAAAACTCTTGCATGTCCCATTGAAATTTTACCATGTAAAACTAAACTTTGAACATAATCTGATAAGCGAAGTAAACCAAGCATATTAGTAACATGACTTCTACTCTTTCCGAGCTTTTTACTTAGTTCTTCTTGTGTAATACCAAGAGAATCAATCATTGACTTATAAGCATTAGCCTCCTCGATTGCATTTAAATCTTCTCTTTGAAGATTTTCAAGTAGAGCAATTTGCATCATTTCTTCATCAGTAAAATCTCTTATTATAGCTGGGATTGTTTCTAGACCCGCCATAATACTAGCTTTTACACGGCGTTCTCCAGCAATAATTTCATAACCCTTAATACTTTTTTTAACAATTATTGGTTGAAAAACACCATTCTCTTTTATTGAATCAGATAACTCTTTTAGTGCGGTCTCATCAAACACCTTTCGTGGTTGATATGGATTACTTCTAAGTTCAGTTAATTTTACCTTTGTAATCTCATTTTCTGCAGCACCTTCGACAATGCTAGTTTCCAGTTGATTAAAATCGAGATTTTCAGCATTAAATAATTGTTCTAAGCCTTTACCTAAAGCTCTTCTTTTATTTTCCATTACGAATAATCACTTCCTTTGCTAAATTTAAATAAGCATGGTGTCCTTTACTTGAAGAATCATACTCAGCTATTGGTTTACCATGTGATGGCGCTTCCGATAACCTAATCAAACGTGGAACGATAGTATCATATACTCTTTCCTTAAAATAACTTCTAATATCCTCAACTACCTCTAAACCTAAATTTGTACGGGAATCAAACATTGTTAACAATACACCTTCTATATCTAATTCAGGATTAAGGTTACGCTGAGCTAGCATTATAGTGTTAAGCAATTGGGTTATACCTTCTAAAGCAAAAAACTCACATTGTACAGGGATAATAACCGAATCAGAAGCAGTTAAAGCATTAGTCGTTAAAATTCCTAAAGACGGTGGGCAATCAATTATAAGGTAATCAAACTTGTCCTTTATAGAATCCAAACACTTCTTTAATTGTCCAACTTTAGAGAAACCCTCTTCATTTCTACTTCGTTCGATAAGTTCAATATCAACACCTGCTAAATTAATTGTTGCTGGTGTCAGATAAAGATTTTTAAAATCTGTTTTAAAAATAACTTGTTTAATATCTGCTCTACCTATTAAAGCATCATAGATACTTTTATCAATATCACCTTTGTCAAAACCAACTCCAGTCGAAGCATTTCCTTGAGGATCTAAATCTATAAGTAGAACTCGTTTGCCTAAAAGCCCTAAAGAAGACGCTAAATTAATACTACTGGTTGTTTTGCCAACGCCACCCTTTTGGTTGACAATTGATATTACCTTTCCCATTGCAATCACTTACTTTCACTAATTATATATATATTTCTATTTTATCAAAAATAATGTCCTTTTTGAATGCTTTTATCAAATGTTCTCTAAATATCTTTTATTGGTCTCTCATTTTATCAGCTATTTCTTTTAACTTTCTAAAGCGGTGATTCAAACACGATTTAGTAATTTTTTTGGATGATTCATGACTTATTATTTCACTAAGTTCTAATAATGATGATTCAGGATATTTAAGACGAAAATCAGCTACTATGGCTAATTTTTCATCTATAGCATCAAGACCAATCATATCAGATATAACCTTTATATCATCAATTTGTCTTAGAGCAGTATTTATCGTTTTCTCAATATTTGCTTGTTCACAATTATTAAGACGATTAGTTGTATTTTTCTGATCTCTATAAATCCTTACATTTTCAAAATACAAAACACCATTATAGGATTTAATAATTTTTAAAAAATCACTGATTTTTTCAGCTTCCTTAATATAAACCATATATCCATTCTTTCTTTTAATTATACGGCTATTAAGCTCATACTCATTTAACAAATCGTTAATAAAAGCAGCATATTCAGCATCATCAATTAAAAACTCTAAATGGTATCTAGACGTTTTAGGATTATTTATACTACCACTAGCTATAAAACAACCTCTTAAATAAACTTTTTTTAGTTCATCATCACCTATAATATATTCCTTTGGAATGTTAATAAAATAACTTTGATCATTTAAAAGAGATAAATCCTTTAAAATAAAGTCTTTTTTATCACTAACTTCCATTATGTATACCAAATTCTTTTTAAAATTAAAATTCTTTCTTATTATAATTTTACTTGTAACATCATAAACATTTTTAACAATTTTAAATAAGTAGCGACATATAGCAGCGTTTTCAGTATGTATTCTTATTATTTTATTATCTATATATGCATTTTGCCTAATATATGCCGATAATAAAGCGACATTTTCTAAATTTGTGTTATCTATTCTAACAACCTCATTTTTTACATCTGTTGAAAAAGACATGTTATCACTCCCTTAAAAGATAGGAAAAAATTACAAAGGCTGTTTTCATCGGATCGTGTCTTACCATTTGATCTTGAATAACAATTAAATCTTCTTTGATTAATTTTGTTTTCAGTTTTTCCATTTCCTCATCATCAACAACAACAGGCTCACTATGTTCAAGTTTTTTATATCTTTCTTGAATATCAACATCTATATGTTTAGAATTAGCTAAAACGGCATTAACAACACCTTCGCCTAAATATTTATTAAGTGTTTTTATATGATCACTTACAGTGAAATTGTCTGTTTCACCGTGTTCTGTCATAGCATTGCAAACATATAGAACTCTTGCCTGACTCTTTTTAATAGCTTGTACTACCTCAGGACAAATAAGATTTGGGATAATACTAGTAACAAGACTACCCAATCCCAAAATAATTAAATCAGCATTTTCTATTTCAGTAATTACTTCATCTAAAACATTAGGTTTTTCTTTATACTCAACACGTTCAATTTCCTTACCACTTTTACGAATGTGCTCTTCCCCTTCTAGCACCTCTCCTTGTTTAGTATGAGCAACGAGTGTTACCGTATCTTCTGTTAAAGGCAATACTTTTCCTTTAAGATTAAGAATTTCACTAAAAGAAGCTACCGCTTCGGTTAAGCTGCCATTTATATCAGTAAGAGCAGCAAGTAACAAGTTGCCAACTGGATGGCCCGCTAAATCACTAGAACCTTTAAAACGATATTGAAATAACTTTTCAAATAATGGTTCTGATTCAGAGAGAGAAATAACAACGTTACGCAAATCACCAACAGCAGGAATATTATATTCCTTACGTAATTTTCCTGTTGATGAACCATCATCAGAGACAGCTACTACAGCAGTAAGTTCAACTGGAAATAATTTTAAGCCCTTAAGTAAAACGGATAAACCATGCCCACCACCTAAAACAACTATTCTTTGCATACAAACCAACTCCATAATCATTATACTATAAAAAAACTAATTAAAGCCAATTTGACCAAATTAGTTTTTAACTACCAATATTGTCAATTTCTATTACTTATTTTGATTCCTATATATAACGGTAATTCTCTAGGAGACTTTAATACATTTAAGGAACAACTCTTATCAGCAAAGGTAACAAGCCATGATTCTTTATATCTAGGCGGATTAACTGTGAGCGGCCACATATGTTTGATAATGATGTCCTTAATCGTTTTGTTCATAAGATGGGGGAAAAATTTACTAGCATTATCATAAGCAATTAAAGGATGAACAAAACCATGTAATTTTGGGGAATATACTTTGAGTTTAATATCATGTTGATCAAGATCGGATTTCTCCTTTTGCCAATCATAAAAGAAAAAATCATGAAGTAAGGCCCCAATTGCAACCGATGAAGCATCACATTTAGGATTCCTAACAGCTTTTCGCCATGCAATACAACAAACTTCCAGAGAGTGAACTGCTCTCGTTTCTAAATGATGTTTATAAATTCTCATGTCTTCCCATCGCTCGTGGTTTAATATCTCATCTATTATCGGATATAACTCTTGTCTTTCCTCTTCAGAAAAAAACATTTTTTGGGATACATTAATAAAATCTTTATCATAGTTGTACATAACATCAACCTTTCCAAAAATTGTTTATAATTATTCAATTTCTTTTAAATATTTTATAGCACTAGTAGCTGCCACACTACCATCGGATATAGCAGTTGTAATTTGATATAAATCTTTTTTTATCACATCACCACAGGCATATACACCAGCAACATTCGTCCTCATATCCTTATCTACATTGATATAGCCATCATGAACATCAAGGTCTAAACCTTCTGCATAAAAAATAGATGGTTCAAAACCAATATATATGAACACTCCTGAGGCACTTACTTTTTGTTTTTCACCAAGTTGTTCTATTTCAACACTCTCAAGCTTATTTTTAAAAACATTTAATTTAATAACCTCAGCATTATGATATATATCAATTTTAGGACTTTTAAGAACACGATCTTTGAATATTTCATCACAAGATAGTTCCTTTGAACGATGAATAATACTAACTTTATTAGCTATATTACTTAAATATAAACTTTCCTCTAAAGCGCTATTTCCACCACCTACAACAATAACATCTTTATTTTTGAATAGTGCTCCGTCACAAATGGCACACCAACTTATTCCCTTTCCAATTAAGTTCTTTTCATTTGGCAAACCCAATTCTTTAGGTTTACGACCTGTCGCAATAATAACAACCTTACATTGTAAAGATTCTTTTTCAGTTTTTATAATCTTCTGATTTCCATCATTTATAATATCAACAACTTTACCATACTTATATGGTATATCTAAATCTTGGGTTTGAGCAAACATATTATATGCTAAATCAGCGCCAGAAATATGAGAAAAACCAGGATAATTTTCGATTACCGATATTTTATTCACTTGACCACCTGGGGCGTTGCTATCTATCATTAAAACATTCAGATTGGCCATTTTTAGATATATAGCTGCTGTTATACCAGCTGGACCACTACCTACAACTATTACATCAAAAATTAATTGATTTTGCATTATCCCCCTCCTTATAAAGTCCTTCAAATTTTGAACCTTTGAATTTGGAAATCACTATAATAAAACCAATTATAAATAACCCTATCGAAACTAATTGGGCAACTTTAAATTCACCAATCATTAAACTATCTGTTCTAAGGCCTTCTATAAAGAAGCGACCAAAGGAATACCACATGAAATATAAACCAGTTAGTTGGCTATTTTTAAGATATTTATAAAATCTTCTAACAAACAATAAGATAATAAAGCCTAGCAAACACCACAACGACTCATAAAAAAAGGTTGGATGATAATAAATACCACCTATATTCATTCCTTCAATAATAAATTCAGGAATATGCAATCCTTCTAAAAAGCCTCTTGTTACTTCACTGCCAAAGGCCTCTTGATTAAAGAAATTACCCCATCTACCTATAGCTTGGCCTATTATAAGGCTTGGCGCGATAATATCAAGAATGCGAACTAACTTAACTTTATATTTCATTGTATAAAAACAAATAAAGATAAAACCGAAGAGGATTGCACCATGAATAGCTAAACCTCCCTCCCAAATCCTTAAAATATCCATTGTATTAGCTCCATAATAATCCCAATTAAAAGCTACATAATAAAGCCTAGCTCCAATAATCGATATTATGGAAGTCCAAAATATTAAATTTGAAAGGAATTCTTCATTAATTCTAAATTTTCTAGCTTCCCAAATTAACAGTGTTCCACCAACAAAAAGCCCTAACAATATAAAAACAGAATACCAACTTATTTGAAAGAAACCAACGTCGATTAAATATGGATTCATGTTAATTCTCCCTTCTCTTTAGTGGTTCAATAACTGTTTTTTCTAAAAGAAAATTCATTAAAGATATAGCAATAGCAACAAAAAATAAAGTAAATATATTATTTGTATCTAAATAACTACCTAAAATAAAGTCTGCTATTTTAATTATAAACACATTTATAAAAGGATAAAATAAGCCTAACGTTATACCGGTAATAGGAAGTGTCAATAAAAATATTATTGGTTTTATAGTTTTATTTAAAATATAAATAATAATACTAGCTAAAAAGGCCCAAATTCCAAAATAACTATTATCAATAATAAATGTTTCGTTAAATATTATAGATACAAAAATCAAAATCACTGTATAGCCAAACATATATATTAGCCAATCAATAAATTTGTTTATTCCAATTTTATCACCAGAGGATTCCTCATCAATAACAATAACTTTAGTTATTTTCTTTTTCTTAACATTTTTCATTTTTCATCACCCTTATTTTTAAATTATAACACGAGTTAAAATTTTTATAAAGATATAATATAACCCTTATATATGATTATTAGATAAAAAGTGAGCTTTTTCAATCTCACTTTTATATTTGTTAACTATTTAACTCCTCTTCAATACGAAGTAATTGATTATATTTACATACGCGATCAGTTCTAGATAAAGAACCCGTTTTTATTTGTCCTAAATCTAAGCCTACAGCAAAATCTGCTATGAAATTATCCTCTGTCTCACCGCTTCGATGAGAAATAACTGTTTTATAATTGCTTTTCTTAGAAAGTTCGATTGTATCTAAAGTTTCACTTACTGTACCTATTTGATTAGCTTTTAAAAGAATAGCGTTGCATGCACCACAGTCAATTCCTTTTTGAAGTTGTTTAGTATTAGTTACAAATAAATCATCACCAACTAATTGAATTTTATTTCCAAGGCGTTCTGTTAATAATTTGAAACCCTCGAAGTCGTTTTCCTCCAACCCATCCTCAATCGAAATAATTGGATACTTGTTTATTAATTCTCCATAAAAGTTAATCAATCCTTCTCTATCAAGTACTAAACTCTCACCTTTTAAATTGTATTTACCATCAGCATAAAATTGAGAAGCAGCAACATCAATAGCTAAAGAAACGTCAACACCTGGCTCATATCCCGCTTTTATTATAGCTTCAACAATTAAATCAAAAGCCTCAGTATTGCTTTTTAAATTAGGTGCAAATCCACCTTCATCCCCTACAGAAGTATTATAGTTATTGTTTTTAAGTACTTTCTTTAAAGTATGAAATACTTCAGTCCCTTTTCTTAATTTTTCTTTAAATGTATTGCCAGAAGGAACAATCATAAATTCTTGAAAATCAAGATTGTTATCAGCATGTGCTCCACCATTCAATATATTCATCATCGGTGTAGGCAAAGTATTACCAGTTCCTAAATATTTATAAAGTGGCACATCATTATAATCAGCTGCAGCTTTTAAACAAGACAAAGATACACCTAATATAGCATTTGCACCCAAATTACTCTTGTTTTCAGTCGCATCAATCGAAATAAGAAAATTATCTATTTCTCTTTGTTTAGTAACATCCATTCCTATCATTCTAGGTCTTATTACATCATTTACATTCGCTACTGCTTTTAAAACACCTTTACCCATATAACGATGGTCGTTATCACGTAATTCTAAAGCTTCCTTTATACCAGTAGAAGCACCACTTGGTATACTACTACGTCCAAAACTACCATCCTCACATATAACATCAACTTCAACTGTAGGATTCCCCCTCGAATCTAGAATTTCCCTTGCTTTAATATCCTTAATTATCACTTTATTCCTCCTTTATAACTTATTTACAAACTCTTTAAACATTTTACCACGAATTTCAAAAGATTTAAATTGATCCCATGAAGCACAAGCCGGACTAAGAAGAATGACATCACCCTCTTCAGACATTTCATAAGCTATATTAGTAGCTTCTTCTAATGTCTCGACATTTCCACATTTAATATTATGTTCGTTAGCAAAGTCATTAATCCTATATCTAGTTTCACCATAAGCAACAATTAATTTTACGTGTTTCAGATAATCTTCTAATTCATCAAAACTATGTCCTCTATCCAAACCACCAAGCAATAAAATTGTTGGTTTAGTAAATGAAGATAATGCTATTTGGGTTGATGTTACATTAGTGGCTTTAGAATCATTATAAAACTCTCTATTATTTATTTTATTAACATATTCAATACGATGTTCAACACCACCGAAACTCTTTAAAACTGAAACTATAACCTCATTTGATACGTCAAATTCTTTAACTACAACGATAGCAGCCATTACATTCTCATAGTTGTGCATTCCTTTAACTTTTATTTCCCCAACATTTATTATTTTTTCATCGTTATAAGAAATGTATCCATCGACAATTGAGCAGCCATTCTCATTAGGAGACTGAGACGAAAAATATTTTTTAGTAGAATTAATATCTTTAGTTAAATCTAAAACCTCACTATCATCCAAATTAAGAATAGCTATATCACTTTTATCATGATGATTAAAAATCCTTTTTTTCATTTCTTTATAAGCAGTATAAGAACCGTGAAAATCAAGATGAGCCTCTGACAAATTAGTTAAAACTGAAATGTCAGTTTTAAAATCAGAGAGATTACATAGCTGATGATCTGAAATCTCCATAACAGCTATATCACCATCTTCTAATTTGGACACAAATGAACATATTGGATAACCTATATTTCCCATTAAATATGCACTCTTTCCAGCAAATTTTAAGATTTCATAAATTATTGTTGTCGTTGTTGTTTTGCCATTCGTCCCTGTAACCCCAACAATTTTCACTCCCGGATTGAAATAACGAAAAGCAAGCTCAACTTCATTAATTACAGGAATATTTAAATAATGAGCCTTTACAACATATTTATGATCATTTGGAATACCAGGATTTTTCACTATGATGTCGAAAGTATCATCAAATAAGTCATCTGGATGACTACCTAAATTCATTTTTACGCCTAAAGATTCAAGTTCCTCCATCTGGTCTTTTGCCTGTTCAGCTTTAGAATCGTTAAGTGTAACATCATATCCCTTACTAATTAAAAATTTAGCGGCTTCATAACCACTTCTTGCCATCCCTAAAACAAAAGCTTTTTTTTTATTATCCACCATACCAACTCTTTTCCTAATATCCAGTATACTATATTTGCTTTAAATTGTTAATCACATAGAGCAAAAAAATGTAAAACATATTCCTTTATTTTTAAAGCTTTTTTTGTTATAATAAAGAATAGGAATGGTGAATATGCAAATAATAGAATTAACTAAAGAACAATTTGATAAATTTGCTTTTAATCATAAAAATCATAATTTCTACCAAACTAGTCAATATGGGGCTTTGATGAATCGTCACGGCTATATTGATATTTACGTTGGTTTGTTAGATGATGGTAATAATTTGATTGGAGCAACCCTTATCCTAAGTTATAAAAAATTAGGAAATTTTAAAGTTGGCTATGCACCGCGTGGTTTTTTGATTGATTTTAATGATTTTAATTTAGTAGCTACCTTTACAAAATTACTTAAAAATTATTTGTTTCGCCTAGGCTATATATATATTACAATCGATCCCTACGTTATACATGTTGAGCGAGATATTAAGGGCAACCCAATTCCAAGTGGTGTTAATAACGAAAATCTAATTGAGCTTCTGGGAAAACTGAATTATATTCATTTTGGATTTAATCTTAATTTTGAAACAGCAAAACCAAGATGGAATATTGTTACAAAGTTAAACAACTCATCTACTCAAACCTTTTCTTCATTTAATAAAGAAACAAGAAATAAAATAAGAAAAAGTTATAAAAGAGGTGTCACAATATATAAGGGTAATAGAAATGATTTAAAACTCTTTTATAGTTTGGTTGGTAAAAAACATTCAAGAAAATTAAATTATTATTTTGATTATTACGAAATATTCTCAAAAAACGATATGTTTGACATTTATTTTGCTAAATTAGATCCTGCAGTTTATATGAAAACAAGTAAGAATTTATATGAAAATGAATTAAAATATAACAGTGAAATAACAAATTTAGTTCAAAAGAACACCAAGAGTAAAAAGAAAAATAAATATATCAGTTTAAAAATGAGCTCAGATAGATTACTTAGTGTATATAAAAACGATGTTGTTAATGCTAACAATTTATTTAAGGCCTACCCAAATGAAGTTGTAATAGCTACATCTGCCGTTATTAAATATAATAAAGAGGCATTCTTTTTAATTGATGGATACAACGAAAAGTTTAAATCATTTTCTGCAAATCATTTAATTAAATGGGCTGTAATAAATGAATTCACAAAAAAAGGGTATTCCTCTGTTCACCACAATGGGATAACAGGCAATTTTGACAAAAGCGATCCTCTTTATGGACTATACGAATTTAAAAAAGGGTTTAACGTAGAGGTTGTAGAATATATTGGAGAATTTAATTTAATTATTAACAAACAAACCTACAATACATATTTAAGACTAAGCTCTTTGAAAAATATTTTCAACACAAAAAATAAGCATTCCTAAAACGCTTATTTTTCTTTTGCTAGTTTAAGAAATTCCTCAATTTGTGTATCAAAGTAATCAAGAATACACTGCATTGTTTTTTCGTTTTTCATATCTACGCCAAGTATTTTTAGGAGTTCTACTGGATAATCACTACTACCACTAGATAAAAATTTTATATATTTATCTCTAAAAGCAATATCACCATTATAAATGTTGTTCGCTATAAAGAATGCAGTTGCTAAACCAGTAGCATATTGGTAAACATAAAATTGATAATAAAAATGGGGTATTCTCATCCATTCATATCTTATTTCTTCGTCAGATATAATGTCCTCTCCATAATATTTTTTATTTAATTCGTAATATAAATCACTAAATGCTTGCTCTGTTAAAGGCTTTTTGTCCTTTTCAAGCTCATATATTTTTTTCTCAAATTCAGCAAACATAGTCTGACGATATATTGATCCTTTTACACTTTCTAAAAAATCATTTATAAGAGACATCTTTTCTTGCCTGTTTTTAGCATTATCAATCATATACATGTTTAAAAGTACTTCATTTACATTAGAAGCTACTTCAGCAACGAAAATTGAATATTCATGATATATATATGGTTGTTTTAAAGCCGAATAATATGAATGCAGTGAATGTCCTAACTCGTGAGCAATAGTACTCACACTATGAAGCTTACCATTATAATTTAAGAGAATATATGGTGGGGTATCATAACCGAAAGAACTATAAGCACCAGTCCTCTTTCCCCTATTTTCATACACATCAACCCAGCGTTTATCAAAAGCCTCTTTAGTATTTTTAATATATTCTTCCCCCAATGGTGTAAGTGCCTTAAAAACAAGATTTAATGCTTCATCATATGTGTATTCAATATCATATTCCTTAATTAATGCAACATAAAAATCATACATATGTAGCTCTTCTAGCCCTAAAAGATCTTTCTTCATTTTGACATACTTATGCATTTTATTTAAATTCATATTTACTACTTTTATAACATTATAATAAATTTTAATATCAATATTATTATTGAAAAGTGACATTTCTAAAGGACTATAAAATTTTCTGTTTTTAGATTCAAAATAATGAGCTTTAATATCCCCAATAAGAACCTCAGTAAAAGTATTTTTTAGACCTTTATAACCTTTATACAAGACTTTAAAAGTATCCTTTCTAACATTCCTATCATGAGATGAAATGTACTTACTATAATTGCCATTAGTTAATTCAACAACGTTACCGTCTTCATCTTTAATGTTTTCAAATTTAATATCTGCATTATTAAGCATTGTAAAGATCTTGCTAGGGGCAGATAAAACTTCACTCGCATTAGCCATGATTTTTTCTTCTTCCAAAGATAAAGTGTGTTCTTTAAAACGAATAATATTTTCTAAATAATGACAATAAGTCATAAGAGCTTCTTTTTCATCTATAAACTGTTCTATTTTATTCCTACCAATACTAATTATTTCAGGATCAAAAAATGAAGATATTTCAACAAACTCAGCCCCTAAACTAAAGATCATATTTTTTAGCTTAGCTCCATCCATATCCCTAGTGTCTTCATCACTTTTCCTCATTGCGTAGGAAGCCAGTTTTTCAAACCTTCTATTTAAGTTATCCTTTTCCTGTAATGCTAATAACAAATCACTTGAACTGTTTCCTAACACTCCCTTATATTTTGAAAACTCCTGCATATCATTACGCAATTTATCAAAATCGTTATTCCACTCCATATCATCTTTATACATTATTGATAAATCCCACTTATATTTTTCTTCTATTTCACTACGCTCTTTTAGCCTTATTTCCATATCTTATCACCCTTATTATATTATAGCCTAAGAATTTAAATATTACTAATAATTATGTTATTCTAACAAACTTTTGCTTTTTGACATTTTTATAGATTTTGTTTTTTGTTAAGAGATAAACCTATAAATAATTAAATTGTGATTAAATATTGTCTTAAATACAAATCTACTTTATAATGGAAGAGATGATAGAGGTGATTACTATGTTAGAAAAGATAATATTTATAAACGATAATGAAGCTAAAATGAAAATTACAACAAATGAAACCTTTTCTAAAGATTTAATGAATTTACACCTTATTTTTGATGACGGAGAACGCAGAATTTTAGGTGAAATAGAAGAAATAGATGGGGACATTGTTAATGTACAATTTTTAGGCGAATTTAAAGATAATACTTTAGTACCCGGAGTAATAAGAAAGCCCAAGTTAAATTCAAGTGTTAGATTAATTTCTGATGATGAGTTAAATATCATTATGAATACAAACGATAAGAAGAGTTTTTCTTTTGGTACATCTGTCTTATATAATCGTCCTGTAAATGTTAATGTTGATGATTTGTTTAGTGGCCATGTTGCAATCTTTGGTAATACAGGTAGTGGTAAATCCTATGGAGTTGCTAGAATATTACAATCTTTATACCAGAATCCTAATAATATAGCACTTAACTCTATGATTCTACTTTTTGATGCTCATGGGGAATATACATCTGCATTTAAAAATATAAATACAATTAATCAAAATTATAAAGTTAAACGTTATTCTACAGATACAAGCGATGAGGCAAATTTAATGTCAATACCTTTATGGCTACTTGATATAGATGATATTGCATGCCTCCTTGGAGCGACAGAATATAGCCAATTATCTATTATTGAGAAAACAATTTTTGTTCTAGCTATTTTAACACAAGGGAATGATAATGCTGCTAAATACAAAAATCATATTATTGCAAAATCTATCCAAACATTAATGTATTCAAATCTGTCAGCAACCAGAATTAGAAGTGAAATATTTGATATTCTTAGTATTTGTTCAACAAATGAATTATCAATGAATATAGAAATCCCGGGCATAGGCTACACAAGAGAATTTAGAAAATGTTTTGACATTAATAAAACAGGAACATTTGCCGAAAACATTCTAGTAAGTGAATATATTGAACAATTTATAAATGATGATTTAGAAAAACAAGCCACTAAAATGGTTGGTAAATGTAGCCTGACAGATCTAGAAGATGCACTTAATTTTGTAATAATATCAGAAAATATATTAAGTAACGAAAAGCTCTATAATAGTGCAATGATGCTAAAGATGAGATTACACGCACTTGTTGTAGGTGGATATAGCAAATACTTTGAATACCAAAATTATGTTAATTTAGAAGGGTATATTGCAGACTTGGTGACCGAAAACGGTCAAGCAAGAACACAAATAATTGATTTTAATATTGAGGGTCTTGAAGACCAATTTGCATATTTTATTACACGAACGTATTCTAAATTAATGTTTGATTTTGTTGCAAATTTAAAAAACAGAGCCTCTATCCCTGTTCATATCTTTTTAGAAGAAGCTCACCGTTTTGTTAAAGACGATTATAATATCATATATGGAAATAATGTTTTTGAAAGTATCGCTAAAGAAGGACGTAAATATGGAATAATTTTAACATTAATTTCACAAAGACCAACAGAACTTTCTGAAACTGTTTTATCACAATGCTCTTCTTTCCTATTATTTAGAACAAATCATCCTAGGGACTTAGAATATATGAAAAAAGCAATACCAAACATAAATACCGATATCATTGAGAAACAAAGAAGCATTCAACCAGGATACTGTGTTGGTTTAGGAAAAGCTTTCAAAATTCCAATGATTATCAAATTGGAGGCTCCAACTCCACCGCCACAAAGTAGTAATGCTCTTGTGTTTGATATATGGAGTGGACATTTTAAGTAAATAAAAGATCTTGAACATCAAGATCTTTTTCTTATATTTACATTTGAGTAGGAATTTCAATAATTAATAATTCTAACATCTTCTTAATTACTTGATTTGAAATATTTAATACACTGAGCCAATCGCTCTTATTTTCATTATCTTCAAGATTAACTATATAATTATTTTGATAAAAAGCATTTGCTGTTACACATAACTCATATACATAATCAGCTACAAAGCTTGGTTTTCTCTCATTAAAAGCTTTGTCTATATATGAATTTAATTCTAATAATTTAAGTCTTAAGTTTCGATCATAAATGTTATATATTTGATTAGATAAATTAATATTATAATTTTCACTACTTAGAATTTTATTAATTCTTAAATAAGTATACAAAATATATGGCCCTGTCTTTCCAATCACATCTGAAAATTTCTTTATATCAAATATATAATTGTTTTCCAAGCTATTTTGTAGATCAGCAAACTTTATAATCGCATTAACGATCTTATCTACATCTTCAAATGACATTTCTTGATTAGATTCTTTTTTATTAATAAATTCTTCCCTAACTTGTAAAAATAAATCAGTAAGTTTTAGAGATCCACCATCTCTTGTTTTAAAAGGTTTACCATCAACACCATTTACAGTACCAAATCCAATATGTTCTAATGAAGTATCAGTTACTAATAATGATTTTTTACAAACTCTAAACAATTGTTCAAAATGTAATTTTTGTCTTGCATCTACAACATATAGAATATGACTCGGATTATATTTTTCCATTCTTTCATAAATAGTAGCTAAATCAGTGGTGCTATATAAGAATGCTCCATCACTTTTTTGTAATATGAATGGAGGCATTTCCTTTGCATCAGTTTCTTCACCTACTTGAACTATTTTAGCGCCTTCACTTAATTCTATTAAGTTTTTATCTTCTAAATATTTAATAATTTTGGGTATGTAAGGATAACTATCACTTTCACCATTCCACAAAGTAAATGATACATCTAAAAATTTATATATCTCCTTTATATCAGCGGAAGACAATTCACAAATCTTTTTCCATAATATTTGGTAATCTTCATTACCATCTTGAAGATCCTTAGTTATTCTTTGGGCACTCTTTAATACCTCTTCATCCTCTTTGCATAATTTAGACATTCTAGGATATAACTCATCCAAGTACGCTAAATCAAAAACAATATCCTTTGAAGCTGTACCTTTAAAATCATCTAACAAGCCATAAATAACCTGACCTATCTGTAAGCCATAATCACCTAAGTGAACATCGCCAACTGTTTTATATCCTTTAAACTCAATAATTCTTTTAAGTGATTCACCAATTATTGCAGCTCTTAAATGACCAACATGTAACGGCTTAGCTATATTTGGACCACCATAGTCTAAAAAGTATATTCTTTCACTTTTGCTTTGTTCAACACCTAAATTATATTTAGTTATTATATTTAAAACATGTTTATTTATAAAAGTATTACTTAATGTTATATTTATAAATCCTGGTTTTGAAAATTCAACATTATCAAAATAATCACTGTAATTTGTTAATGATTTTATTTTTTCAACTATCTTTTCACCAATTTCTACTGGATTCTCATGATATTCTTTTGATATTTTAAAAATATCATTACATTGATAATCACAAAGCTCTGCTCGGTTTGATGTAGCTATCTTACCATACTCACCAATATAACCTAATTCATTTATATTTTTACTAAATATTTCCTCTAATTCATCCGTTATCATCTTATCTCTCCTTCTATAAAAAAACGTCATAAAAATCCTGAAAGGACGTTATAACGCGGTACCACCTTAATTATAGTATATGAATACTATCTCTCAAAACTTTAACACAGCTATGCGGAATATTTACTTAATTCAATATTCAACTCCAAGACACGTTCATAAACTACCCTTATTAGCTTGCACCAGCCGCTAACTCTCTTTTAAGTAATAAATTTATTACTATTTCTCTTCATTGTTTTTATCATTTATTTTAAAATTATTGGTGGAGCTGAGGGGAATTGAACCCCTGTCCGAAAATATAACTTCAGAGACTTCTACAAGTTTAGTTAATTTATTAAATTCATTAGTAATTATAGAAATTAACAACCAATCACTAACTAGTTTGGTAATTTTCATCATTGCACCCAAACAAGACAATGATATATCTCACTTTAATGTGCCCTTAATATCCTTCGTGAGAAAAACGATAAGAAGAGCTCGCTAATGCTTAATTAAGCAGCGAATGCTAATTTATTATTTCCAGTTATTAAACTGATGGATTTAACGCATGCCTACGACTTGCCATCTAAGCTTTATAGTTCCCGTCGAAACCAAGCAGCCCCATGTGTGAAAGATTATAACACACAATTGTTTATATGTAAATATTTTTACAATTGATTAATATCAGTATTAATCAATATGGGATTAAAACCTATAATTTCATCTTCTAACATTCCTTTAGGGATTGAATTATATAAATATATCTTTTTATTCATTCTGAAAGCATCATACATTTCCAAAAAGGTTGCTCCACCTATATAATTATCAACACCATTTTTATTAAAGTTTAAAACAAGCACAGCGTCCATATCTTTAGTTAATTTTTCACTTTGTTTAAACATTTTAGCTTTAAATTTCGAATGCTCTTCAGCACCAAGATTACGCATTTCAGCTTCCATACCAGGATTGTCATAACAATTAGGTAAAAAAACCATGTGATGGTTTTCCTCTAGCTTTTGCTTAATATCGGGGATTCTATCATAGAATGCCTTGCTACATATAATAAATATTTTCATTTTATCACCTAAAACTATACTTAGCTTCTTTTTTAGCTTCTCTTTCTAAATCTCTTTTCTTTATTGTTTCTCTTTTATCAAATATTTTTTTCCCTTTAGCTAAACCTAATAATATTTTAACCTTATTACGTTTAAAATAAAGCTTGAGTGGAATTAAGGTATAACCTTCTGTATTTATTTTATTAGATATTTTAAGAATTTCATTTTTATGAAGTAGTAATTTTCTAGTACGTCGTTCTTCGTGATTAAATTGATTTCCTTCTTTATAATGAGAAACATACATATTAAGAAGAAAAACTTCATTTTTCCTAATTACAGCATAGCTATCCTGCAAATTAGCACTACCTTCTCTGATAGACTTAATTTCAGTTCCTTTTAATGCAATACCTGCCTCATATGTATTCTCAATAAAATAATTATAGGTCGCTTTTCTATTATTTATTTCCACTATTTATCACCTTATTCATTAACAGAACCTACAGTTATAGTTTCATCCATACTTGTAAGTACCTCCTTATATTTTTCGTAATATGTTTTATATTTAGTAAACTCGTTAGATGTTAACTTATCAAAAGGAATAACTTTATGATTTCTATGATTATCATAATATGTGTATATTAAAGTTGCTTCTAAGTCACTTATTTCTATTGCTGATTCATTATCTTCAATTGTTTTTGTCACCTTTAGGGTTGGCATTAACCCTATTAAATTATCTTCATATAATTGACTAGAAATAAAATTACCTAATGAGTATATAACTAATGTGCCATCTATATACTCGATCGGTTGAACAGAGTGAGTATGAGTTCCAATTATAATATCTACCCCAAGAGATGCTAAATATGTTGCTATTTCTTTTTGTCTAGCATTAGGTTGTAATTGGTATTCATCTCCCCAATGCATAGAAACAATTAATAAATCAACCTGATCTTTAACTTTGTTTATGTCTTCTGTAGCTTTTGCTTTATCATACATATTTAATAAATATGATTTTCCTGCCGGAATAGCTGAATTTGTAGTCAGGGTATATGCTAACATAGTATATTTTATATTGTTTTTTTCCTTGATATTTATTTTATTACGATCTTCTAACGATAAATAAGAACCAACAGCAAGAACATCTTTTGAATTCCAATATTCAAGAGAATTAATAGCACCTGTTGCGCCTTTATCCATAGTATGGTTAGTTGCTAAAGAAACTAGATTAAAGCCCATATCAAGCATATCATCTCCATATTTAGAAGGTGTATTAAAACTTGGATATCCACTATAACCAATATCCTTACCCGCAAAAGGTGTTTCTTGATTATAGAATGCTAAATCATAACTTTTTATAGTATCACTAACATATTCAAACATAGGTTTAAAATTATAACCATTTGATGACTTAGCGTCATTAAATACATTAGCGTGAATTAAAGCATCTCCTACCATAATCATATCTAAACTATATTCTTTTTTGTCGTCTTCTTTTTCCATATCCTTTTTGTCTTTTTTATCTACTACTGGACTTTCTGTATCATTTCCATTTTCGTTACCCTTAAATAGAAACCAATAAACAGGAAAACCAATAACTAAACATAGCAAAAGTAAAAAACTAATAATTTTCTTATAATTAGGTTTTCTCTTTCTCATATTATCCCTACTTTTTACTTATTTTTTTAACAAATGCAAAGTCAATTTCACTATCCACTTTAGAAGCATCAGTTACAACAACCCTTATCTTTTCACCAATACGATAAACTTTACCAGATTTTCTACCTTTAACTATTTGAATAGTTTCATCGAATTCAAAATAATCATTACCTATTTCACTTATTTTAATTAAACCCTCTATTAAATTATCTAATTGAACCCAAATACCATCTCTACTAATACTTGATATAATTGCGTCATATTCTTCACCAATATGACCCTCCATATATTTGACTGACATATATTTTTCAACTGCTCGTTCACATTTAACAGAACGATCCTCCATTAACGAAGCATGATTAGCATATACAGTCAGTTCATCTAATGAATAATTCTTTTTGTAACCCAGTTCAGCTTGAAGACCTTTAATTTCTCTATGTACAATTAAATCAGGCAATCTTCTAATCGGCGAAGTAAAGTGGGTATAATATTTACTACCTAGACCAAAGTGGCCTACATTCACAGGACTATAACGTGCTTTTTTCATGGTTCTTAAAGCCATATTTCCTAAAACACGCCATTCTTCTGTTTCTTGTAAGATTTTCAATATTTCTTGCATAGCTTTTGAGTTAAAATCTTTACTTTTACCTTTAACACGATAACCTAAACTATTTAAAAATATAATAAATTGTTCTATTTTCTTAGTATCTGGCTTTTCGTGGATACGATAAACTAAAGGAGTATCATCCAACCAATGAAAATGAGTAGCAATAGTTTCATTTGCTGCAATCATAAAATCCTCAATTAGTTTTTCGCCTGAGCCGCTTTCCCTTTTACCTATTTCAATAGGTTCACCTTCTTTATCGACGATAATTTTCATTTCATCGATATCAAAGTCTAAATAACCACGAGCCACTTTATTCTTTCTTAATAAATCTGCCAATTCTTTCATCATCATAAGATCATTGGCAAAAGGTTCATAACCTTCTGGTATTTCGTTTTTATCTAGAATTTTATTAACATTATTATAAGTCATTCTCTTCTTGGAATTAATTACACTAGTATATATATCATAACTTACAACTTTTCCCTTAGCATCAATTTCCATATCACAGCTCAAAGTTAGACGATCAACTTTTTCATTCAATGAACAAATGCCATTTGACAAGCGATGTGGAAGCATCGGAATAACTCTATCAACTAAATATACACTAGTTCCTCTTTCATATGCCTCTTTTCCTATAGCACTGTCTTCTTTAACATAATGGCTAACATCTGCTATATGAACACCTAAAAAATAATTACCATTATCTGATTTTTTAATTGAGACAGCATCATCAAAATCCTTTGCATCATCACCATCAATGGTAAATATAACTTCATTTCTTAAATCACGTCTACCGGTAATATCTTTTAGTTCTACATTACTTGGAATAGTTTCTAGCTCAGAAATTACTTCTTCACTAAAAGTATCTGGTATTCCATATTCATAAACAATAGATAATATATCTACTCCAACATCATCTTTATGCCCCAATATTTTAAGAACTTCACCTTGAAAATTCCCTGATAGTAATTCTTTTGTTCTTTTTACTAAAACTTTATGTCCTTCTACTGCTCCTTTACTATCTTCTGGAGCTATTAAGTACTCTTTATAACGAGGATTGTCCATCTTAACATAGCCAATACCATCCTTAACAATATATTCGCCTACAAGGTCAGGATTTTCTCTTTCTAAAATTTTAATAACTCTACCTTCATTATCTCTTGCTTTAGTTATTTCCACAGCAACAACATCATTATGAATAGCACCATTAAAATTAGATTGATCAATTCTTATATCAGAATTTCCTTCTCCTGTTATAACAAAACCAAAACGACCACTCTTATGAATAGATATACGACCCTTTTTAAAATTACTATTTTCAAATAACAAATATCTGTTTTTCTTACTTTTATGAATATCCATTTTTTCTTCTAGTGTCATTAAAACATTTTGAAGTTCTCTTAATTCATTAGAACTTTTAAAGCCTAATAAATCGTTCAACTCATAAATTGTTAATGGTTTTTTTCTATTTTTTAATATTTCTAAAATTTTTTCTTCCAAGTTATCACTACTCCTTATTTACATTATAAAATAAAAAAGACTATTTTATAAGTCCTTTTCATTAAAAAGATAAGAATAGACATAAACAGAAGAACGTAATGCCTAAAACCATTGTCAATCGACTGACAAATAATTCTCCTCCGCGTTCTTTTCTGTTGCTGAACAAATCAGCATTTCCACCCATAATTACTGATGAAGTACTTTCAGCCTTCCCACTTTGTAATAAAACAATAATGATAAGGATAATTGAAACAATAATTAAAAATACATCCATATTTATCACCTTTATATATTATAACCTTTCTTATAAATATTAGCACTATTAATTTAACATAATTTACTATAATTTGCAAATAAAAGAGATAATTATTAAAACTATCTCCTTATTTGCTTATTCCATTAAGTTTTCTTCTAATACATCAAGTGGATCGGCATCCATAAATTCATTTTCTAAATCAAATTTAACTTCCGAATACTTTTTAGCACCTGTACCTGCAGGAATAAGTTTACCAATAATAACATTTTCTTTCAAGCCAAGTAGATGATCAACCTTACCCTTTATAGAGGCATCAGTTAATATTCTTGTTGTTTCTTGGAATGAAGCTGCTGATAAGAATGAATCTGTTTCTAAAGAAGCTTTTGTAATTCCTAACAAAATTGGTCTACCAGTAGCTGGTTTCTTTCCTTGTAGGATAACTTCTTTATTCGCATCAGTAAATTCATTAACAGATATCATCTTACCCATTAATAATTTGGTATCACCTGGATCAACTACTCTAATGCGGGAAATCATTCTTCTAGCAATAACTTCAATATGTTTATCTGAAATACCAACACCTTGTGATGAATATATTTTTTGAATTTCTTTTAAAATATATTCTTGAACAGTGATTGGATCAGTTACCGCTAGTAATTCTTTTGGATTAATATTACCTTCTGTAAGTCTGTCCCCAGCTGTAACTTTAGTTCCTTCTGAAACTCTTAATCTAGCATTGAAGTTTGTAAGATGCTCTTTAGTATCTACATCATTTGAAACGATAATTTTATATCTTCCACTTGCATTTTCAATACTTGTAACTGTTCCTTCTATTTCGGCAATTGTTGATTTACCTTTAGGATTACGAGCTTCAAACAATTCTTGAACACGAGGTAAACCTTGTGTTATATCTTCGCCACCAGCAACACCGCCAGTATGGAAAGTTCTCATTGTAAGTTGTGTACCAGGTTCACCAATCGATTGGGCAGCCATTATACCAATAGCCTCACCAATTTCAACAAGGTTTCCTGTAGCAAGGTTACGACCATAACATTTTTGACAAACACCATTGTGTGTCTTACATGTTAGGATATTTCTAATTTCTACAGCTTTAACACCAGCCTTTTCTATCTTTTCAGCTATATTTTCTGTAATTAGAACACCTTTATCAATAATTACTTCCTTTGTTTCAGGATTAATTACTTTTTTGTTAGAATAGCGACCTAGGATCCTGTCATATAATTTTTCAATTAAATCAACTGTTCCAGCTTTTTCATCAACTATATCTCTAACAACTACACCTTGAATAGTACCACAATCATTTTCGCGAACGATAACATCTTGGACAACATCAACTAAACGTCTTGTCAAATAACCAGAATCAGCTGTTTTTAAAGCTGTATCAGCACTACCTTTACGTGAACCGTGAGTAGATAAGAAAAATTCTGCAACTGAAAGTCCTTCTTTAAATGAAGATTTAACAGGTATTTCAACTTCTCCACCGCCAGGTTTAGCCATTAATCCACGCATACCAGCAAGTTGTGTGAATTGAGCAATACTACCTCTAGCTTTTGAATTCATCATTATAAATATTGAATTATCAAGATCAGTTTTAGCAATATCACCAAGTTCATCTTGAATCTTCTTTTTAGCAATGTTCCAAGTTTCAATAATTCTACCGTATCTTTCTTCTTCAGTAATCAAACCACGTGCATATTGCTTATTAATCTTTTCAACAGTCTTGTCACCTTCAGCAATAATTTCGTCTTTTTGTTTACTAACCTTTATATCACTAATAGCCATTGTAATACCAGCTTTAGTTGAATATTTAAAGCCTAAATCCTTCAATTTATCAAGCATCACTGATGTTTCAGTTGTCTTGTATCTCTTAAATATTTGAGCAATTATTTCTTCTAAAGCCTTTTTATTAAATGGAATAGCTAAAGGAAGGTTATCTAACTTTTCACTTAAATTAGCTACATTATCAATAAAATACTTACTAGGAGTAATCTTTTCAATATTTTCGGTTGATGCCTCGCTTATATAAGGGAATGAATCGGGCAAGATTTCATTAAATTTAATTTTGCCGACCGTTGTTATTAAATATTTATTCCTAACTTCATCAATAAACACTTTATGTTTGAATGAATTAACAGGAACAATGATTCTTGTATGTAATGCTATTTCATTTCTTTCATAAGCCATTAATGCTTCATTAGGATTTTTAAATATTCTGCCTTCTCCTTCAAGACCTTTTTTCTCAATTGTAATATAGTAATTACCTAAGATCATATCTTGAGTTGGAGTAACAATAGGTTTCCCATCTTTTGGATTCAGAATATTGTTAGCACCTAACATTAATATCCTAGCTTCCGCCTTAGCTTCCTCAGAAAGGGGAACGTGAACAGCCATTTGGTCACCATCAAAGTCAGCATTAAAAGCTGTTGTAACTAGGGGGTGAAGTCTAATAGCACGTCCACTTACTAATTTAGGTTCAAAAGCTTGAATACCTAATCTATGTAATGTAGGGGCACGATTTAACAAAACTGGATGTTCTTTTATAACATCTTCAACAACATCCCATACTCTTTCGTCTTGATTTTCAATCATTTTCTTAGCTGATTTTATATTATGAATAATTTCTCTCTTAACTAATTCATGAATAATATGAGGTTTAAATAATTCAAGTGCCATTTCTTTTGGAATACCACATTGATACATTTTTAACTCTGGTCCAACAACGATAACAGAACGACCTGAATAGTCAACCCTCTTACCTAATAAATGTTGTCTGAAACGACCTTGTTTACCCTTAAGCATATTACTTAATGATTTTAAAGGACGATTACTTGCACCAGTAATATTACGACCACGACGGCCATTATCAAATAAAGCATCGACGGCTTCTTGTAACATTCTCTTTTCATTACGAACAATAATTGAAGGTGCATTTAACTCGATAAGTTTCTTTAAACGATTATTTCGATTAATTACACGACGATATAAATCATTTAAATCACTAGTAGCAAAACGTCCACCATCAAGTTGAATCATTGGTCTCAATTCTGGAGGTAAAACTGGTAGAGCATCTAAAATAATCCACTCAGGTTTATTACCTGATTTTGCAAATGAATCAATTACGTCAAGTCTTTTCAATAATCTAATACGTTTTTGACCTTGAGCATTTTCTAGTTCTTCATTAAGATTTTTTAATTCTTCTTCTAAATTGATTTCTGATAGCAATATCTTAATAGCATCAGCGCCCATCCCTACCTTAAAACCATCGCCATATTTTTCATAATAAGCATAATATTCTTTATCAGATAAGGTTTGCTTTTTTTGTAAGGGAGCAATACCCGGATCAGTAACTACATATGATACAAAATATAATACTTCTTCTAAATCTCTTGGAGACATATCAAGTAACAATCCCATGCGTGATGGAGTACCTTTAAAAAACCAAATATGTGAGACTGGTGTTGCTAGTTCGATATGACCCATACGTTCACGTCTAACTTTTGCTTTTGTAACTTCAACTCCACATTTATCACAAATAATTCCTTTATATCTTACTTTTTTATATTTACCACATGAACATTCATAATCCTTTGTAGGACCAAAGATCTTTTCACAGAAAAGACCATCTCTTTCAGGTTTTAAAGTACGATAATTAATTGTTTCAGGTTTCTTAACTTCGCCATAAGACCATGAACGAATTTTTTCAGGGGATGCTACGGCAATTTTTACTGCTTCTAATTTGTCAGCTTCCATCATTATTCTTCACCCCCATTTTCATCTAATTCCTCTTCAGATTCCTGAGAATCGCATGTTTCTTTTAGATTAAGATCCAAACCCAAATCTAAATCTTTATCAAAGTTAGTATTATCTATTTCTTCAATTGAGATAGTTGAAGTATTTTTTGTATCCTCATCTTCCAATTGTTTTAATTCTACTTCCTCGTGTTTATCATTTATAACAGTCATATCTAAGCCTAAAGCTTGGAATTCTTTTATTAAGACTCTAAACGATTCAGGTATACCTGCCTGTTTAATAAGTTTTCCTTTAACTAATGCTTCATATACCTTTACTCTACCTACAACATCATCTGATTTTACAGTTAATATTTCTTGTAAAATATGTGCTGCTCCATAAGCATATAGAGCCCAAACTTCCATTTCACCAAAACGTTGTCCACCAAATTGAGCTTTACCCCCAAGTGGTTGTTGTGTAACAAGTGAGTAAGGACCTGTTGAACGCGCATGTAATTTATCGTCAACCATGTGCATTAATTTAATCATGTACATAACACCTACACAAATACGATTATCAAATGGCTCACCAGTACGACCATCATATAATACTGTTTTACCATCAGCCTCCATACCTGCTTCTGCCATTACTTCTGCAATATCCTCTAGTGTTGCACCATCAAAAACAGGAGTAGCAATATGATATCCTAATTTTTTAGCAGCCATACCTAAGTGCATTTCCAAAACTTGGCCTAAATTCATACGTGATGGAACGCCCTGTGGATTTAACAAAATATCTACTGGAGTACCATCTGGTAAATACGGCATATCTTCTTGTGGTAAAACTAGAGAGATAACCCCTTTATTACCATGGCGTCCTGACATTTTATCACCAACACCAACTTTACGTTTTTGAGCAATAAAGACTCTCACAACTTTAGAAACACCAGCTGGAATATCTTCATTTTCTTTCTTTGTAAAAACTTTTACATCGTGAACAATACCATCAGCACCGTGAGCAACACGAAGTGATGTATCTCTAACTTCTCTAGTCTTTTCACCAAAGATTGCATGTAATAGTTTTTCTTCGCTAGTAAGTTCAACCATTCCCTTAGGGGTAACCTTACCTACTAAAATATCCCCTTCGTGAACTTCGGTACCAATTCTGATAATACCATCAGCATCAAGGTTCTTACGAGCTTCCTCAGATACATTTGGTATATCCATAGTAATTTCTTCAGGTCCTAATTTAGTATCTCGACATTCGATATCATAACTTTCAATTTTAACAGATGTATAAACATCATCTAAAACAATTCTCTCATTTAAAATAACAGCATCTTCATAGTTATAACCATTAAAGGTCATAAAAGCAACAACAACGTTCTTACCTAAAGCAAGTTCGCCTTTATCAGTACTTGGACCGTCCGCTATAACCATTCCTTCATGAATTTTATCTCCAACCTTAACAATTGGTCTTTGATGATAACATGTTGCATTGTTAGAACGTTCGAAATTCATTAAATAATATGTATCTTTTTGTTTTAACGTCTTAACGATAATTTTTCGACCATCAACATAATCAACAACACCATTAGACTTAGAAACAATAACAGCACCACTATCTTTAGCTGCAATATATTCAGTACCTGTACCAATAATAGGTGCTTCAGCTTTTAATAAAGGTAATGCTTGACGTTGCATATTTGCACCCATTAGAGCACGGTTGGCATCATCATTTTCGAGGAATGGAATACAACTAGTGGTAACTGACACAATTTGTTGAGGGGACACGTCGACATAATCAACCTTATCAGGTGTTACTAAAATATTGTCAGTACGATAACGAGCTGTAACTTGTTCATCAATAATATTATTATTTTCATCAATTGTATTAGTTGCTTGTGAAATAATATAATCATGTTCCTCATCAGCCGTTAAATAGTCTATTTGATCAGTTAATTTGCCGTTTTCAACTTTACGATATGGTGTCGTAATAAAACCATATTCATTAATTTTAGCATAACCAGCTAATGAAGTAATAAGTCCAATATTTGGACCTTCTGGAGATTCAACGGGACATATTCTACCATAATGCGATGGGTTAACGTCACGTACTTCCATACCAGCACGATCTCTAGACAAACCACCAGGTCCTAAAGCTGATAAACGTCTCTTATTTGTAAGTTCCGCTATTGGATTTACTTGATCCATAAATTGAGACAATTGGCTACTGCCAAAGAATTCTTTAATAATTGCAGTTATTGGTCTGATATTTATTAAGGTTTTAGGTGTTGCAGTTTCAATGTCAACAGTTGTCATTCGTTCACGAATAACACGTTCTGTTCTAGTTACACCTATTCTAAATTGATTTTGTAATAATTCACCTACTTGACGAATACGTCTATTTGCTAAGTGGTCAATTTCATCTAAATTACCAACACCGCTTAAAAGATTAAGATAATAAGAAATAGATGCGTAAACATCAGCTATTGTAAGCCTTTTAATTTCTTCTGATTGGTCATTTCCAATAACTTTAATAATTTCTTTTGGATTAACATTTGAGTACACTAAAATCACTTGTACTCTATTATGAATATCTAATTCTTCGTTGATTAAAACATCCTTCATACCATAACCATCACGTAAATAAGGTCTGATATTTTCAAGGATTTCTTTTGTTATTAACGTTCCTTCTTCAACAATAATCTTACCATTAACTTTAATATTTTGAGCAATCCTATTATTTAATAAACGTTCGCATATATCCAATTTTTTATTAAATTTATAACGTCCTACTTTAGCTAAATCATAACGGAATTCATCAAAAAATCTAGTAATAAGTTGATTCTTTGCACTATCTAAAGTCGCAGGTTCACCAGGTCTCAAACGTTCATATATTTCAATTAACGCTTCATCCGTGTTTTTTGTTGGATCTTTAGCTATTGTGTTAAGTAAATATTTGTCTTCTCCGAACATATCAATAATATCAGAATCACTTGATAAGCCAAAAGCCCTAAGTAATGTTGTTATATAAACTTTTCTCGCTCTATCAATTCTAACATGTAAAACTTCACGAGCATCTATTTCGTATTCTAACCAAGTACCACGTGTAGGTATTATTTCTGATGAATATACTATACGTCCATTTTTATCGTCAACTTTTTTAAAATAAACACTAGGAGAACGTAACAATTGAGAAACAATAACTCTTTCAGCTCCATTAATGATAAATGTTCCACTTTCAGTCATTAATGGCATATCACCTAAGAATATTTCTTGTTCTTTAACTTCTCCTGTTTCATTATTAAATAGACGGGCCTCCACTATAAGCGGTGCAGCATACGTCGTCTCTCTATCTTTGCAATCCTTAACTGTATGTCTTGGTGCATCAAAATGATAATCACCAAACTCAAGGGAAAGTGTACCTGAAAAGCTTTCAACAGGGAACAAATCATTGAATACTTCCTTTATTCCTTCGGTAGCAAACCATTGGTAAGACTTCTTTTGGATATCCAGCAAATCCTGCATCTCAAGTATGTTATTTACCTTAGAAAATGTTGCCCTTTCTCTATAATCTCCAAACTTTTGAAATTTGTAAGCCATCTTTTCACCCCATAATCAAATTTTTTCAAAGAACATGTTTAAAAAACATAGTACCAATTTAAAATACTACCAAACATATCAAGCATTGTCAACGATTTTTTCTTTTTTTGTAGCGCAAATAACAAAAAAACCTTTTTTCCTACTTTTAATTGACAAATTATAGTAATTTTCAAGATCTTTAAGTGTCGACTTTACACCTTGATCTTTACGCATTACAAACCATAAAGCCCCATTATCTGTTAGATAACCATAGGCACCGATTAAAATTTCATAAACTTTTTTCTTGCCTGCTCTAATTGGTGGATTGGTAATAATAAAATCATAAATTCCTTCTACGTTTTCATAAGCATCACTTTTATATACATTAACAATTAAATTGTTTTTTACAGCACTTTTTTCAGTTAAATGTAAGGCTCGTTGATTCACATCAACCATGTCTACTTGACAATTAGTTCTCTTTTTTATTGTTAGACCAATTGGACCATATCCACATCCTACATCTAAAACCTTTCCTTGCATCTCATTCATCAGTAATGTTTCAAGCAAAAGACGTGTACCAAAATCTACACCATCTTTAGAAAACACTCCATTATCCGAATATAAAATATACGTTTCATCAAATATAGTAAATTGAATTGTTTTTATATTTGATTTTAGGTTTTCATTGTTAGTAAAATATTGATTCACATGTTCCTCCCTACAAATGGATAAAGCCTATACTTTTTTAGCATAGGCTTAAATTTTTTATTTTAATTCTACTGTAGCGCCAGCTTCTTCAAGCTTAGCTTTAATTTCATTTGCTTCATCAATTTTGACATTTTCTTTAACATTACCACCAGCATCAGCAATGTCTTTAGCTTCCTTTAATCCTAAGCCAGTAACATCTCTAATAACTTTGATAACTGCTATTTTGTTAGCTCCAGTACTTGCAAGAACAACTGTTGCAGAAGTTGGGCCTTCTTCAGCTGCAGCTGCAACTGGAGCAGCAGAAACTGCTACTGCACTTGGATCAACACCAAATTCCTCTTTCATTGCATCTACTAAATCGTTAATTTCTAATAATGTCATTTCTTTTAAAGAACTGATGAATTCTTCTCTTGTTAATTTTGCCATTTTATTTCCTCCTTAATTTTAATTATTCACTTTTTTGCTCACTATATAAATGTAAGCAGATCGATAAGTCTTTTACAATACCTATCATACCACCAGCTAGCATTGTAAGTAATCCTTCGCGTGATGGGATTGTAGCTAATTTAGCAAGTTCTTCTAGTGAAGACACGCTGCCATCAACTATACCACCTTTAATTTCTAAAGCTTTGTGTTCTTTAGCATAATTAGTAATTATTTTGATTGGCTCAACAACATCTGTAGATAAAGACATAGCATTAGGACCAGCCATAACATCACCTAAATCAAGATCAAGATTATCTAAAGCTCTTTTGACTAAAGTGTTTTTGTAAATCTTAATATCAGAATTTGATTCTTTTAATTTTTTACGAAGTTCCATTGTTTCACCAACAGATAAGCCAAGATAATCAAAGAATATTACAGAAGATGAATTACTTATCCTATCTTTTATTTCAGATACAATCTCCTTCTTAGCATCTAATATTTTATCACTTGCCATATGACACCTCCCTCATATAATATAAAAACCTTTATAGACAGACTACAAAGGTTAAAACATTATTGTTTTTAGCCTCGGTAGGAAATATTAAGCTTGCAGGCTCCTACTGTCTTCGGTTTCTAAATCAAATTTTTTATTGCTTTTTTAGTATACACTTAATTCTATTTTTTGTCAAAAGAATTTGGACTTATTTTAATGCCAGGTCCCATTGTAGACGAAATAGTTATACTTTTAACATATATACCTTTTGCTGTTGTTGGTTTAACTTTTAAAATCAATTCAACAAAAGCATTTAAGTTTTCTAATATTTCTTCTTCGTCAAACGAAACTTTACCAATAATAGCATGAACTATCCCAAAAGTATCTGTACGATATTCGATACGACCTTTTTTAACATCTGTTACTGCTTTTGTTACATCTGTAGTAACTGTTCCTGTCTTAGGATTCGGCATTAAACCTCTAGGTCCTAATAACTTTCCCAACTTTCCTAAAGCAGGCATCATATCAGGTGTTGCAATAATCACATCAAAATCTAACCAGTTTTCTTTTTCTATTTTCGCTATTAAATCTGCATCTCCTACAAAATCAGCTCCTGCTTCTTTTGCTTCTGTGGCCTTATCACCTTTAGCTAGAACTAATACTTTTTTAACTTTACCAGTACCGTTCGGTAATACAAGTGCTCCTCTTAGTTGTTGATCAGCTTTTTTAGTATCAAGATTTAATCTCATTGCTATTTCTATAGAAGCGTCAAAAGTTGCTACATTTGTTTCTTTAACTAATTTAACAGCTTCTTCGCGAGTATAAAGTTTAGTTTTATCAAACTTCTCTATAGCTTGTAAATATTTTTTACTTCTCGTTTTCATTATTTCCCTCCTTATGTGGTTTCAAGCGGATTTACCTCCCACAATAGGCATAACCTATATGTGTAAATTTATTCTTTGATTTCTATTCCCATGTTTTTAGCTGATCCTTCGATGATCTTCATTGCAGAATCTACATCGTATGCATTTAAATCCGGCATTTTAGTTTCAGCTATTTCACGTAATTGTTCTTTAGAAATAGTAGCTATTTTTTCTTTAGAACCCTTTGGAGTTCCTTTGCTGATACCTGCAGCTCTTTTTAATAAGAAACCTGCTGGTGGAGTTTTTAACTTAAAGTCATAAGAACGATCATCATATAATGAAATTTCTACTGGTAAAATATCACCCATCTTATCCTTTGTTTCTTCATTGAATTTTGTACAAAACTCTTGCAAATTTATACCTGCAGGTCCTAAAACTGTTCCAACTGGTGGAGCAGGTGTAGCACGTCCGGCAGGGATTTGTAATTTAATTTTCTTAACTAATTGCTTTGCCACGAAAAACACCTCCTATTTATAATATTTTTTCGCGAGTGGTTAAAATGTAACAATCCGCACTCCCACTTTTAACCTATATATAAATTTATATAGCACGATTATTTTAGCATTATTATTTTATAAATGCAATAACTATCTAAGCTTTTTCAACTTGGGCTAATTCTACTTCAACAGAAGTTTCTTGACCAAATAGATCGATCATGATTTTAAGCTTTTGATTTTCTAAATCAATACTCTCAATACGCCCATACATAGAAGTAAATGGACCAGATATAATTTTGACTTTGTCACCCTCGGCAATTTCACCACCGAGATCAAGTCTACTCATTCCCATCTGTCCTAATATACGATCAATTTCAACTGGCAATAAAGGGATTGGTTTTGCACCCTTACCACTAGATCCAATAAATCCTGTAACGCCAGGTGTATTTCTTACAACATACCAAGCTTCATCAGACATAATCATTTCTACTAAAACATATCCAGGAAACAGCTTCTTTACTTTTTCCTTCTTGACACCATCTTTATTTACTTCTATTTCTGTTTGTTCAGGAACAACGACACGAAATATATAATCCTGCATGTCCATTGATTCGATACGCATTTCTAGTTTTTCTTTAACCTTATTTTCGTGTCCTGAATAAGTATTTACAACATACCAACGTTTTTCATCCATTACCTAAACACATCCTTTATCACAACAACAATAAAGTTAATAACGAAAAAGAATATCCCAAAGAAAAAACCAGAAGTTAAAACCGCTATAGTATATTTAACCATATCCTTTTTATTAGGCCATCTAACTCTTCCAACTTCCTTTTTTACACCATATAAGAAAAATTTTAATTTTTCCATAATCCACCTACACTTTATTATATTATTTTTTCCATAATAAAAACACTATTTCGTGTTTCTATTTATAAAATATCACTTTTATCATTCAAAGTCAATCGTTTTGCCTAAATTATAACTATTCTTCAAACATCCTTCTTAGTTTGTTCTTAATTCTTTGTAAGCCGCTATCAATTGATTTATAACTCTTGTTTAATTTGACAGCTATTTCCTTATATTCAAAACTTTTAAGTCTTAAATATAGTATATCCAACTCGAAGGGACTTAATATCTCTTTTACCTTATCATAAAACTCATTTTGTGTTTCTAAATTTAAAAGAAGTCTTATTGGGTCACTATCTTTAGTACTACGAACTGTCTCTATCAAAGGTCTATCATCGATATTTGTTTTTTCATCAAGTGATAATGATTCGTTTAATGAACGGTATTTGATACGATTAGCCTTAATTATCGCACTGTTTATTTGTCTCTCTATACACATATTAGCAAAAGTTGAAAACTTAACATTTTTTTGTATTTTAAAATCTCTTATTGCTTCGCTAAGACCTATCATACCCTCTTGCATTAAATCATTCATATCAAGTCCTTTTCCCTGTGCAAATCTCAAATACTTCTTAGCTTTTATTTCCACAATAGGTTTATATTTATTATACAAGATGTCATAAGCCTCTTCATCCTCAGAACAAGTAAGATATAAAAGTTCAAAATCATTATATTCTTGATAAACATTCATAGGCACTCCTACTTTCTTCTTTTTTCTAAAATACCATAAATCATAATGCCTGCCGCTACTGAGGCATTTAAGCTATTTATTTTTCCATTCATTGGAATAGACACAATGTAATCACAAGCTTCACTAACAAGCCTACTCATTCCAAAGCCTTCATTTCCGATAACTAAGCAGGTTGGCATATTGTAATCAAAGCCCATATAGGAACTATCAGAATCCATCGTTGTTCCAACTATCCAAAAATTATTTTCCTTTAATTTCTTAATAGTGTTATTTAAATTTGTAACAGCACATATTTTTACATTACTTAAAGCCCCAGCGCTAACCTTCATAACCGTTGAATTAACTAATACACTTCTATCCTTAGGAAGAATAATGCCTTTCACTCCAGCAGCCTCACAGGTTCTAATAATTGCACCTAAATTATGAGGATCTTCTAAATGATCCAATAAAACAATAAGGTCATTTGCTGTAGTATTTTCTAACAAATCTTCTAATTGGGAAAATTGATAATCGGGGATTAATACAATTATACCTTGATGATTACCATCTGCAAGTTTATCTAAATCTCTTTTTGATTTGTATTCAATCCTAATATTTTGTTTCTGCAGAGCTAAAATAAAATTTTGGTCATTAAAATTTTCGTAAATATAAGCTTTTTCTATTTTTTGTTTATTTTCAAGTAGTTCTTTTACAACATTTTTACCATATACAATCATTTCATTCTCCTATAATTTCTTTCATTATTTCGTTTATTCTTTCTTCTTTTTTTAAAATATATAAATATCCAATTAACGCTTCCAAAGCTGTTGCATGTTTATAAGTTAAAATATCAACATTTTTCGGATGTGACAGAGTTTTAGCATTTCGAGCACGTTTTACTATATCCAATTCATCCTCTAACAACAAATTATTACTAGTTAATTTGTTTAAAAAGGCTGATTGAGATTTTGCACTAACATATTTAACTGCCTCTTTCTGCAAATCGTTTACCTTGTTGATATTTTTCTCAATTAAAAAACGTCTAATATATAGTTCATATATTGAATCACCAAGATAGGCTAAAACGAGAGTATTAATTTGATTAACATTCATAAAATCACCAATTACATTCTATCACAAAAAGTATTTCTTTACATACAAATACAAAAAAGACACTATCGTGTCCCAGGAATTTTAATTGTGAATTCTCCTTCTTTAGAATATAAGAATCTTTCTCTAGCATACCTTGCAACATATTCAGGATCATTTAATTTCTCGACTTCAACCTTTAAATGTACTTCTTCATCTTCTAAGCGGCTTATCTCGCTTCTTAAATGTTTAGCTTCGTTTTTCTTAGATATAACTTGAGAAAAATTATTCCATACATTAAATAAAAACGCACTAAAGACTACTATAGTTATTAATGAAATTAAAGATAATCTTCTTTTCGTCTTTTTTGAAACCTTTTTTGAAACACTCTTCCTCTTAGTCATATAATCACCTATAATGTGATTATATCATTTCTTAAAAGCAAAATCAAACCTATCCTTTCTCTCCTTGATCTTCTTTACAATTAATTCCATTATAAAAAAACCTATCAAAATCATTAACAAAAAATAATTATGAATTATTCCATTATTTATTTTTTTTAATCCAATAAAATAAATCAAAACATTATCAATAACAAACACTAAACTAATAAGCATTTTAAATATAAATGACCCCCCATATATATATTTATAATTTATTCTTAATAAAACCGAAAATATAAAACCGAAAAACAGAGAAAATAAAAGGGAATGTATTTGAATTTCAATCGTCATTATTTAAACAGTCTATTAAAAACTCCGTCTTCTTTTTCTTTGTTTTTGAGATCTTCAATATAGCTTAAACCATTTATTTTCCCTTTTATATTAACATTTCCTTGATATGTATCTAATTTAACTATTTCTAATCCTTCACCTTTAATAATCAAATAGCCCATTGACGTTTCCATTAAAAATTCTTCATTATCAAAACTATCAATTTTTTTAACACCTGAAATAACTAAATTGTTTCTCTCACCAAGTGTAACGGCATGTGTAAGTATTGTATCAACCTTGTCCATAATATCCTCCCTCATAGAAAATATATGTATAAGATGATTTAAATATGAAAAAAACTCTATTACTAGAGTCTATTCTACAGTTTTTTCGTATTCTTCTAATATTGCATCCTCAAATTGTTTGCGAACTTCAGGGCTTATTGGATGAGCTATATCTCTATATCCACCAGTTGCCGTCTTACGGCTTGGCATAGCTATAAAGATACCCTTATCACCTTCAATGATTCTAATATCATGAACAGCAAAACTATCATCTAGCAGAACTGAAGCAATACCCTTCATACGTGAATTTTCTTTTTCAATTTTACGAACATTAACTGAAGTAATTTTCATGCACATTTCCTCCCACTCAACACACTTCTATAAGTATCATGTTACTATATTCAGTAGAAAAATGCAACAAAATTAATATATTTTGTCATTTTTTGTTTCTTAATTGTTAATATTTCTAAAAAACTGGTTTATTTATAATAAATTTCTACTGTTTGAGTCAATACATCTGAATAAGTAAAGGATTTTAATTCATTAACCTCATTGTTTAATTTAACCACAAACACAAAATCATACATTTGTGTAATAACCGCGTTATATTCCTCTATCCTATTCCGTCCTCCGTTAAATATTATTTTAACTTCTTCTCCAATATGTTCTTCCATGTTATCTTTTATTTTCTTTATCATTAATCTCTCCCCCTTCTAGCGTGGATAACCAACGTACATCATACCTTTGGTGATAACTCCACCTAAACCAAGTGCCCCATACTTTGTCTTTTCTAAAATACCAATAAGATCTATATCTTTGCTTTTATCCGACAAACTCAATGTAAGAGCTATAATTGCTGGATCTAAAGCATGAATATTAACTCTTTTAGGGCTAGAAGCGAAATTTGCTCCAGATTTAATTAAAGCTTCAAAATTAGATTGACAAGCCCCAGCAACAATTATTAATTTGTCGTGTGCTTTTTCATACCTTCTAGCTTCTTGAACTGTCTTTATGAAATTATTTGTATTTTTATAGGAGTCTAAATCGTCTTTCTTACCCCTTTTTCGATAGTATGCATCATGACCAGTTATAACTAATATATCTGGCTTTATATCGTTCAGATGTTTAGCTATACTATTAGCCATATCATCTTCCTTTATATGAATTCCATAAGCATTTATATTTCCATTCTTATAAAATTTTAAACATCTTTTTAAATATCCTTCATCACCATCAACATGCAGAATACGACCAGGTAAATAAAAGTATTCACTACGATCAAGATTAAAATATTCACCTAATTGCTCTGCAATTAAATCATCATCTTCAACTTTCTCATTTGAATTGTATGCCTGTAGATCATCCTCGTTGGCATCGGCGCATAATCTCATATTAATCCCGGTTAAAATAAAATTATCGTCGACAATATCATCCACTCTAAATATAACATCGTTATTATATGACTTTCGCGTAACTAGATCTCCTAGTTTAAAAAGCATGTCATCACCCCATAAAGTATATGCTATACACAAAAGATTTATGTCTTCCTTATACTTAACAATCAATTATAAATTATTTGCAATATCAATAAATTGTTTAATCGTTAAATGTTCTGCTCTTACAGTTAGATCTAAATCGTATTTTTTAAGAGTCTCTGCAACTTTTGTTAAATCATAATTTTTTAAATTGTTTTTAAGTGTTTTACGTTTAAACTGAAAGGCATCCCTTATTAATTTAAAAAATAACTCTTCATTATTCAAGAAAGGTTTTTTACCTCTTCTGTTTAATTGGATTATTGAACTATCAACATTCGGTCTAGGGACAAAAACGTTTTTACTAACATCAAACATTTTAGTAACTTCAAAATAATAATTAATAAATATCGTTAATGAGTTGTATTCCTTACAATCTGGTTTAGCACTTAATCGTTCCCCTACCTCTTTTTGAACCATAATAATCATTTTATCTATCTTCACATTATTATATATTAGTTTAGCGATGATGGGAGTTGTTATATAATATGGTAAATTAGCAATAACATATAAATGATCATATTCATATTTAACAATATCAGAAGCTATATCCCTTTCTAAAAAGTCATCATATATAATTTCAACATTTGGAAGACTTCCTAGTGTTTTTGTATTAATAGGTTCCAAATTGTTATCAATTTCATACCCAATAACATTTTTAGCAACTTTTGCTATTTCTTTTGTTAAATTACCTGAACCAACACCTATTTCAATAACCAAGGTGTTTTCTTGTATATCGGAGCATAAAACAATTTTCTTTAATATGTTTTCATCCACTAGAAAATTTTGACCATATTTCTTTTTAAAATTAAATTTATTGTTTTCAATAATTCTATGCATATCATTCACCTACCAATTCATATAAATATCTCTTTACGTTTTAAATAAAAAGATTGCTAAAAGCAATCTTACCATCCGTATCTTAGTACTTCATATTTAACATTCTTTTGAAGTCCTGTAAATTCAGTCTCCTTCTCACTGCTAAATAACAAGTCAAACTTATTGCCACGAATTCTACCGCCTCTATCAAGGACAACCGCTATAATTGGAGTTTTATAAACTTCCGGTGCCGTTATTCTTACAATTGTTCCAAAAGGATATTTTTTATCCGCTGCAATAATTCTTGTTTCTCCGTAAATATTATCATTAAAATAAATATTACCGTTTTGTACATTTAGTCCAAATGCTGTTTTTCCACTACAGCCATAACAATCAGGGCCGTATCCCGTAAGTTGTCCATCGAAAGTATCAATAACCTTCTCACTAATCAAGTCTCTTGAAACTGTATTATAAACCTTTTTGTTTACTGTAGTTGCTTCTCTTAAACCTATAGGTAAAAAATAATAAAAAGCCATAAATATCGATAAACCAAATACCACCTTAAATAAAAGGGGAATTTCTTTTTTCATTCTTTCACCTCTATAATTTGCTATTAAAATATTATCATAAATATTAGTTAAAGTCAAACAAGTGCTTTACATTGTTTGCCGTTCTAGATACTATCTCACTATATGTAACTTCCTTTATTAAAGCCATAGCGGATGCCACCAAAGGTAAATTAAGGGGGGTATTTTGTTTTCCCCTAAACGGTACCGGAGTTAAATACGGAGAATCCGTTTCTAGCACAAGATAATCTAGCGGTATATCCTTAACTACTTCTTTAAGATTATTCTTTTTAAATGTAATTATTCCCCCTATCCCTAAGAGAAAGCCTAAATCTATAAACTTATTAGCACTCTCTAGACTTCCATTAAAGCAATGAATTATCCCTTTAACATTGCAGTTTTTTAAGATATCATAAATATCTTCGCTAGCGTTACGTTCATGAATAATAACAGGTCTCTGATAAGCTTCTGCAATTTCTATTTGTCTTTTAAAAACTTCAATTTGTTTATCTTTTACTTCCTCATCATAATAATAGTCAAGACCTATTTCACCAATAGCTATAACTTTTTTATCAGTTAACCATTTATCAAACATTTGATAATCACGTTCCTTTAGATTCATGCAATTATGAGGGTGAAAACCAACAGTTGCATAAACAAAATCATATTTATGAGCAAGTTCAATAGCTTCATTAGAGGATTTTATGTCACTACCACTAACAATGACCATTTTAACCTCGCTATCCAATATTTCTTCCATTAGTTTATCTAAATCCTTATACTCATGTTCATCTAAATGACAATGTATATCAATTAACATATATATCACCCAAAAAAATTATACCATATAAAGTATAATTTTTAGTTTCTTTCTTTTTCATTTAGCAATCTAACAAAAATAACAATTACAACAAGCAAATATCCAAAATCTAAATAATGAAACTCATGATATAAACTACCAACTAAATAGATTATTATTAACACAAAAAAAACTATTAGATAATATTTGTGTTTGTTGGTGGCGGGAGCCATTTTACCTTCTCCTTCTCTCATAAAAGCCGTCTTACACTACAATGCAAATGGTATCACACTTATAAACCAAAAGTAAATAGATTATTATGTACTATTATGTCGTTGACACAATTTTGACAGATACATATTTTCTTATTTATCAATTCTCATGAACAAAGGCTCCCCTATATTTACCTTTTTTGAAATTTCTAAATTACCAAAGTTTTGAATTGAATCCAGTGTTATGATTTCTGTATTTAATTGTTTAAATATTTTTTCAGCTGTCTCAGGCATAAATGGTTGAAGTAGCACTGAAATAATTCTAATTGTTTCAAGTAAATTATATAAAACTGTACCAAGGCGATCACTCTTTGCTTCATCTTTAGCTAAAATCCATGGCATTGTTTCATCAATGTATTTATTACACCTTCTTGTTAAATTCATAATAGCATTTAAAGCATCGCTTACATGTAAAGAATTCATTTTCTCATCACCTATTTTAACTGTATTAAGCGCAAGTGATATTAGTTCTTCATCAATATCTTCTTTAAATTGATTGCTTTTTATTTCACCAGAAAAATATTTATTAGACATTGCAATAGTTCTATTAACTAGATTTCCTAATGTATTGGCTAAATCAGAATTAATTCTTTCAACTAATAAATCCTCTGTTATGATTCCATCATTAGCGAAAGGCATCTCACTAAGCAAATAATATCTAACAGCATCAACGCCATATAATTTAACTAATTCATCAGCATAAACAACATTCCCTTTTGATTTGCTCATTTTGCCGTCCCCCATTAAATACCATGAATGAGCATAAATTTTTTTAGGAGGTTCCTCGCCTAAAGCAATTAATATTATAGGCCAGTATATCATATGAAACCTAAGAATGTCTTTTCCAACAATGTGTAGATCAGCAGGCCATAATTTATTATATAAATCATCGTGATTTCCATCAATATCATATCCTAAGAAAGTTATATAGTTACTTAAGGCATCAATCCATACATAAACAACATGCTTGTCATCAAATGACACGGGTACACCCCATTTAAAAGATGTTCTAGAAACACATAAATCTTGTAAACCCGTTTTAATAAAATTGTTGATTATTTCGTTCTTTCTTGTTAGAGGTTCAATAAAACCTGGATGTTCATCATAGTATTTTACTAACCTGTCAACATAATTACTTAATTTGAAAAAGTATGCATCTTCGCTTGTTAATGATACTGCTCTTCCACAATCAGGGCATTTACCTTCAATTAGCTGTGATTCAGTAAAAAATGATTCACAGGGTGTACAATATAACCCTTCATACTTATCTAAATAAATATCGCCCTGATCATATAATTTTTTAAATATCTGAGCAACCTTTTGTTTATGCACAGGATTGGTTGTTCTTACAAATTTATCATATGATGTATTCATTAAATCCCAGATGCTTTTTATTTCTTCAGCTATTTTATCAACAAATACTTGTGGCTCCATATTAGCTTCGATAGCCTTCTGCTCTATTTTTTGACCATGTTCATCTGTTCCAGTTTGAAAATAGACCTCATACCCTTGTAATCTTTTATATCTTGCAATCGCGTCCGCTAACACTATCTCATATGTATTACCGATATGTGGTTTGCCAGATGTATAAGCGATTGCGGTTGTTAAATAGAATTTTTTATTCATTTATTAACCTCCTTATTAGTGCTTCCAATACCGCCCGTTCTTGTATTTGTTATTTGTTCTTCATCATCAACAATTAAATATTTAGTAAATAAACCTTGGGCAAAAGATTCACCTCTTTTAACTATCCAATCCTTTTCGCCTTCGTTTTGTAATGCTATACAAATATGGCCTTCATTTTGAGGATTATTATAATAATCAGAATCTATTAAACCTACTTGGTTGCATATTCTTATATTATATTTAAAACCAGCACTACTTCTATCTAAAATCATCAAACAATCATCATTTTCCATAGAAACCTTAATTCCTGTATTAACTTTTATTATTTCAGTTGGATGTAAAACAAAATCAAAAGGTGAAGAAAAATCATAACCAGCAGAATTTAGCGTTTTCCTCTTTGGAAGTTTCAAATCCTTATACATTATTTTAAGATTTTCAAATTCACTAAAATCTTTTTTAAATTGCTCAAAGCTAATTTTTTCAAATTTTCTCATATTTTCCTCCTATAAAAAAATCCCTATATCTAAATATAAGGACGAATTATCGCGGTACCACCTTAGTTCATAGTAAACTATGCTCTTAAACCATAACGCGAATATGCGGTCCTAAAGGACAGCTAAAGGTTCATCTTCAATAAACATTTATACTCTTTGCATCATACAGAGCTCTCTTAAATAAACATTTATCTCTCTTCCTCTTCATTGCTTTTCAATGCTTGAATTATATCATATCAACTTTACAAAAACAATAGTACCTATAATTTTTTTTATTGTATTATTACCTTATCATCAACCATGCACAAGTTTAAAATCTTCATAATTATCATTTAATAAGCCATAATTTGCTGGAGTTGTTACCTCTAACTCTATCGGATCAAACGTAATATCCTCCAATCTTTCATCTTTAAATTGCGTAAGGACTTTTTTGTATTAACCTCAAAAGCCACTTTAGTTGAGCTCTTAACAATTGTTGATACTTGTGGCAATGTTATAAATAATATAACTACCAAAATAATAATAGCTGATAATACCTCTATTCCTACTCTCTATTAAACATAATTAAAGTTTAACATTAAAAGCTCTTGTTGTAAATAAAGTTAACAATTGATTTATAATTTAAAGTTTTTATAAAACAAAAGGTGATTAATATCACCTTTTATTATGTTATATTACGACTTAAAATTTTAGATATGATATCTGCAATTTTATTATCATTATCATTAATTTTAGTGTTACCTCCTAGGATTATTACTAAACCAGCCACATCACCATCGGCTATAATTGGATATGAAACATAAGTTGTTATTTCTTCATTATTATTATCTATTTTAAGAGCTTTTGGTTCTCTTTCAATTACGGGATTGTGTCTTAACATTAATTCTGATAATTCAATATTCAAATCTTTATCAAGATATTTTTTACTTAAATGAGGAGAAGCCGCTATAACTTTATCCCTATCAGTTATTATTATACTAATATTAATTGCATCATTAATAGCAGCAACACAAAGTTTAGCAATATCTTCTATACTCTTCATCGGTGAATGTTTAGTTAAAATTATTTGTTCACCTTCAATAAAGATTTCTAATAATTCCCCATCTCTTATTTTTAAATTTTTTCTAATCTCTTTTGGTATGACAATACGTCCTAAGTCATCAATTCGTCTTGATATACCAGTTGTTTTCATAAATTACCTCTCTTTCCTCATGTCATTTTTAGTATGTCAGAGTAAGCGCTAAATATACTTTCTTTATATACTTGAAACAAGTTCAGTAATATAATAGAGCCAATGCTTTTCGAGTTTTCTTATATCTAAAATTATTCTAAGGCGATGTGCTTTATAGGTGAACCTAAACTTATTTGAGATAGCTATAGCTTTAGCAAATAAATCGTTAACATTTATGTTTTGAGTCGCGTCCTTAGAAACAATAATTTCTATAGATAGCTTTGTCTGAATTACCTTTTCTATACCTTTATCCCTAGCCATCTTTTCAAACCATTCCTCATACATATATACCTGCATAGCCTCTGATATTTTACCAAATCTATCTTCTAACTCTTCTTTTATTTGGTTTAAGCTTTCTAAACTGTCTATTTTATTTATTTTTCTATGTATTTCAACCTTTAACTCTACGTCCTCAACATAATCATCCGAAATATGCGTTTCAACATTAAGTAAAGGCATTTCTTCTGTTTCCTCTTTATTGTCCAACTCAATTGCAGTACCTTTTATTTTAGATACTTCTTCATTAAGCATTTTTAAATACAATTCAATCCCAACACTATCAATAAAGCCTGCTTGCTCACTTCCTAATATGTCACCTGCACCTCTAATTGATAAATCACGAAGTGCTATTGAAAAACCACTACCTAAAGCTGTAAATTCTTTTATAACGTTTAATCTTTTAGCTGCAGCCTCATTTAAAACCTTGTTTTTGTTATACATCAAATAAGCATAAGCAATTTTATTGCTCCTTCCAACTCTTCCTCTAATTTGATATAGTTGGCTAAGACCAAAGTGATCTGCATCAATAATAATTAATGTATTTACATTTGGAATATCAATACCGGTTTCAATTATAGTTGTGCAAACTAAAACATCAAATTCACCTTCAATAAATTTAATCATTCTATCTTCAATCTTTTGCTTAGACATTTGACCATGTGCATATGTTACCTTAGCATCAGGTACTAACTTCTTAATATCACTAGCTCTTTCTTCTATATTAGCAACTTTATTATACAAAAGAAAAACTTGACCACCACGCAATAGCTCTTTATAAATAGCGTCTTTTATAATATGATCATTATCTTCTAAAACATAAGTTTGAATAGGGAATCTATTCATTGGAGGAGTTTCAATTAATGATAACCCTCTAAGACCTAACATCGATATCTGAAGAGTTCTAGGAATTGGGGTTGCTGATAAAGTTAAAACATCAACCGTTGATTTATATTCTTTTATTTTTTCTTTATGTGTAACCCCAAAACGTTGTTCCTCATCAACAACAAGTAATCCTAAATCTTTAAACTTTATATCCTTACTTAACAAGCGATGGGTCCCTATAACAAAATCAACTGTTCCTTTTAAAAGACCATCAATAGTATTTTTAACTTCTCTTGGCGTGGTAAATCTGTTTAAGAGTTTAATATTGACAGCAAAGTTTTTGAAGCGATTTATTGAGTTTTCATAATGTTGATTTGAAAGAATAGTAGTTGGGCACAACAAAGCGACTTGCTTATTGTTTTGTATGGATTTAAATATTGCTCTGAAAGCAACTTCTGTTTTACCATAACCTACATCCCCACATAAAAGTCTATCCATTGGTGTCTCTTTTTCCATATCTTCCTTTATCTGTTTAGTCACTAATAATTGGTCCTTTGTAGGCTCATATGCAAAATCCTTTTCAAATTTTAGTTGCTCATCGTCATCTAGCAGAAAAGCAAAACCTTTTGTACTTTCACGCTCGGCAGCTATTTTTAGCAATTTATCAGCTATATCATGTAACTTCTTTTTTACTCTTAATTTTGTTTTTTGCCATTCAGTTCCACCTAATTGATGAAGAATAGGCATTAATCCTTCATTTGATGAATATTTCCATATAAGATCTATCTTCTCAACAGGAATATATAATTTATCATTCCCTTTATATATTATTTGTAGATAATCTTTTTTAACGCCATTTTTTGTTAATGTTTCAATACCACAATATTGCCCTATTCCATGTATTTGATGAACAACATAATCCCCAATACAAAGTTTAGTAAGATCTTTTATTTTTGTTCCATATTTAAACTGACTCTTATAAATACCTTTATTTTCTGTTTTCTTAAACAAATCCCTTTCGCTTAATACAACATAATTTCCAATTATATATCCTGAGCCAACATCACGTTTTATAATATTTATTTTATTATTAAAAACATTGTCCTCATCAGTTACAATATATGATTGATTTAAAAAAGAAAAAAAATTCTTTATTTGATTAGTTCCCTTCAAGCATATTATGACTGTTTTTCCAAGTTCTATATATGTTAATAAATCTTTATTCACCTGTTCGATATTACTATTGTATTTTTGTGGAAGCTTTACATCATACTTATCTATATAATCGAGTTTTATAGTTGGGAGAAGATTATCTATATTCATTACATATAACTCGTCAGAATAGTCTATTTCTTCTAAATTATGAATATATGAAGTATCATTATTTAGTTCTTGCTCATTATGATAATTAAATATTTCATCACGCAACAAAAGATATGAATTTTTTATTTGATTATAATCAATATAAACAACTACAGGATTATCAAGATAATCACCTATTTTACTAACCTCAGTATATAAAGGCAAATTCTTTTGTTTTCTGTCTTTTATATCTTCTGCATCCGAAATAAATTCATCAAACGGATAAATATTAATACTATTTATTTCTTCAATAGATAGTTGCGAATCTAAATCAAAGTAGCGAATTGATTCTATTTCATCTCCCCAGAATTCAATCCTTATTGGATTAGTCTCCATGATTGGAAAAACATCAACAATATATCCTCGCGTGCCAATTTCACCAGTTTTTGAAACAATCGTCTCGTTTGTGTAGCCTATTTGATACAATTTTCTGATTAAAACATCTTTTTTAATTATAGATCCTCTGGAAAGATTTAAAATGCTATTTTTCCAATTATATTTGGTAGGTAAAAACCTCAAAAAGCCCATTAAATGGGTTACTACAATCTGCTTCTTATCTTCCATAATAATTGAATTTATTGTTTCTAAACGACTAACCTTCAAGTCAGGACTTATTGCTAAAGCCTCGCTTGTAAGAAAGTCATCCATTGGAAATAATAAAGGATTATCTATTTCCTTTTGTAATGATTGATAGATCCTATTTGCCTCAAACAATGTGCTTGTCAAAATAATAATATTACGCTGATTTTCTTCATATATCTTTCTTAAATAAATGACTAAAAGGTCATCAGTTAGACCTGATAACCCTACTTTTCCATGTTGATAAGGTCTTAAGAGCTTTTTTATAAATTGCATTTTAACACATCCTTGAATTAACTCCCATTGTATTTATTCATAAGACTCAAAAAATCCATTTTTATAAAATCAAGTGCTATATCACTAGCTTTGTCTAACATTTCATCAACGATCTTTTTATCATCCTTTGAAAAGAATCCTAGAACATAGTTTTTTGTATCAATGCTCTTATTATTAGATATTCCAATTTTAAGTCTTTTATATTCAGCTGTTTTTAAATGAGACTCAATATTTTTAAGACCATTATGCCCGGCTGAGCTGCCATGGCTTTTTAATTTATATGAACCCAAAGGAATATCCAAATCATCATTTATGATTAGAATATCATCAATATCTATTTTATAATAATTGATAAATTCTGAAATTACTTCACCAGATAGATTTATATATCTCTGAGGCTTCAATAATATTACCTTTTCGCCATCAATAATTGTTTGCGTATACAAAGCGTCATTCTTATTTACGTCTAAAGTAACATCTTTTTTCTCAGCTAAAGCGTCAATTACCATAAATCCAATATTATGTCGTGTATTATTATATTCTTTCCCAGGATTACCTAGTCCAACTATTAACTTCATCTTTATCACTTCCTTATATGATATTCTTTATATAAATCACTTTTGTTTATATTATGCATCCTTGCTACCATTTTAATAGCCTCTTTCTCCGATATTCCGTCCTCAAGCAAGCGAGCTATATGTTCAAGAGTCGTTAAATCATACTTAACTTCTTCTTTATTGCCCTCTAATACAATTACAATTTCGCCCTTTACATCAAATGTATCATCTATAAGCTCTTTTAAAGTACCACGATATATCTCTTCGAACTTTTTTGATATTTCACGAACCACTGCAGCTCTTCTATCACCAAATACGGCTAACATATCAACAAGTGTAGCATTTAAACGATGCGGGGTTTCGTAAAATATTATAGTAGACAAATGTTTTCTTAAAGCTTCCAATTCTTTTTTCCTTTTTCCGCTTTTGCTATTAGTAAATCCATAAAACAGAAACGGATACGGTTCAATTCCAGATACAATGAGTGCAGGGATTAAAGCTGTGGGGCCTGGCAAGCCAACCACATTATAACCATTATCTATAATATATGAAGCACATCTAAAACCTGGATCACTGATAATTGGAGTCCCTCTATCTGTTACCATCGCTATAGAATGACCATCTTTTAAATATTTAAGCATTTTTTCTTTAGCTATTTCTTCATTATGTTCATGGGCTGATAATATCTTTTTTTTAATTTCTAAATGATTTAATAAATTAATTGTCACTCTTGTATCTTCGCTAAAGATGACATAAGCCTCTTTCAAAACATTAATAGCACGAAGTGTTATATCTTCTAAATTACCAATAGGGGTTGGAACTAAATACAAAGTGGGTGTACCATCATAACTCTTCTGACTCACTTTAATCACTCTCCAAACATATTTTTTACCTCGTCGGTATAATCACCATTTTCATCATTAATAAATAAAGGTGGCAAAATCTTTAATCCTTCTTTACCGTTTTTTGAACCTTCTATTAATACCATATTACAATCAAAATTCTTTTTCGGATAAATAAAACGAATTCTTTTGGGCATAATGTTGTATTCTTTCATTTTGTTTAATATTTCAAGTAATCTTTCAGGGCGATGAACAAGACCTAAAACACCATTATTTCTTAATAATTTTCTTGAAACACGTAATATATCCTCTATTTCAATTAACACTTCATGTCTAGCTATTGTTTTACAATCATTATGATTTAATAAACTTCCCTCGTTAATTTTAAAATAAGGAGGATTTGAAGTAATAACATCAAAAGTATCAGTTTCAAATAATGTATCTATGATTTTAACATCTTCGTTTAATATTTTTATTCTATCACTTAGATTATTAATAGAGACAGATTTTATTGCTAATTCATATATTGCCTTCTGTATCTCAACACCATATATTTTAGTATTTGTTCTAGTAGATAAAATTAAAGGTATTGGTGCATTACCAGTTCCTAAATCAATAATTTTCTTAGCATTACTACGGATAGTAATGAAATTAGCAAGTAAAACAGAATCAAGAGAAAATTTAAACCATTCAGTGTTTTGAATTATTTTTAAATCTTTAAAACCTAATAAATAATTTTCAACTTCCATTATTTTAATTCCACCACTACAACACCAACATCATTTATATCTACTCTATATGAACGAGCTAAAGGATCAATTGAAAGCACTTTACCTTTTCCTTCTTTAATATTTACTATTTGTCCTACTTCAGGCATATCCTTCTTTGCTTCAAGATATGTATCGTTTTCATATGTTAAACAACACAAAAGGCGTCCACATGAACCATTTATTTTAATTGGATTGAGTGCTATATTTTGATTTTTAGCCATACTGATTGAAACAGTATCGAAGTTATACAAAAAACTATTACAACAAAGCATTCTGCCACAAGGTCCTATTCCCCCTACTGCTCTAGCTTTATCTCTAATTCCAATTTGCCTTAATTCTATTCTTGTTCTATATATAGATGCTAAATCTTTTGCCAGCTCCCTAAAATCGATTCTCGCATCAGCTGTAAAATGAAATAATAGTTGTTTGCGGTCAAAAGTAAAACTAGCATCAATTAAATTCATTGCAAGTTTATGTTTAATAATTAATTTTCTACATTCTTCAAAGGCTCTTACGTTATCTTTTAAATTTTTTACATTAATATTAATATCCTCATTAGTAGTTGTTCTAACAACCCTTTTAAGTGGTAAATTTAGGTTTTCTTTTTTAAGTTTTGTATTTTCTAACACTATTGTTCCAAATTGTAAACCACGTTCAGTTTCAACAATAATATTTTGACCTTTATTTAAATTTAATCCAGCTGGAGAAAAATAATAAATACGTCCTTTTTCTTCAAAAGCCACACCAACAACATCAATCATACAATTTACCTACTTTCCATCTCGATTATTAACTTGTCCATCAATAAACTTAAGTTCATATTATACTTTATCTTTTCTTTTGTTAAAAGTATTTTTTGTAATTTATAAATAATATCTTCAATTTTATTTAATGATACAGCCTTTTCAATAACTGATTTATAATAATCAAATATTTCTAAGTCCCTATTATACATGAAATTTAAAACATCTTTATAAAAAAATACCATTATATCAAAGGCTAATAAATAATCTTCTTTATCAATAAAATAGTTTTGCCATAACTTTTTTACTTCTAATAAAACGTCTAATTTTAATAATTCATATTTTCTAATAAAATTGATTACAGCATCTAACTTTATAACACTTTTATCATTTTCTAAAAAATCTTTTAAGTCTGATTCATTCTTATAATAAAGTTCTCCTATTTTGATTAATGACTTATTAGAAATATTATCGTAACTATTTCTTATATTACTATTACTCATTACCTTAATTAGTTGGCATCTTGAAACAATAGTAGGCAAAATACCATTCATATCAGAAGTCGTCAACAATGCTATTATATTTGGCTCTGGTTCTTCTAAAAATTTAAGCATACTATTAGCAGATTGAGCATTTAATTGATTTGCATTATTAATAATGTAAACTTTTTTGTTCCCTTCTAAGGGTTTCATTCTAAATTCCTCTTGTAAATTTAAAAGTTGATCTTTTTTTATCCATAAACCTTCCGGTGAAACAATTTTTAATTCCGGAAAATTGTTATTATTTATACGATGACAAATTGAACAATTATCACAAGTCTTGGTATTTAATTTATTATCTGGGCATAAAAGAGTTTTTGCATAACAAAGAGCAAAATCAAAAGCAACATCAGCATTATCTGAATAAAATAAATACGCATGAGCTATTGTTTTGTTTTCTATTGATTTTTTTAATATGTCATAAGCGACAGGTTGTCCATCATGATAATCCTCCAACATTTTTTACCTCCACTTTAATAGGCTATAATTAATATTAATGCTAAAAAAGGTATAGCTGAAATTCCAAAGATACCAATTAAACCTAATGTAAATGCATTAATAGGTATTAATAAATTAAGAGGGGCTGCCATCAAATTATAACCATATAATATAAAGCCCCCTAATATAACCCTTTTTAATACAGAAATCAGTTTCTTAATCATTTTGTCCACCTCAGTTAATTATATGAGATGAGCCAAGCTTTATGAAACTTTTTTACGATCAAACAAGGCGGTCTCTAAAGTCATTGCATCAATATACTCCATATCAGCTCCCATAGGGACACCGTGAGCTATTTTAGATACTATAACATTATTACCCTCTAGTTTTTTAGATATATATAAAGCTGTAGCCTCTCCTTCTAAAGAGGGTTTTACAGCTATAATTATTTCCTTTGTATTTTCCTTTTTAACTCTATCTAATAGAGACTGAATATTTATATCACTAGGGTCAATTCCGTCAACAGGAGAAATTAATCCGTTCAGGACATGATACTTACCATTAAAAAGGCCATTCTTTTCAAACAACATAACATTTTTTACATCCTCTACTACGCAAATTGTATTTTCATCTCTAGATGTATCAGAACAAATGTCGCAAATTTCATCTTCGGTAAGATTGTTACATATCGAGCACCTTTTTATTTTGTCTTTAACATTGATTATTGCTTTAGCAAATGAATCAAGTTTGTTCTTCTCAAAGTTAAGCATTGTTAAAGCCATTCGTTCAGCTGTTTTCTCACCCACACCTGGTAAATCTTTGAAACTACTAATTAAATTATTTAAACTCTTTGGATATGCCATAATTTACATCAAACCTGACAATCCAGAGCTAAATTTACCCATTTTATTTTCTATTTCAACATCCACTTTTTTTAGTGCATCATTTATTGCTAATACGATTATATCCTGAAGCATTTCTAAATCCTCGTTCTCTAATTTGGCTAATTTATCAATTGTTACTTTTAACACTTCTTTTTTACCATTAACCTCAACTTCAACAATAGAATATTTCCCGGGAAATATTTTTACATTTATTTCCTCCTTTACTTTTAACATATCTTGTTGTAGTTTTTGTGCTTGTTTCATCATTGCTTGTATATTCATTTCCATCTCCCTTTCATTTAATTTCTATTAAATCCTCGCCTAAAATATTTATAGCATCTTCAACCTCTTTACTTTTCTTTTTATTTTTTAAACTCTTTTTAAGCATTTTTATATCAACCTCAGGTAAAAGAGGAATTTGATTATTCTCTTTCATTAATTTTATATAATATGGTCTTACTTCCAACCAAACGTCTTCTGTAATATTGACTATCTTATATTTTATACCACTTATATTAGTAATCAACAATTCAATTTCGTCCATTGTTGCATCCGCTTTTTCAACCAGCACATCATAAGGGAAAACATATATAATATTGTTTTCAGAAACACCAACAACTTTTCCATCTAGAAGTGTTGTTGCCGCTTGTTTAAAATCTTTATTAATTAAAAAGGTTTTTAATTGACCGCATTTGTTTTTCACATCAAACAACAATTCTTTTTTTGCTAATGCTAAAGTATTATTTATTAAAATCTTTTTATATAAAGGGATTTTAATGAAAGGCAAGATATCGGCAGTCTCTACATTAGTTTCTTTTTCATCTTTTATAACATCTTTAATATCTTTCTCTTGATCAATAATTACATACGGTTGATTACCAACTTTTGATTCAGCCTCAAATTTTTGTTCAACTTCTATAGGTAAAAATTCGTTCTTTTCTATTTCCTTATTTTCAGCTATCTTTTCTATTTCCTTATTTTCAGCTATCTTTTCTTTCTCAGATAATATTTGATTAGAATGACTGATATTGGTTTCCTCGGGCTTTACATTTGAATTAAAATCAATTAATTTGAGTAGGCTTATTTCAAATATTATTTTTGGATGACTTGATATTTTTATATCACTGATTGTTTTGTTTATTTCATTAATGTATTTATATACTGTGTTAGCATCAAATTTACTTATTAATTTATTATATTTATTAATATCATAAGTGCTCTTTGAAACAAAATAATTTGCAGCCTTTTTAAATAGTAGTATATCCTTCAAAAAAATAATCATATCTTCAGAAATTTTTATAAAATCCTTACCGTTCTGATAAAAGTCTGACACTTTTTTAAACATCTCTTCAATATTGGAATCAATAATATTTGCAATTATATTTGCAATTTCCGTTCGTGAAACAGATGAACTTAAAAGTTCTACATCATTAAGCGTAATGTTGTTATTTGTGAACGATCCAAGTTGTTCTAACAATCCAATTGCATCTCGCATTCCACCATCTGAGACTTTTGATATTTCATATATTGCATCTTCTTCTATTATAATATTTTCTTGTAATGCTATATAATCTAATCTAATTTTCATTTGATCTTCTGTTATTTTTATAAAATTGAAATTTTGACATCTAGAAATTATAGTTAAAGGTAATTTATGCATTTCAGTAGTTGCTAATATAAATACAACATGACGGGGAGGTTCTTCCAGCGTTTTAAGTAAGGCATTAAAAGCTCCAATAGAAAGCATATGTACTTCATCTATAATATAAACTTTATACTTACAAGTTGTCGGTACAAGATTAATTTTACTTTTAAGTTCTCTAATCTCATCTACACCGTTATTTGAAGCAGCATCTATTTCTATAATATCGTTTGTTTGTTCTTCTTTAATTAACTTACATACATCACATTCGCCACAAGGTGTTCCATCTTTTTGATTAATGCAATTTATTGCTTTTGCAAATATCTTAGCAATACTCGTCTTCCCTGTGCCTCTTGGGCCGCTAAAAAGATAAGCATGACTAATTCTATTTTCTCTAACTATATTTTGTAATGTTTTTATAATAGCTTTTTGCCCTACAACTGAATCAAAACTTTCAGGTCTGTACTTTCTATATAATGCCTTATATGCCATATAATCACCTCATCTAACACTATATTTATTATAACATCTAATGATATATTATTAAATAAATTTCAGGATTTTCTTTTACTTTGAAAGAAATCCCTCAACATTTCAGCACACTCATTCTCCAATACTTCTCCGTAAATAGTAGGCTTCTGACAATCTATTTCGTTCGTGTTTTTAGCACCATATATAACTTTAACAATTCTTGATTGTTGAATTGCCCCCATGCACATAGAACAAGGTTCAAGGGTAACATACATAACACATTCATTTAGGCGCCAATCATTAAGACGTTTACAAGCTTTTTTAATGGCTATTATTTCAGCGTGATCAGTAACGTTATTTGTATTTTCTTTTTTATTATAAGCTTTAGCAATAATTTTATTATCTTTAACAATTATCGCACCGACTGGCACATCACCTTTAGAAAAGGCAATCTCGGCTTGCTTTAAGGCTACTTTCATAAATCTTTCTTCCATATATATCCTCCATTTTCACACAAAAAAACGACACACACAAACAGGGACTGTTAAGGCTGCTTTCTTCCGAATCTGACCTGATTCCAATATATTTGTTGTGTCATTATTAATATACATCATATTAGTGTAAATTACAAGTTCAAATTATAAGTGGATAAATCTATCAATTTTATTTCCCGGGAAATATTTTGTTAGCATACAGCGATCAAATAACTGCTTTTATAATGAAATGTTACCCACGGTCTTTCAATGTTTCACGTGAAACATTGATCATCTTATATATTGTATTTCTAACGTTTCACGTGAAACATGTTATTTAACAATATAAAAAAGAAAGTGTTATTCCACGCTTTCTTCTTTGTCTTCAGTTGTTTCTTGATCAATTGAAGCGGTATCACTTTCAGGTACTTCCTCTTTTGCAACATTAAACGTAGTTGCTACTTTTTGTTCATCTTTTAACGTTATTAATCTAACACCTTGCGTTACTCTACTCATAATTGATATTTGACTAATTGGAATTTTAATAAGCATTCCATTGTCTGTAATTATAATTAAATCTTCAGTCTCGTCAACAATCTTAAACGATATAATGTTCCCATTCTTTTCTGTAGAATTTAATGTTTTAACACCTTTACTTCCTCTATGTGTTATACGATACTCTTCTATTTTTGTTCTTTTACCATATCCGTTTTCTGTAACAACTAAAACTTCCTTATCTTGTTCAGCTATTTCTACGCCTACACAGAACGACAATCCTAAATTAATTCCCTTTACACCAGATGCAGTTCTACCCATAACTCTAACTTCCGATTCTTCAAATCTTACCATTCTTCCAGATGATGAAGCTAGCATTATTTCGCTTGATCCATTTGTCTTTCTAACACCAATAAGCTCATCATCATCTTTTAATGTTATAGCTATTTTACCACTCTTCCTGATATTTTCAAATTCTGTTAAGTCTACTCTTTTAACAAGTCCTAATTTAGTCGCAAAAATTAAATTACTCTCTTTATCATCAATGGATATTGATAGCATAGAGTTTACAACCTCATCTTTCTCAATAGGCAGCAGATTAACTATAGGCAAACCTTTGGCTTGTCTACTAAATTCTGGAACCTCGTATCCCTTAACACGATATACTTTTCCTTTATTTGTAAAGAATAAAATGTAATCATGCGTTGTTAAAGTAATTAAGTTCTGTACAACATCTTCTTCGTTTGTTGTTATCCCTTTTACTCCAACTCCGCCTTTATTTTGTAATTTGTAAGTATCAGTTGGGATTCTCTTAATATATCCTTTATTTGTAAGAGTAATTATTACATCTTCAACAGGAATTAGAGACTCATCTTCAATATAATCTATTGAAACAGTGTCAATTAAAGTTCTTCTTTCATCATTATATTTATTTTTTATTTCAATCAACTCTTGTTTAACTATTTCTAAAACCTTTTCCTCACTTGCGAGAATTTCAATTAAATTTTCTATCAATTGTAGCAATTCTTTTAATTCGTCTTCTATTTTTTCTCTCTCAAGACCTGTTAAACGTCTCAATTTCATTTCTAGAATAGCTTCGGCTTGGATAATACTCAATCCAAATCTTTCTATCATAGTATTTTTTGCAATCTCATCATTGTTAGAAGATTTTAATATTTTTATTATTTCATCAATATGATCTAACGCTATTTTCAAACCTTCAAGTATGTGAGCTCTATTTTGAGCCTTATCTAAATCAAATTTAGTTCTTCTATAAATTACCTCGCGTTGATGATCAATATATTTTTCTATTATTTGTTTCAATTGCAAAACTTTTGGTTGGCCATCAACCAAAGCTAATAAAATAATTCCATACCCTGTTTGTAAAGATGTGTTCTTGTACAAGTTATTTAATATAACGTTAGCATTTGCATCTTTTTTTAATTCAACGACAACTCTAATTCCTTCATAATTTGATTCATCTCTTAAATCGGATATACCATCAATTACTTTATCTCTAACTAATTCAGCTATTTTAGACACTAAATTAGCTTTATTTATCTGATATGGTATCTCTGTAATAACAATTCTTTGATGATTATTATGATCCTCAATAAACGCCTTACCTCTAACCGTAATTATTCCCCTGCCTGTTTCATAAGCTTTCTTTATTCCACTATTGCCTAATATAGATGCACCAGTAGGAAAATCTGGTCCTTTAATATAACTCATTAATTCAAAATTAGAAATTTCATGATTATCTATATATGCAACACAGCCGTCAATTACCTCACCCAAGTTATGAGGAGGAATGTTTGTAGCCATCCCTACAGCAATACCAGTAGAACCATTAACTAAGAGGTTTGGAAATCTACTGGGCAAAACAGTCGGTTCTTTTTCCTCACCTGTATAATTATCCATAAAATCTACAGTGTTTTTATTAATATCCCTTATCATTTCAGCAGTTATTTTAGACATTCTAGCTTCTGTGTAACGCGAAGCTGCTGCTCCATCACCATCCAGTGATCCAAAGTTTCCGTGTCCATCTACTAAAGGATAGCGATATGAAAAATCCTGAGCCATACGTACCATTGCGTCATATATACTCGAATCACCATGTGGGTGATATTTCCCCATAACATCACCAACAATACGAGCTGATTTCTTATGTGGTTTATCTCCAGAAACCCCTAATTCTTGCATACCATATATAATTCTTCTATGAACCGGCTTTAATCCGTCTCTCACATCTGGCAAAGCACGTGCAACTATTACGCTCATTGAATAATCTAAAAACGACGTTTCCATTTCGTTTGAAATATTTACATCAACTAATTTATCCTTCATACAATTCACCTACCTATACATCAAGATTTTTAACAAAAAGAGCATTCTCTTCGATAAAATTCCTTCTTGGTTCAACTTCTTCTCCCATTAAAACACTAAATACTTGATCAGCTCTTATAGCATCTTCTATATTTACTTTTAAAAGTTCTCTATTATTTATATCCATAGTTGTTTCACATAGTTCTGAAGCGTCCATTTCACCAAGACCTTTGTATCTGGATATATCTTTCTTAGCGTTTTCAGGAATTGTTGCTAAATATTCCTCTAACTCTTTATCATTTAAAATATTTTTCTTCACCTTACCATAAGTAACTTTATAAAGTGGCGGTTGAGCAATATAAATATGCCCGTTTTCAATTAACGGTTTGAAAAACCTATAAAAGAAAGTTAAAAGAAGTGTCCTAATATGTGCACCATCAACATCAGCATCGGTCATTATTATTATTTTATGATAACGTAACTTTGAGATATCAAATTCCTCACCAATTCCTGTACCAATAGCAGTTATCATTGATCTGATTTCTTCATTAGCAAAAACTCTATCTAAACGAGCTTTCTCAACATTCAGAATCTTCCCACGTAATGGTAAAACGGCCTGCGTCTTAGCATCACGTCCTCCTTTTGCACTACCACCAGCAGAATCACCTTCTACAATAAACATTTCTGAAATAGTAGCATCTTTTGAGGAACAATCAGTAAGTTTTCCAAACAATCCACTCATTTCAAGACCTGATTTTCTTCTTGTTAGTTCTCTAGCCTTCTTTGCAGCTAATCTTGCTCTTGCTGCCGTCAATGTTTTATCCATTATTTTTTTAGCATCCTCTGGGTTTTCTAATAAGAAACGTTCAAAGCCCTCTGCAAAAAGGTTGTCTGCAATCTTTCTTACCTCTACATTACCTAGTTTTGTTTTTGTTTGACCCTCAAACTGAGGATCTGGATGCTTAATAGAAATAATCATCGTTAATCCTTCTCTTACATCGTCTCCAGTCAAAGGATCATCATTAGCTTTTATAATATTGTTGTTTTTACCATAATTATTAATTATTCTAGTTAATGCTCTCTTTATACCCTCGTCATGAGTTCCACCTTCGTATGTATTTATATTATTTACGAATGAATAGGCGTTTGGAACATATCCATCATTATATTGTAAGGCAATTTCTAATGATATCCCATCCTCTTCTCCTTCAAAATATATAATTTGCTCATGGACTGGAATTTTGTTCTTATTTAACATACGAACATATTCTGTAATACCACCCTCATACATAAACTCTTCTTTTTTATTTACTTCACGGTCATCAATAAGTATAAATTTTAATCCTTTATTTAAAAAGGCCAACTCGCGAATTCTCGTTCTTAAAATATCATAATCATATTCCACTGTTTCATTAAAAATCGTGTCATCCGCCTTAAAAGATACCGTCGTTCCAGTTCTGTCAATAGCACATTCGCCAATTATCTCAAGTGGTTTGACAGATTTTCCACCATTTTCAAAACGTTGAAAATATACCTTTCCATCTTTATATATTTTAACCTCTAAGTAAGAACTTAAAGCATTAACTACTGAAGCACCAACGCCATGTAAGCCTCCGGATACCTTATATCCACCGCCACCAAATTTTCCACCTGCATGCAAAACGGTAAATATAGTTTCAACAGTAGACAAGCCCGTTTTTGGGTGAACTCCTGTGGGAATTCCTCTACCATCATCTTTAATTGTAATAGCACTGTTTTTTTCAAGTATTATTTCAATATCGTCACAATAACCCGCTAAAGCTTCATCTACTGCATTGTCCACTATTTCCCATACTAAATGATGCAAACCTCTACTTCCAGTCGAGCCAATATACATTCCTGGTCTCTTTCTAACTGCCTCAAGCCCTTCTAATACCTGAATGTCTGACGAATCGTAGTGTGTGTTGTTTTTTTTCATTTATATCACCTCTATTATTTTTTTTGAATAATCACCGCATCATCTACTGAAAAGATACTGGCGCTTCTTAAAATTATTTTATCTATGTTAGTTATATCAGTTGTTGTGATCATTATTTGCATTTTTTTATTAAGATATCTGATAATACTATGGCGTTTAGCCTCATCTAATTCACTAAAAACATCATCTAACAATAAAACGGGGTATTCACCCTTCTTTGATTTAAAAAGCTCTATTTCAGCAAGTTTTAGACACAACACAGACATCCTCTGTTGTCCTTGGGACCCAAATTCTTTTATATTCCTGCCATTAGCTAAAAATATAAAGTCATCTCGGTGTGGGCCTGCCATTGTTTGAGACATAAATATTTCTCTTTGTAGATTAGTTCGGTATTTATTTAAAAGGCTTTGTCTGATTTCTATTTCTTCACTAATAGGAACAGATGTTTCATACTTTAATTCAATGCTATCTAAGCCTTTTATTTTTGTGTTTACAGCGGACATTGCCTGATTTATATCATTTATGAATTTACTTCTATAAAAATAAATTTTTACAGCATTATCCACTAACTGATTGGTTAAAATCTCCAAATAAGCTTCATCATAATTATCAATATTTATGTTTTTTAAATATTCATTCCTATTTTTTAAAATAGAATTATAATTATTTAAAACGAGAAAATAACAATTATCTAACTGCCCTATTTCAACATTAAGAAATTTTCTTCTCTCACTTGGTGACCCTTTTAATATATCTAAATCATCTGGATGAAAGATTATAACATTGAAATACGATATATAATCGCTTATTTTTCTAATTGGCTTTTTATTTATACTGACTTTTTTACCTTTGTTGTTAAATAATATTTCAAGCTCACTATCATCGGTTTGATCATTCTTTTTTATCAAACCTTTTATTTTGCTAGACTTACACTCTTTTTTAATTAAGTTTGCATCTAAATGGGTACGATGTGATTTTGTAATTGCCAAGACATAAATAGCCTCAATAATATTTGTTTTACCTTGAGCATTATTTCCGATAAAAACATTGATTTTTTTATTAAAATCAATATCTAATTCTTCATAATTACGAAAATGTTTCAATTTAAGTTTCTTTATAATCATAATCAATCAATTTTATACTCATACAATCACCTTTGCGCATCAAAATATACTCCATTTTCCCACATATATATTGTACCACAAATAGGTAGTAAATGCTATTGGTTCACCTCCCGAAACAACACAAAAAGCGCATTTAAGAGCGCTTTTTAAAAAAGACTACTATTTTCCTAAACAAAATTGTTTAAATAGTTCATCGATTAACTCCTCGTTATAGTTTTCACCTATTATTTCGCCTAATAACTCCCATATTTTCTTAATATCGATTGCTATAATATCGATTGGTATTTCATTTTTTAAAGATTCCTCTATATCTTTTATCAATTCAAGTACTGAAGCTAAAATACCAATTTGCCTTGCGTTAGATAAATAGGTGTAATCATTTGTAGCAATTTGATCTATGTTGAACAACTCTTTAATTTTTTCTGTTAATGCGTTTAACCCATTATCAGAAATGGTATTACCGTATACAATTGTTTCGTCTTTTAATAATTCTTCTTTAATATTCGTTTCCAAATCATCTTTGTTTATAAAAATAATTCTTTTATTATGTTTTATTTTTCTAAGCAATTCTAAATCTTCTTTTGCTATACTTTCATTATTATTTAAAACAAGAATTACTAAATTTGAATCATCTATCATATTAATACTTTTGTTGACCCCCAATTGCTCCACAAAATCAGTTGTTTCTCTAATGCCTGCAGTATCTATAACATTTAAAATAATACCATCTATATTAACACTCCCCTCAACTATATCACGAGTTGTTCCAGGAATATTTGTTACTATAGCCTTATCTTCATCTATTAAACGGTTTAACACACTACTTTTGCCAACATTGGGTCTTCCAATGATAACTGTCTTTATACCTTCTTTAATGATCTTACTGTTTTCAGATTCGCGCAAAATATGTAGTGTCTGACTTTTTATTTTTTTAATATTTGTAGCAATCATTTCTTTAGTTATTACCAATATATCTTCATATTCAGGATAATCTATATTAACATCTATATTGATTAGAATATCCCTTATTTCATTTCTTAAGTTTCCTATTAATTTTGAGACGTTACCGCCCACTTGATTAAGAGCTAATTTACGCATTACATCTGTTTTAGCATTAATTAAATCCATTATACCTTCAGCTTCAACCAAATCTATTCTGCCATTCAAAAAAGCTCTTTTGCTAAATTCACCAGGTTCAGCTAAGCGTGCCCCATTTGAAAGAATTAAAGCTAAGACTTTATTTGTTGTATTAATACCACCATGGCAATTAATTTCCACTATATCTTCCATAGTGAAAGTTTTAGGCGAACGCATAACTGAAACTAAAACTTCATCAATTATTTCCTCACCATCATATATGTGTCCATAATGAATTGTATGACTTTGAACTAACGTTAAATCGGTTTTCTTAAAAATATTATTAACTGCTTTTATAGAATCAGCTCCACTAACTCTGATTATTGATATAGCCCCTACACCCAACGATGTAGAAATAACAGCAATAGTATCATTCATACTTCCATCTCCTTGTTTCCTGCAAACATATTATAACAAAAAAAGCTCAATAATTTAAGCTTTTATATTTGTTTTTCCTTTAGTTTGGGGATTAATCTCCTTTAATTCCTTCTTTTTTGCCTCAAGTTTCTGTTTGGTAGCTCTCAAAAAATATCTTTCATACAATCTTTCTTGTCTTTTATCTAATTGATAAAAAACATTGCTTTTAAATCCAAACATTGTTATTTTCAAAATCAGTACACCCCCATAAAAAAACAAATAAATTTGTTTTTTATTTGCTAAAACCATATTTTTGATTAAACTTTTCAACACGACCAGCTTTTGATGTTCTTGTTTGTGTTCCTGTATAAAAAGGATGACATTCAGAACAGACTTCAACATGGATATCATCAGTTGACATTGTTTTGAAGGTAGCACCACAGCTACATGTTGCTGTTACTTCTTTATAAATTTGTTTATTTTTCATATTATTACTCCTCTCAGCACGATAAATAATCATAAATTTTTAAATCCACTATATTATATCAAGTGTTATTAACTTTGACAAGTAAAATTATATATTTACATCAAAATTAATTACTGTTCAAAATTTTGGTATTAATTATATCCATTATTTTTTTTCCTATAGCAACATATCCAGCACTAGAAGGATGTATATCTAGAGGATTTGGCAACAAATCACTGCCTTGATTAAATGTTTTGTGAATATCTACATAATAGATATCATGCTTTTTGGTTATTTCTAACATTTTTTCATTAGCGTATATAAATGTAGCCTCTAAATCTGCAGCATAGCTTTTTTTCATACTCCAAAGAGGATTATAATAACCTATTAATATTATGTCCTCTTTACAATATTTCTTAGTTAAAACTATTAGTTTCTCTATATCCAAAATGATCTCATCAACATATTTTTTTAAGTCTGTCTCATTATAATATGTTATATCAAACCCAGTTAAACCCATTTTGTAAAACAAATCATTTGCTCCGATAGAGATTGTAACTAAGTCTGCCTTTGTTAAAGCTTGTTTTATTGTTATTCGTTCTTCGTTAATTAATGCTTTTTTATTATTATTTATGTCATTTATCAAATCAGTTGTTCTATGCCCACTAACAGCAAAATCTTTAGTATAAAGTTCTAATTTGTTTTTAGTTCTTAAATCATCCGCAATATAATCTGCATATCCGTATGCAATTTTACCATAGGAATTCTGGCCAGCCGCTAAAGAGTCTCCTAATGCAACATAATATATTTTATTATCAATGGTCATTAGATATATTAATATAGGCAACCCTACAAATAATACCATAATAATAAATTTTTTCATAATCACAATCCCCCTAAAAAAATAGAGCATTACCTCTATTTAATTATATTAGACAATCTCTATTTTAGCACCTAAATTAGTAAGTTTATCCACTATATTCTCATATCCTCTTAATATATGTTCAATATTATTTATTGTCGTTTTGCCATTTGAGGCTAATGCTGCTAAAACAAGGCACGCTCCTGCTCTTAAATCGGTAGCAATCACTTCGCAACCCTCTAATTTTGTTGGTCCCTCAATATAAGCATTATTTCCACTTATTTTTATTGTTGCACCCATTTCCTCTAAATATTCAAGGTTTTGGAATCTATTTTCATAAATTGTTTCTTCTATTGTTGAAGTTCCGCTACACTGAGTCAATAAAGCTGTTATAGGTTGTTGTAAATCGGTAGGGAATCCAGGATATCCCTGTGTTTTGATGTTAACGCTTTTTAAATTTTTATTCCTACTGATTATGAAGTAATCGCTTCCTGTTTCTATATTTATTCCTATTTCTTTTAATTTAGAGGTTAAAGCATCTAGATGCTCTGGTATAACATTATCTATTCTTACCTTTTCACCCATTAAAGAAGCTACAATCATGTAAGTACCTGCTTCTATACGATCAGGAATAACCTCGTGATAGCAACTTGATAATTTATCAACACCCACTATTTTAATTTCACTTGTACCAGCACCTAATATTCTGGCTCCCATGTTGTTTAAAAATATTGCTACATTAACAATTTCTGGTTCTTTTGCAGCATTTTCAATAACTGTCGTTCCTTTAGCTTTGACTGCTGCAAGCATTATATTAATTGTTGCCCCAACACTTGCTATATCAAGATATATACGGTTTCCAACTAATTCGTCTGCTTTTATAGTATATTGATTATCTTCCTCTTCAACTGTTGCGCCTAAAGATTCGAAGCCTTTCAAATGTAAATTAATTGGTCTTAAGCCTATATTACATCCACCAGGAAAATACATTTTTACGTTTTTATATTTACCAAGAAGTGCTCCCATAAAATAATAAGAAGCTCTTAACTTTTTTGAAATAGATTCGGGTATCTCTTTATTTTCAATTGCTGAAGAATCTATTGTCATGGTTTCACCTTCTATTTTAACTTTCGCTCCTAGATATGTCAAAATTTCATTTAAAGCATCACGATCAGTTATATCAGGAACATTAGCAATCGTTACTACTTCATCACATAAAATAGCTGCGGGAATTAAAGCAACTGCACTATTTTTAGCTCCACTTATTTTAACGGTTCCACTTAATGTTTGATTACCTTCAATTATAATGTTTTGCATATATACCTCCAAAAACACTTTCATATTATATTATTACTTCATTTTATAAATGTGCCTAATCAAACCCTATTACCACTGTTAAATATTCTTATTTTTTCTCTAGCTGCTGTTTTTAAAGCTTCGCTTCCTGAACCAATAATTTTTCTAGGATCAAACACTTCGGGATTATCAATTAAAAATTTACGTACAGCATTTGACCAAGCAATTTGTAGTTCGGTATTTATGTTGATTTTACATATGCCAGAAGCTATGGATTTAACTATTATATTTTCTGGTATCCCTGTCCCACCATGTAATACTAATGGAATTTCAACAGCATCCTTTATCAACATCATTCTCTCTAAATCAATATTAGGTTCTCCTTTATATATTCCATGAACACTACCAAGAGCAGGAGCAAATAAATCAATATTTGTTTCTTTAACAAATTTTATACAATCGTCTAATTTTGCATATGCAATTTCGCAATTTATATTTTCTTCTGTACCGCCTATATGCCCTACTTCAGCTTCAACTGTAACATTTCTCTGATGAGCATAAGCAACAACCTCTTTAGTCATATCAATGTTTTTTTCTAATGAATAAGAAGAACTATCTATCATAACTGAAGTAAAACCAGCATCTATAGCCTTCTTACAACATTCAATAGTACTGCCATGATCTAAATGTAGAACTACTGGAATAGTAATATTTGAATCCTTTAACAAACCAGTTACAATGTTATAAACGGTTTTATAACCACCCATATATTTAGAAGCGCCTTCACTTACCCCTAAAATAAGTGGACTTTTGCACTCTTCACAAACCTCTAATATATATTTTGTCCATTCTAAATTATTAATATTAAATTGAGGAACAGCATAAAAGTTCTTTTTAGCATTACTCAATATTTCACTTGTGTTATTTAACATATCATCACCTATTAATATAGTATTATTTTTTTAATCTTTAGTCAAACCTTTAACATAATATTACTGGCGCTTTACAATATCTAGATATCATTTAAATAAATAATATAATGAAAAAACAACAAATATTAAAGCACCTATCAATTTAGAAGTGTCTTCATGTTTTTTCCCTATTAAAGCACCTATTTTTAATCCTAAATATGTAAAGATTGCACTAGTTAAGGAAAATACAAAACAACATAATAAATATTTATTACTTATAAATTTTATTCCTACACCAGCAGAAAAACTATCGATACTAACAGTAAAAGAAAATAAAATTAAACCTATTATCCCATTTAAAAAAACAAAACCTTTATCTTTCTCTATAGTACTATAAGCCATTTCAATCCCTAAAATCATAAAAATTGTGAAAACAATATATCTTAAATCTATTAAAAATAAATGTTCTATGATATCACCAAAAGACATACCTAATAGAGGCATAAAAAAATGAAAAAGCCCTACTGTCAAGGCTACTATTCTTTGGTTTGTTTTCTTAAGGCTTAGAACACCATAACCTAAAGATAAAGAAAAAGCATCCATACTTAAACCTACACCTATCATCAAAATAGATAATATTTCCATAGATCCTCCATAGTTAATACTATTAAAAAAATAGATAAATATTATTAAAAATATTTATCTATTAATTCTTGAACAAAAAACTTATATTCAACCTCTGTAGATTCTTCAGCTTCAAGTAAACAAAGCGGTGGAAACAATACACACCACCAATTATCTCCTTTACCTTCGCCTAATTTTACTAGTAAGGATTCATAATACCCTTCATTATAAGTAATACCTTTATAAACCTTGTTTGGGAAATAATGCTCACCAAAATCTATTTCGTAAGCAATATCGTTTTTTTCTTTAGCTAAAACGTTACCTATTGCAAGATCTAAATTATCAATATTACTTTTAATAATATTTCTAGCCTCATAAATATTATTAGTATTTTCTAGCAATGAATACATGTTTCCTTGTAATTCATCACTGACTTTACTTTTAATTTTTTGGTCATATTCAGAATTACTATTAGCAAGAACTCTAAGTCTGATAGCCTCATCTGGAATTATATTATTACTAAAAGATATTTCTTTTAACATAATAAATAAAGTTATAAGCAAACAACCTACTAATATCTTTTTCATTAATAATCCGTCCCTTCTATTTTATATTGAACGAATTATTATTATATTAATCACCTAAATTATAAAAAAGAAAAAACATTCTGTCTCTTCCCTCAAGATCTTTTTTAATTTCATAAGGGCATCCCTCAAAATACTTGTTTGCAAGTTTTATAATATCATCTGCCTGGGTTGCACCTATTTCTAATGCTATTAAAGCTTTATCTTTTAAAATTAATTTAGCATCTCTGAATAACAATCTATAATATTTTAAGCCATCATTACCACCATATAAAGCGATTGAAGGCTCATTTTTCTTTACAATATCCATTATTTCTTCGATTTTAGTTAAATAAGGGGGATTACTAATTAAAACATCATACTTTTCTTTTCTTTTAATTGTCTCTTTTAACATGTCAGACTTATATATATTCACTTTTAAACCGAGATTCTTTGCATTAATAGAAGACATTTCTAATGCCTCTGTTGAAATATCAACTAAGGTTACATTTAAAGATGGAATTTCTTTCTTTAAAGTTAAACCTATTGCCCCAGAGCCTGTACCTACGTCAATTAACGATATATTTTCTTTAAAATATTTGTTTATATATTCTTTCGTATAATGTACTAATTCCTCTGTCTCAAATCTAGGAATCAACACCCTTTTATCAACAGTAAATTTATTTCCATAAAAATCAACATTACCAACGACATATTGAATAGGTTCGCCAGCTTTTAATCTTTTAACTTTATTTATTAAAATATTGAATACTTCATTATCTATTGAAGCGTATTCTAATTCTCCTTTTATATTAAAGTAATATTCTAATATATACTCAATTGATTTAGAATCCAAATCATATTCGTTTTTTACTCTATCAATTAACTCCTGATATTTCATTATTTACCAGCAAGCTTTCTTTTTAAATCCTCTGTTATTAAAGGTTCAATTATTTCGTCTAATTTACCTAACATTATACGATCTAATTGCATAATAGTTAAATTAATTCGATGATCCGTAACTCTGTTTTGCGGATAATTATATGTTCTTATTTTTTCAGAACGATCGCCAGTACCTATTTTAGAACGTCTTTCAGCACCAAGTTCTTTTTCCTGTTTTCTAATAGTTTCATCATTGATTTTCATTTTTAAAATTTTTAGGGCTTTTTCCTTGTTTTTAATTTGACTACGTTCATTTTGGCAAGTAGCAACTATTCCTGTAGGAATATGAGTAATTCTTACTGCACTATCCGTAGTATTTACCCCTTGACCACCAGCACCTGTACTGCGATACACATCAATTCTTAAATCTGATTCTTTAACTTCTATATCAAGATCCTCTTGCTCTGGCATAACTATAACCGTAGCTGTCGATGTATGTACACGACCTTGTGTCTCTGTTGCAGGAACTCTCTGAACACGATGAGCACCATTCTCATATTTTAATTTTGAATATGCTCCTTTACCCTTGATCATAAATTGTATAAACGTAAAACCACCAGCTTCTCCTTGTGTACTATCCATTACTTCAGTTTTAAACCCAATATTAATAGCATATCTTGAATACATTTCAAAAAGATCACCAGCAAAGATATTTGCTTCACTACCGCCTGCAGCTCCTCTTATCTCAACAATAACATTTTTATTATCATTTTCATCTTTTGGAACTAACATAAACTCAATTTTTTCTTCTGTATTTTCTTTTTTTATTTCTAATTCATTTAATTCTTCTCTAGCTATTTCGCCAAGTTCTTCATCATTAATAAGTTCTTTATTATCTTTTATCTGATTTGATATTTTCTTATATTCTTCATATAACAATATAATATCATCCATAGCAACTTTTTCTTTTGATATTATAGTTGCTTGCTTAATATCTCTTATTACTTCTTCACTCATTAATAGTTCATTTAATTCATTATACCTTTTAAGTATATCTTCTAGCCTCTCGATCACAATATCACCTTCCAATAAGGATTTATTCTTCTAATTCTTGATCCTCATCAATAATTTTCAAATCACTAAGATCATCTAAATCATCTGCATCATCATCATCTACAGAATCCTCGTCGCCTAAATCATCTATTCCATCTTCATCTAAATCATATTTTTCTTCTTTATCAACAGAATCATCATCATCATTATTATCTAATACTTCATAACTATCATCATATTCATCTTCACTTTCATCAATAATTATATTTAGAGAGTGATTTTGCTTTAAATCCCAATTAGTACTGTTCACTAATAGAAAACGTTTGTCTGTTGTTAATGAAGTGAAAAAATCAGCTATTAGAGCCTCATATTCATTATCGCTCATTTCTAAAAGTGTACAAATTTCTTTAAATAAAATAGGGGTTGTTTTAGATTCTTTATCAGTTTTGATAATGTGATAAGCAATATCGTTAAAAGATAACAACTCTAATTCATCCTTTCCAATTTTTCGAACATCCATTTTAGATCCTCCACATCCATTTGTATTTAAACGTCACTTTGAAGACGTTTTTATTATGATTTCAACTAATAATTACTTTATAAAAAATAATTACAACAATTAAAATCTTTTCGTGATTATAATATATAACTATATCTTTTGCAATACAATATATAAAATTTATTTCAATACTTTCATTTTTATTGATTTAAATTAAATTATAATATGCTTAATTTAATTTTATAGTTACTTGTTATTCCCATCTTAAATATATTTCGAACAAACCAGCATATTCTTTATTTATTGTTAAATTATATTTAATTATAAAACCTCTTTTAGATTTTTCTAAAAATATAGTATCAACTTCTACATTAAAATTAATTTCAGGACTCTTTATTTTATATAGCGAAGAAGTCTTTTTATTTTCATTAAATATAAGTGTTAGATCATAATCAGAATGAGTTTTTTTTATTACTATTTCTTCATTGATAAAAATTTTAACTGAAACATTTTCTTCTTCATAACGTAAATCTCTTTGATTCTTACTAATTTCACCTATTACATTTGTTAAAGTTTCACAATCACAATTAGAATGCTCAATAACTTTAATTTTAATATTTTTTTTATCCATAAATCACCTTTTTTTTGCCCGTTGCAATTATACCATACCTATACAAAAAAAGAAACAAAACTGTTTTAATCTCTTAGAAGTCTTTTTGTGATTATAATTACAGTATTTAACTTATATTTTTTTATAATTTTACCATAATAAAGATAGAATTTAGGTGAATCAATGAAAAAAATAAAGCTTTTATTACTATTTTCTTTAATTTGTGTTTTTGGTTTTATATTTGGAAATTTCGGATTGTTTTTTTATGCTAAAATAACACCTAAAATAGACATTAAAAATGCTAACAGTGTTTTTCTATACGATAAAGATGGAAATTTATTTTTTCAAGGAAATGGAAAAAACGAATGGATTTCCCTAAACGAAATGTCAGAGTACATAATAAATGCCACAGTTTCTGTTGAAGATAAAAATTTTTTTCATCATAAAGGTTTTGACTACTTTAGAATAATAAAATCTGCATACGAGAATATTAAAGCTAAAAAATATGTTCAGGGTGCTTCTACAATTACTCAGCAATATGCTAAAAATTTATATCTTGATTTCGATAAAAACTGGGAAAGAAAGATTGAAGAAGCTTGGTTAACAATCAAAATGGAAATTAATTATTCAAAAGAAGAAATATTAGAGGGTTATTTAAATACTATAAATTATGGTAATGGTGTCTTAGGAATTGAAAATGCTTCAAAGTATTATTTTGATAAAAGTGCTAAATTTTTAACATTATCTGAAGCCTCTATGCTAGCTGGAATACCAAAATCTCCAAATAATTTTTCGCCTTTAAATGATGAATTAGAAGCTAAAAAAAGACAATATGTCATTTTAACTAGCATGGTGAATAATAATTATATAAATGAAGATGAAAAGAATGAAGCCTTTAATACAAAACTTACATATATAGGAAAAAAAGAAAAATATAATTTAGCTACCCTTATGTATTACCAGGATGCCGTTATGAAAGAATTAAGGGATTTAAAATATATACCTGAATCTTTAATTGAAACAAAAGGTCTTAAAATTTATACTAATTTAGATATAAATGCACAAATAATTTTAGAAAATTCTGTTAATAACAACTTAAAAGATAATCAAGATATACAAGTAGCATCAGTTATGGTTGAACCTACAACAGGTAAAATAATAGCCTTAACTGGAGGAAGGGATTATCAAAAATCACAATTCAATAGAGCCACACAATCTAAAAGGCAAGTCGGTTCTACTATGAAACCATTTTTATATTATGCAGCTTTAGAAAATGGATTTACAGCATCAACGACATTTTTAAGTGAACCAACGACATTTACATTTAGTGAGAACAAAGATTATACTCCGCAAAACTATGCTAAACTTTACCCTTTTCAGCAAATTGCCATGGCTGCTGCTCTTTCATATTCAGATAATATATATGCCGTGAAAACACATCTTTTTTTAGGAGAAGACGTTCTGGTTGAAACAATGAAAAGAGTCGGTGTTAAAGAAGAATTAAATATATTGCCTTCTTTACCATTAGGCACCGGCGAAATAAACATTATTGATTATTTGACAGGTTATAATACTTTTGCAAATGAAGGAATAAAAAACGACTTATATTTAATTAATAAAATTGTCGATTCAAAAGGGAGCGTTCTTTTTAAACATAAAAATAATGCTGAGCCTGTTTTAGATAAAAATATAACTTATATCTTAAATGATTTACTAACTACGACCTATGATTATAATATGATTGATTATAACTCTCCAACTTGTCTTAATATTGCCCCTAGAATAGCAAATAAATGGGCTGTAAAGACTGGAACAACAGATTACGACGGTTGGGCTGTAGGATATAATAAAAATCTTTTAGTTGGAGTTTGGACTGGTTATGATAACAATCAAAAATTAGACACTGGCGAATCAACATATGCTAAAAAATTATGGGCTGATGTTTCAGAAACATACGTGAAGGATAAAGAGGTTTCATGGTATGAAATGCCAGAAAATGTTATTGGTGTACTTGTTAATCCTATTGATGGTACTATTGCAAATGAAAAAAGCAAGAAAAAAAGAATTTTATATTACTTGAAAGGTACTGAACCTTTAGTAAAATAAAAATCCTTATTTATTTATCTTAATTATAATTTGATATATGTTTTCAAAATCAAATTCTTCTACATCAACTTTAAATTTATTTTGTTCAAGTAGTTGTGTGGCTTCTCTAACACTATTTATTGCGCTTCTTAAGTCCCCTTCAACTATCTTTTTAGAATCTTGTTGAGGGTTATTACTTTGACGAAACTCTTGAACTAGGCTATCTGTATATGTTTGTGGCATAGCTTCACTTTGAGTTTCTTGAACAAAAGGAGATAAATTAGGTTGGACGTTACTTGAAACATTAGTATTAGGTTCACTCATATTCATATTTGCCTCTTCATCTTCTAAAGAGGTTATAAATCTTCTTTGTTGAACATCAGATACAGGAGCAACTGGTTGGATAACAACCGTGGCTGGTTTAATACCTAATAAGGCATTTACGTCAGCTGGCTGATCTTCTTGATTTATATCAGTTGCCATTTCTTTTATTTGATTAATATCAATGTTTGATATTGGATCAATTATTGTTTCATGAGTCGAATCAACAAAAGGAATTGTTGGCATTGGTACCGTTTCTTTGGATGACATAGGAACTTCTTTTATAGGCTCCTCAACAACCGGTTCTTCTGATGCAAAAGAATTGTCAGACTCTGGTGTTGGTGGTAACGAACTAGGAACAGATGAGAAATCTAACGTTTCTATTTTTTCGTTTGTACCAGCTTTAATAATTTCATCTGTTTGTTTTACTGTTAATTTATTATTTATTATATTATTTAACATTTGTTTTTGCTCTTCTGGTGTCTTCAGAGTTAATAAACTTCTAGCATGTCTTTCAGATATTTTTTCGTTTAATAAAGCCATTTTAACTTCTTCATCCAACCCAAGCAATCTTAATTTATTAGAAACAGTTGATTGTGTTTTGCCCATACGGTTAGCTAATTGTTCTTGAGTTAAATATCCTTTATCTAATAACTTTTTATAAGATTCTGCTTCCTCTAATGCTGTTAAGTCCTTTCTTTGGATGTTTTCAATAACGGCTACTTCTGCACTTTGTTTATCATCTAAATTCATAATAACTGCAGGGACCTTTTGCAAACCTGCTATTTGAGCAGCCTTAAAACGACGTTCTCCAGCAATAATTTCATATTTATCTCCTAATTTTCTTACAACTAGAGGTTGAATAATGCCATGTTGCTTAATTGAATCAGCTAATTCGTTTAAAGACTTTTCATCAAATTGTAAACGTGGTTGAAAACGATTTGGAATAATATCATATAAATATATATCAAATATTTCCTTTTCCATATTATTGTTCATTTTGGACCCCTCCATATTCTACACTACATATATGATACTATTAAAAAACCATTTTTACAATGGTTTTTTTTTAATTTCTTTAAATTCGCGAGGGTATTTTTTATTAATTGAGTTAATCTTTTTTATTTTTATTAAGGTTCGTTGACTTTCTTCAAGAGGAAGTAAAAATCTCTTTATTTCCAGTATTTCACTATTTAATTCTGCTAAATTTTTATCTATATTTTTTAACTCTTCATCAGCATAACCTTTCATGCTAATAAAGCAACCACCTATTTTGACAAGAGGTAAACATAATTCGTTTAAAATATTTAATTTTGCAACAGCTCTCGATACTACAACATCAAATTTTTTATTATTTTTTCTTGCATAATCTTCAGCACGAACGTGTATGACCTCAATATCTTTTAAATCTAGTTCTTCAATTACTTCATTCAAAAATGTTATTCTTTTCGCTAAACTATCAATTAATACAACTTTTAAATGTGGAAACAAGATTTTTAACACAATGCCTGGGAAACCTGCACCCGTTCCTATATCACATAGTGATTTTTGTTTATTAAAATTAATAACTAAAGAGATAGTTAAACTATCATAGTAGTGTTTTAAATACACTTCTTCTTTTCGAATTATATTAGTTAAATTCATTATTTTGTTTTTTTCAATCAGTATATGATAATATTTATCTAATTTACCTAACTTATCCTCATCAATATCAATACCTAATTTATTTAGAGCTTTAACAAATTCTTTTTCAGTCATAGGGATAATTTTTTCTTAAATATATAGTTAGTATTGAAATATCAGAGGGATTAACACCGCTTATTCTTATAGCTTGACCTATAGATAAAGGCCTTACCTCATTTAATTTTTGCCTTGCTTCACTTGCTAAATTAGGTATTTTATTATAATCAAGATTGCTTGGTATTAACTTACTTTCATTTTTTAGCATTTTTTCGGCCTCTTTTATTGTTTTTTTAATATAACCTTCGTATTTAACTTCTATTTCCACTTGTTCTAATATTTTGTTATCAGATTCATTTATATATTCTTTTAAATCACTTATTTTAATTTCAGGTCTTTTTAATAAAGTATAGGCATCTGTATGATGTTTTTTAACAGATATTGTTTTTAACGAAGTCTTTAATTCATAAATTTTATTTTTCTTTTCAAGTAGCTTTTTATATCTATCCTCATCTATTAAACCTACTTTATATCCATATTCTCTTAATCTTAAATCAGCATTATCATCTCTCAATAAAAGTCGATATTCTGCTCTTGAAGTAAGAAGACGATATGGTTCTTTTGTTCCTTTAGTAACAAGATCATCTATTAAAACACCTATATATGCTTCATTTCTTTTTAAAATTAGAGGTTCTTTTCCTTCTAATTTTAAGGATGAGTTTATTCCAGCTATTAGACCTTGACCAGCGGCTTCTTCATAACCACTTGTTCCATTTATTTGACCTGCTGTAAATAAATTTTCTAATATTTTAGTTTCTAAACTTGGCATAATTTGAGTTGGATAAATAGCATCATATTCTATTGCATAAGCATATTTTAAAATTTCGGCATTTTCTAAACCAGGTAAACTATGAACCATTAATTTTTGAATGTCATTAGGCATACTGGTAGAAAAACCTTGCAAATATATATCATCATAAAATCTGCTTTCTGGTTCTAAAAATAGTTGATGTTTTTCTTTGTCTTTAAATCTAGTAACTTTATCTTCAATAGAAGGACAATATCTAGGACCAACTCCTTCTATATCGTCAAGACCACCATACATACTAGATTTAGTTAAATTATCTTTTATTATTTGATGGGTAAGAGGGGTAGTATAAATTAAATGACATGGTTCTTGATCATCAATTTTATAATTTGGTTCATCATCATGACTAAAAGTATATAATTTATTATCGCCCTTTTCTATTCTTGTTTTACTAAAATCAATAGTATCTCTCTTTATCCTTTGAGGTGTTCCTGTTTTCAGACGAAGAATATCAAATCCATATTTTTTTAAATTATCACTTAAATGAAGGGCAGTTTTTTGTCCATCAGGACCACTTACAGTTCGAGTGTTGCCTATCATTATTGAACTTTTTAGATATGTACCAGTGGTTAAAATAACAATGTCACAGTTTATTTTTTCGCCTGTTTCTAGTACAATTCCTTTTACTTTATTTTGATGTACTATTAAATCTTCCACCATTGCTTCTTTTATTTCTAGTTTTTCTTGGGATTGTAATATTTTTAGCATTTCTTTCGGATATAACACCTTATCTGCTTGGGATCTGAGGGATCTAACCGCAGGCCCTTTTGCATTATTTAATAATTTCATTTGTAATTGAGTTTTATCCGCAACTTTTCCCATCATACCACCAAGAGCATCTATTTCACGAACGACTATTCCTTTTGCACTACCACCAATAGAAGGATTACAAGGCATTGTTGCAATATTTTCTATATTACCAGTTACTAACAAAGTAGTATGATTCATACGTGCACAAGCTAAAGCCGCTTCACAACCTGCGTGACCACCACCTACAATAATAACATCATATTTCATATAAATCACCTGCTTTTTTCTAACATATTATATATCACAATTAGTTTTTTTACTAGTAAAAAGATACTAATATTCTTAGTATCTTATAATTTATTTAATTTCATAAAACATTTATTCTCTTAGAGACCTTCTCCAACTAATAATACAACTCTGAAACAATACGTATTATTCAACTATCACAGTTCTACTGACACTCTTTTTGTTACCGCTCTTGTCACTTACGACATAAGTTACCGAATAATTGCCTATTACTTTTGAATTCACATCGCTTAGTATAATAATTTTAGATGTTAAATCACCATCAATGTTATCAAAAGCAGTTGCGTTTGCATCTATATATTCCGAACCTACTACGACATATGTTGGAGAC
>DHQC01000013.1:0-15224 GCA_002411005.1 Caryophanales bacterium UBA5348 | reverse complement strand
AATAGGTAAAGATCCTGTTGTAGTACTACATTCGTTAGATAAAAACGTTTCTTTCAATATACCTGCTTCATTGTAAGTTGTTTTACCAATACAATAATTAGTTAACGATACTTTTGATTTGTTTTTTATAGTAATATTTGTCTCATACCATGTATTTAAAGTTGTCTTAATTGTTATAGAATCATTATAATTGTTGGAATTTACAGCATCAAATTGACTATTTCCTATAGTACCATTTTGTGAGGTATTAATTGGTTTTTTATCACCTTCAAAAACCAACTTTATTGAGCCTTCTTTGTTAATTCTAACAATACGCCACAAATATTCATTAAAAACAAGCCAGTTATTTGGATTCGATCCTCTATAGTAATGATAATCTCCTGCAGCAACATAATGTAATCCTTCAGTTGTGCCAGTAACTACATTATCTGGTAACGTTAATTCATTTACTAAAAGAGTCGGAATATAGCAACCTCTATCTTCAAAACAAACATCCAAAGACTCATCTGTTTCTCTTGTTATAATAATCTTTTTAGTTAAATCCACATCTAAATCAGTGCGCGGGTCTTTAATGGGAATCTCCTTTAACAAATCATCCTCATATAAATCATTTAAAGTTAAAGTGTAATAATTATATAGATTTAAATTTGTATCAACTTCTTCTTGATGTCTAGATACATATAACTTAGCATTATCCTCAAAAGTTCCCATTAAAATATCATAAGAATTTTCTTTAGCTTTTCTTACACCAGAAAAAATACTAGGTAATATAATAGCTGATAAAATTCCTAAAATTATTATTACGGCTAGTATTTCTATTAAAGTAAAACCTTTATTTTTTTTCATTCAGACCACCTATTTTCTTAATATTATAATATCATTTAAATTATAATACGGTCAATAAGTAAATCTCTTAATAAGTTCTTACTGGAACAATTAATTGAATTAAACTTTCATCTGTCTTATCTTTTATAACAAATTGTTTAGTTTCGTTTGTTAATAATAAAACTACATTATCTCCATTAAAACTCTTTAATGCATCCATCATAAATTTAGCATTAAATGATATTTTTATATCCACAGGATTATTCTTTTCTATTATTATTCTTTCTTCAACTTTACCAACTTGAAGAGTATCGCAAGTAGTTATTAATTCATTATTTTTTATTTCCATTTGAATAATATTTTTATCACTATCACTTAATAAAGAGGTTCTATCAATAACATTATATAAATCATTTAATTTTGATGTTACTTCTAATGTATAATCGGTTGGAATTAAAGTGCTTATATTTGGAAATGTTCCATTTAATAATCTTGATTGAAATAAAATATTTTCAAATTTAAAAACTATTTTATTATTAAATATATGAAGTTCAATAATTTCTTCTTCATTTAATATTTTTAATAATTCTATCAAACTAACTTTAGGTATAACTATATCCACAGGATCGTCATTACCTTCATTTATGTCTATAACTTTTTTTGATAATCTATATGAATCAGTTGCCACCGCTTCTAAACTTTTTTCTTTGATTTTAATGTTAATTCCGGTCAAGATCGGTCTAGATTCTTGAGTGGAGGCTGCAAAAGATGTTTGATTAATAATATTTATTAAAACTTTTTGATTCATAATAATCGGTTTTTTATTTAATTCTAATGGATAATCTGGAAATTCTTGAGAATCTATTCCATTTAAGGTGTATTCAGAAGAAGGAGTTGTAATCAATATTTTCAAACCATCTGTTTCTATATTAATTAATTCATTAGGCATTTTTCTTATTATATCTAATATATATCTTCCGGGAATTACAACACTACCATATTCTTTAATTTCCTCTATTTTTTCTTTGTCTATAAAACAATTAATTATTATACTTTCATCACTAGCTTCTAAAGATAATCCCTTTTCATTTAAAACCCACTTTATCCCTGCTAAAACAGGGATTACATTTTTACTAGAAACAGCTTTAGAAACATAATTTAAATTAGATAATAATATATCTCTTTTAATTTTTAAATTCATATATTTTTCTCCTTTTTTATTATTTATTTAATAAAGTTATTATTATTATTACTGTCAATTATGTTGATAACTTTATAAACTCTTTATCTATAAAGAAAATACTTTTTTAAATAGTTTATAACTTTGTTATTTGATTTGTTTAATTAATTTTTCTATTATATTTTTTATCTCTTTATTACTTCTAATATCACGTTCTATTTTATCACAAGCGTGGATAACAGTAGAATGATTTTTTCCTCCAAACTCCATACCTATTTTAACAAACGACTCATCGGTTAGTTTTCTCGATAAATACATAGCAACTTGTCTTGGATATGCTATGTTAGCGCTTCTTTTATTTGCTTTTAAATCTTCAACTCTAACTTTGTAATATTCAGCGACTGTTTTTTGAATCCTATTAATATCATTTTTTAAAGACATTGATTTATTTAAATAATCTTTTAAAGCCTCAATAGCAACCTCTAAATTAATTTCAGCTACATTAAACATAGTTGCATAAGCATATATTCTTGTTAAGGCCCCCTCTAATTGTCTTACATCTGAATGAAAATTATTAGCTACATACTCTAAAACATCATTAGTAATAGGTTTTCCAAGTTCTTTATTACCCATTTTTTTCTTTAAAATATCCATTCTTAAATTATAATCAGGTGGGTATATATTAACTTTTAATCCCCAATTAAATCTAGTAACCAATCTCTCCTCTAATAATTTTAAATCATCAGGAGATCTATCTGATGATATTATAATTTGTTTATTATCATCATACAATTCGTTAAATGTGTGGAAAAATTCTCGTTGTGAAGCGGGGGCACCGCTAAGCATTTGAATGTCATCAATTATTAGAACATCAATATTTCTATATTTATCCTTAAAAAATTCAATATAATCATAATTAGTTCCATCACTATCTCTTTTTGTTAAATTTAGAAAATCTGATATAAATTTTTCACTAGTAACGTAGATAACTTTTTTATTAGTATTTTTTATAATATAATTACCTATTGCGTGCATTAAATGTGTTTTTCCTAAACCACTATTTCCATATATAAATAAAGGATTATAAGCTTTTCCAGGATTTTCAGCTACTGAGACAGCAGCAGCATGGGCAAAAAAATTACTTTCTCCTACTATAAAAGTATCGAAAATATATTTAGTATTTAGATTAGCTTGAATAGGATCATTGTAAGGAACACCTATATTTTTATTTTCCATTTTATTATTCTTTTTCTTTTCAACTTCGTCTTCTAAAATAAATTCAAATACAAAATTAGTTCCAGTTACTTCATTGAATGTTTCTTTAATTAAATCTATATAGTTATCATTCAAGTGTTTCTTATGTACATGCATAGGTACAATTACTCTAGCAATACCATTATCAATTTCATGTAATTTTGTCCCCTTAAACCATGTATCAAAAGGTAAAGATGTTAATTTACCGCGTATCAGATTTAAAAAATTTAACCAAATAGTATCTTTATCCACAATTATCACTTCCAAATCTAACTATCTATTAACATTTTAAACTATTTTAAACTATTTTGAAACTATAAACATTAAAAAAGATGTTTATTTAAAGTTATCTACACACTTATGAACATAAAAAAGTATTATTTTATAAATAAAGTGTAAGTTATGAACAAAATGTAGTTGATAATAAAAAAATTAGTATAAATTATAATGTTAATAATGTTGATAAGTCATATAATATAAATAAATAACTTAAAAAAACAACGAAGTTATAAACATATTTGTGTTAATAAAAATAATTATTAAAAAAAGGGCTACTTTAATTGACAATTAAACCATGTTTATTTATAATGTTAATGAATGTGGGAGGTGTACTATATGAAGAGACCATTTCAACCAAACAATAGAAAAGCTAAAAAGAAGCATGGCTTTTTTGCAAGAAAAGAAGGGGCCGGCAATATTTTAAATAAAAGAAGAGCTAAGGGTCGTAAAAAATTATCTAAATAAATCCACTTTGATGTGGCTTTTTTAGTATGAAGGTGATTTATGAAAAAGATAAATATAATTAAAAAAACTCAAGAATTTGAAAAAATAATTAAAAATCGCCAATATTATAGCAATTCTTTTTATGTTATATACATAATTAAAAAAGCAGAAGAAAATTACCGCTTCGGTATTTCTATTCCTAAGAAAATAGGTAATAGTGTTTTACGAAATAAAATAAAAAGACAAATAAAGAGTATTATTAATCAAAATGTTTTTTTTAATAAGGACTTTGATTATGTTATAATTGTTAGGAAAGAAATTTTAAAATTAAATTATGAAGAGAAGAAAGAAAACTTAGAAAAATTATTCAGAAAAATAGATGGAGCGTGTAAAAATGAAAAAAAGTAAAATATTGATATTATTACTTATTGTCTTTTCTGTAACAGGGTGTACCACATATTTAAAAGATGATAATAATAAGAATGTTATATATGAAACAACTGGTCAAAGTCTACCAGAAAACATTCTCTGTCAACCTATAGATAAAGAAGTTATTGAAATTTATGAGAAACACGATGTAAATATAAAAGAATTACCAAAATGTACTGAATATTCCTTGAGTGATGGTGGTTATGAAGGTTTATGGAATACTTTTTTTGTTAAACCTCTAGCTTGGTTAATATTAAAACTTGGTATGCTTGTTAAAAACTATGGATTATCTTTAATTATAATAGGATTCTTAATAAGATTAGTTATGTATCCAATAACTAAAAATACTGCAATGCAATCAAAGAAAATGGCTGAAGCAAAACCTGAAATCGATAAAATAGAAAAGAAATATAAAGATAAAACTAGTCAAGAAGATATGATGAAAAAAAGCCAAGAAACTATGCTGATATATCAAAACCACAAAATAAATCCTTTATCAAGTTGTTTGTTTGCCTTTTTACAATTACCTTTATTCTTTGCTTTTTTAGAGGCAATTAATAGAGTACCAGCCATATTTGAAGGAACCTTTTTAACTCTACAATTAGGAACTACTCCGATTGCAGCTATTATTGAAAGAGGGCAATTTCAATACTTAATAATTGTTGCTTTATTAGCAATTGTTACAAAATATTCAATTGATTTAACTAAAACAGCATCAATAAATGCTGATGCAAATAATCAAATGGCATTTATGAATAAATTTTTGATGATTTTTATTCCTGCAGCAGCAATGACAATGTCAACAGCTATATCATTATATTGGATTACATCTAGTGCTTTCACAGTTGTTCAAAATTTACTTGTACAAAGGAGTGATAAGTAATGAAAATATATGAATATGAGGGTAAAAATATTGAAGAGGTAACCGAAAAAGCTTTATTAGATTTAGATCTTGAAGAAGCTGATGTTTTTATTAAAGAAACAGAAGAAGAAACAGGTATTTTTAAAACAAAAAAGGTAAAATTAGAAGTTCTAGTAAAAAAAGATGTTCTTAAATTTTTAAAAGAGCTTTTATTAGATATTGTTAGCAAAATGGGATTAGAAGTTAATATTGAAGTAAAAGTTAGAGATAATCAATTAAGGTTTAATTTATATTCTGATAATAATTCAATACTTATTGGTAAAGGCGGAAAAACAATTGATAGTTTGCAAACTATTCTAAAGCATGTTGTATCAAATAAGACTCACTTTTATATTAATATTTCTGTAGATGTAGAAGATTATAAAGAAAGAAAATTAGATAGAATAAAAATGTTGGCCAGAAATGTTTCTAGGGAAGTATTATCAACAGGAGTAGAAGCAAAATTAGATAGTATGAATTCTTATGAGAGAAGACTTGTCCATGAGGAAGTATCAAAGATAGATGGTGTTCATACTTTAAGTGATGGTGTTGAGCCAAATCGTTATGTTATTATAAAAGCAGACTGAAATAAATTTTAAAGGAAAAGATTAATCTTTTCCTTTTTCTATTTATATATTTTATATTAAATGCTAAAATTAAAAAGAGGGTGATAAAATGAAAATAGGTTTAACAGCAGACCATAGAGGTTTTAAATTAAAAGGAAAATTGACAAAATATTTAACAAAAAAAGGATATGATATAGTTGATTATGGTACTTCTTCGTTAAATCCTGTTGATTATTCAGATCTTGGTATTGATATTGGTGAAGGATATAAGAAAAAAGAATTCGATTATGGGATAGCTATATGTGGTAGTGGTATTGGAATATCTATCGCCTGCAATAAAGTAAAAGGTGTGAGATGCGCAAAGGTAGATAATGTGAGAGATGCTAAAATGGCTAGAGAGCATAATGATGCTAATATAATAGCAATAGGTAGTAATAAATTATTCTTTGAAATCAAAGACATAATAGATGCCTTTTTAAAAACAAAGTTTACTGAAGAAGAAAGGCACGTAAGAAGAATAAAAAAAATAAGTGATTATGAGGGCCACAGATGAATATAATTACAATATTGTACATATTAATAATACCTTTAACAATATGGGTAATATCAGCCATGAGGTTAGAAAAACTATTTAAAAAAAATCAAAGGATGCAAATAGTAATATTTTATGTATTAATATCATTAGGATTATCTTATTTAGTAGTGAATTTTATTTGGGATTTTTATGAAGTATCTAGAATAATAACATAGGGGAGATGCTCGTGAAAAAACTCATTTATTTAACATTACTAATTATAGCTATTCCTTTTTTTATTGTAATGACATTTATAAAAGAAGAAAGTAAAAAAGCATTAGAAGAAGAAACAACAACCGAAATAATAATAAAAGTGAAGAGAGAAGCCACAGGAAAAATAGAAAAAGTAGAATTAGAAGAATATGTGGTTGGTGTCTTAGCAGGGGAAATGCCTATATCTTTCCATATAGAGGCATTAAAAGCTCAGGCTGTAGCTTCTAGGAGTTATGTATTAAAAAGATATGAGGATGTAAAAAATATTAATTACACTGTTGTTGATACCGTTACAAATCAAGTTTATTTAGATAATCAATATTTAAAAGAAAGGTGGAAGGAAAAATATCAAGAAAATATTTTGAAATTAAAAAGAGCAGTAGCTGAAACGTCGTATGAGTATATAACTTATGATGATAAAATAGCAGATGCTCTTTTTTTCTCGACTAGTAACGGTTTTACTGAAAATAGTGAAGAAATATTTAGTGCAGAGGCACCGTACTTAAGAAGTGTTGAATCTTTTTGGGACGAAAAAACGTCACCTGTTTTTAGTGAAAAAAAGCATTATACAATAAGCGAAGTTTTTAATTTGTTAGCATTGTCCCCAACAGAGGATTTAAATGTAAAAATATTAAAAAAATCTAGTACGGGAAGAATATTAGTTTTGACAATAAACGGAAAAGAGATGAAAGGTAGCGAGGTTGCAAAAAAATTAGGTTTAAGATCTAATGATTTTGAATTTATAAGAGATGGAAACGTGATAACAATAACAACTAATGGTTATGGCCACGGAGTAGGAATGAGTCAATATGGTGCTTTAGGTATGGCGAACGAAGGATATTTATACGACGAAATTATTAAACATTATTATAAAGGGGTTGAAATAAAAAAAATAAAAAACAATAAATAATTGAATATATTTAATGTTTATTGTCAAAACTCTTAATGAGGTGATATAAATGAATCATAGACGAAAGTTAAAACCATTTGTTGTTCCTATGCTTTACAGTATAGCTTTTCTAGCATTTTTAGTAAGTATCTTCTTCTTAAGAGAGTCTTTAAATACCCCCGTTTTTGACGAAGAAGAAGATTTTATTTATGTAACTAAAACTATTTTTGATGAGAGTGTTCCTGTCGTAAATCAGAGTGAGATTATTTTTAGGCCTTATAAATCAAGTGAAATAAAGATTATTAAATATTTTTATGACAGAGAAGATGAAATAGGTAAACAACAAGAATCGATATTGTATTATGAAAACACATATATGCAAAATTCTGGTGTTGATTATGGAGGGGTTGAAAAATTTGAAGTTGTTTCAATTTTAGATGGTGATGTTATTAATGTTAATGAGGATAATTTGTTAGGAAACATAATTGAAATTAGACACAGTAACGAGTTAATAAGTGTTTATCAGAGTTTATCAGAAGTAACAATAAAACAAGGGGATAGTGTAAAACAGGGACAAACGATTGGAAAAAGTGGAACGAGTAATATTTCTGCCGATCTAAAAGATCATTTACATTTTGAAGTATTATTTAATGGAAAGGTTATTGATCCTGAATCCATTTATGATAAAACGGTAAAAGATTTATAAGGCATTTATGCCTTTTTTTATGAATAAAAAAAACTAATATTTATATACTTTAAAAAAGGGGTGAAGTATTGAAGGGAAATATTCTAAAAAGGGTTTTAGATGAGACTTTTTATATTATTAATACAGAAGCTACAATTAGAGATATAGCAAAAATATACAACGTTAGCAAAAGCACTGTTCACAAAGATTTAAATGAGAGATTATACAGTTTAGATATTGATCTATATAAAAAAGTAGCAACTATATTAAAACATCATATTGATATTAGACATTTAAGAGGGGGAGAATCAACTAGACAAAAATATTTAAAATTAAATAATTCATAAAAATATTGATGGTAATTATGATAAGATATATATATAAAATATAGTTTGAATGAAGAAGGGATGGTAGCATGTTTAACAAGGATATTGGGATTGATTTAGGAACGGCAAATGTATTAATTTATGTAAAAGGACAAGGTATCATTCTAAATGAACCTAGTGTAGTAGCAATTGATTCAGAAACAAAAAGGCCACTTGCAGTAGGTGTGGAAGCTCATGAGATGCTTGGTAGAACGCCTGGGAAAGTAAAGGCTATTAAACCTATGAAAGATGGTGTAATTGCCGATTTTGAAGTAACAGAGTTAATGCTTAATTATTTTATAAAAAAGATAAAAGCAAAAAGTGTTTTTTCTCGTCCTAGAATTCTTATATGTTGCCCTTCTAATATTACTCAGGTAGAAAAGAATGCAATAAGAGAAGCTGCTGAGAGAACAGGGGCAAGAAAAATTTATCTTGAAGAAGAACCTAAAGTATCAGCAGTAGGTGCAGGCCTTGATATAGCTAAGCCGAGCGGGAATATGGTTATTGATATTGGCGGTGGAACAACAGATATTGCAGTCTTATCACTTGGTGGAATTGTTAATGGGGCCTCAATAAAAATAGCAGGTAACACGTTTGATAGGGATATAACAAAATATATAAAAGATAAATATAAATTATTAATTGGTGAACGAACAGCGGAGGATATTAAAATACAAATAGGAACAGTATTTAAAGGTAGTAAAAAGGAAAAATTTGAAGTAAGAGGGAGAGATTTGGTAACTGGTCTTCCTCACGGAATAACCATAACATCAGAGGAAGTAGATGATGCATTAAAAAAAAGTGTATATGAAATAATAAAAGTTACAAAAACAGTTTTAGAACAGACTCCTCCGGAATTATCAGCTGATATAATAGATAAAGGAATAGTTATAACAGGAGGAGGGGCTTTAATAGATGGCTTTGATAAACTCTTCGCCCAAGAGTTAAAGGTTCCGGTTTTTATTGCAGAAAGTCCTCTAACTTGTGTTGTTGAGGGGACAGGAATAATGCTTAATAACTTGCATCTTCTGGACAACGATATATAAAAGGCAACTGAATATGAAGTGAACTCCAATTAAGGGACATCAATAAAAAAGCAGTATATTAAAAAGAAAAAAGTTATTTTTCTCTTTTTAATATACAAAATTCTAAATAGCTATTTTATTTTAATTGTAAAGTGATATAATTAATATGGTAGGTGTAGAAAAATGGAATATAATTTAACCCAAGTTTTAATAATGGTATTTACGACTTTTTTATTTACAACTTTAATGGTTCCTTTAGTAAAAAAAATATCTATATATATTGGAGCAGTAGCTAAACCAAATGGAAGATCTGTCCATAAAGGAGACATGCCGCAATTAGGTGGACTAGCTATTTTTGCTGGTTTTCTTATTGGATATATGCTTTTTTCAAAACAAACAATAGAGATGAATTCTATATTAATAGGTAGTTTCATTTTAATAATAACCGGAATTATTGATGATATTAATCCTATAAAGGCAAGGTATAAAATTATACCTCAATTAGCGGCAGCAGCAGTAGTTGTTTTTTACGGCGGAATTTTGCTTAAGGATATCAGTGCCTTTGGCTATTATGTAGATTTTGGTTTATTATCATATCCTATAACTTTATTATTTATTATAACAATGATTAATGCTATTAATTTTATTGATGGGTTAGATGGTTTAGCCGCCGGAATAAGTTCTATTTTCTTTTTAACAATAGGTATTATAGCTTTTATTCAAAATAATCTTGGTGGACTTGATATAGTTTTATCATTTGTAATGCTAGGTTCCATTTTAGGTTTCCTTGTGCATAACTTCCATCCAGCAAAAATATTTATGGGTGATACTGGTTCTATGTTTCTGGGCTTTATAATAGCGGTTATTGCTCTTTTAGGCTTTAAAAATGTAACATTAACATCATTTATTGTTCCATTATTAATATTAGCTGTTCCATTGTTAGATACAATTTTTGCAATTTTGAGGAGGATTATTAGTGGAAAATCCATAGCAACCCCTGATAAACAACATCTCCACCATCAGCTTTTAAAAATGAATTTTTCTCATACAAAAACAGTTTTAATTATATATTATATAAATGCATTATTTGCTTTTGCTTCAATTGTATATGTTATAAAAGATGCTAAATTAGGTATTTTTCTATATATAATATTATTAGCAATAGTTCTTTGGTTTGTAATAACTACTAATGTTATAGTTAATAAAGAAGATTTAAAAAAGAAAAAAACAAAGAAAAAGAGATAAAAACATATAAAATTTTAACAAATATAAAAAACTTTGGTATAAAACCAAAGTTTTTGTTTATTGTAATCTCGACCGCACCACTTAATAATAATTTAATTCTATATCAAAAGAACATTTAAAGTCAAACATTTTTCTTGGCATTGCATTAATGTTGAAAGATATATCATCTAAATATATCTGTGGTATTAATTTAAGTGATGAACCTTTTGGTAGATATCTTCTTACTAATGAGTTCATTTTTTCGTTTGTTCCTCTTTGAAACGAACAGTAAGGATCACATTTATATAGTTTAACCCCGAGTCTTTTGGCACATATTCCTAACGCTTTAAATTCAAGTCCATTATCTGTTGTTATTGATTTTACTTTTATATCATTTTTTATTATATATTCATATATTAACTTGTTTATATAATACTCATGTGAATATTCTGCTTTTATTAACCATATTCGTCTCGTACATCTATCTACTATTGATATGATCGAATGGTACTCGTTTCTTTTCCCTATTATTGAATCTATTTCTAAATGTCCCACTTCGTTACGTTGTTCTATATATTTAGGCCGCAATCTTATTGGCAACACCGTTTTGTTTTCTAAATTCCATAAAGTATGTCTCATCATTCCGCTTTTGATTGTTTTATTTCTTCTTTTTTTATAACATAACTTTTCTCTTGTTATTTCTAGTTTCTCTGTGTTAATCCAATTGTACACTTGTTTTACCGTTGGACACAAGGCAAATAAATAGTGTTTTCTAAACTTATATATGCATACTTCGATTGATTGATGTCTTCTGTCATAATGATCATACAAATACTTTATAAATATTTCATATTTTTTATTAATATCTATTTTTCTCTTTCGATATATACCTGCTTTATATCTAGATATTGTTGAATGGCTTACTTTTAAGATCTTTCCAACTTTTCTCATTGACAGTCCTTGTTCTAATAATATATCAATTTCTACTTTCTTTTTTTCTGTTAATTGGGTATAATTTTTCATAGAGCTCCTCCTTGCCGGGTGTGGGCTCTTTTATTGTATCAAAAAATCCCAACCACTGGTGCGGTTGAGATTTTAATTTAGGAAAAACTTTGGTATAAAACCAAAGTTTTTATTTAATTTTATTATATAAATGATAAGGGTAAATTGTTAAATTATTGGCATTTAATTCATAATACATTATCCCATATAGACCCCCAGCATATTTATATAATGGCTCGTTTTTTTCTATATCAGAAGGAAGACGTGTGTAAATAAAATTATCATCATAAAACCCTGGTGATTCGTCTATATCAGAACCTAAAGTTTTGAAACATTTACCAGATAAGTCAACATCACACTTTTCTAAATCTGTGAATTCTATTTCTATAATTCCTATTTTATCACCACTAAATTCCCAATTGCCTAAAACTCCATCACCGGTAGAAGTTTTGTGCCCTATTGTTCCGGATTTTGCAAGAGGTATTTCTTTATAATCCTTTTTAGAAATTAAAATTGCTTGATTATCATTTATGGCAAGAAAATTAATTTCTAACGTTTCAGGAAATTCCTCTGTATGCCCATCAGAGGTTGCACTGTACATTTTTATAACGTTATTTTTTGTAAGTTCTGCTTCAATCAAGGTTGTATAATTATAAAAATCATCTTGATGTATTATTGTGCACTGACCTGAATCTGTTATATTGATTTCTGCAATTCCACCTAACATATAACCTTCCCAAGTTCCAACAATACTATAATCTGATTTTTTATCGTTGATTATTTGTTTAATCTCGTTGGTTTTGCTATCGTTATTTATTTTATCTCCAATTTTACTAAAGTCTACACCTTTAATTGCTTTCCATCCGAAAAACACTATTATTACTATGATGGCTAAAACAATTAAGCCTTTTACAATATCATTTGAGTTATTTTGATTATTATTGTTATTTGCTTGTTGTGATCCATCTGTTTGATTTAAAGGTTGACTAATTTCATTCTGCGCGTTTTGGATAGGTAGAATGGTTTGTTGTGTAGATTCGTCTGTATTTTCGACAGGAGTTCCACATTTATTGCAAAAAGCATCACCCATCGAAAGAAATTTTCTACATTTTTTACAATACATATTCTCTCAACTCCTTATATTTTAAGTATAATATTAAAATGGTGAGAAGACAAGTATGATTTTATCAAGATGTAAACTATTTGTTATATTTCAAATTAATTTGTATATAAAACCACATTTTTTACTTTTTCAATTACTTTATGTAAAAAATAGAAAAATATGGTATAATGCATACAATTATGGATAGTAAAGGAGTGTTGATAATGTTACACTTTATTGTATGTGATGATAATATTACAGTTAGAGAAAACATCAATATGATAATAACAAAATTAATGCTTCCAACAGATATTGAATATAAAACCATTTTCTTTGAAAATTATGATAAAAATTTTGCAGAATTTATAGATCAGAAAATCGGTAAAAAAATATATGTTTTGGATGTAGAATTAGGTTCACAATCTGGCATTGATATAGCCCGTAGGATAAGAAAAAATGATTGGGAAAGCATAATAATAATATTGACAGCTCATTATGAATTGGCATATGACGCCTTTAAAAACCGTTTAATGTTATTAGATTTTATATCTAAATTTGATAATTATGAGCAAAATCTGTATGACACTTTAAAAATAGCGTTAAAAGCTTTTAATGTAAAAAAAACATTATATTTTAAATTTAACCGAGTTTCTTATAAAATTGATTTTGCGGATATTTTATATATAGTGAAAGATACAGCTAAAAGGAATGTTATTATTAAAACTTTTTCTAATGAATATAATGTAAATTTAAATTTAACCGAAGTAAGTGAGATGTTGACGGATAGTTTTATTAGGACACACCGTGCTTGTATAATTAATGGAGATAATGTAAAAAAAATAGACTTTAAAAAAAATACTATAACATTTGTTAATAATGAAAAAATCTCTTTATTATCAAAGATGTATAAGAAAGAAGTGAAAGAGCATGTTTTCAACTAATGTTATAATGACCGTTCTAATCACTGTTTTTATTAATATTTTAATTGCTAAGAATTTGTTTAAAGAAGAAATAAATTTTAAAAGTCGAAGGATATTAATTGGTATTTTTCTGCAATTAGTTTTTATTTTTATTATAATAATTAATTGTCAAAATCTTTTAAAGACGGTTTTACTTTATATTTTAATTTCTATTTCGTATCGTTTTATTTTTAACACTGATTTTTTAAAAAGAATATCAGTTGTAACAACCGTCTTTATCTGTTATTTTTTTGCAGAAATAATATTTACTATGTTTTTAATGGTAGTATTAAAAGTTGATGCCGCCGACCTAGTAGCTAATTGGCAAAGCTTCTTTTTATCTGATCTTTTGATTGGTTTAATGGCATTATTAATTTCTAAAATTAAAATAATTAATAAAATCTTTTTAGAAATAATTAAAAAAGAGGATAGATCTAAATATTTAAAAATACTTTTTATTTTTATTTTAGTGTTAGGCATTTTTTGTATTAAAAATGGGCTTTTTTTAGGAATAAATGAAGATTATATAAATAATTTAATTTTAATAATATCGTTTTTTGTTATTGTATATTATTTATTTAAAGAAAAAGAATATAGTACAAAATTATCAGATAAATATGATCAATTATTTAAATATATTGATAAATATGAAAAAGAACTAACAGAAAAAAGTTTATGTATTCATGAATTTAAAAACCAAATCATCTCTATTAAAGGTTTTATATCAAAAAAAGATAAAGAATTAAATGAATATATAAATAGTATAGTTATAGATTTTAAAAAAACCGAATCAAAAATATTAAAGAATATGGAAAATTTACCTCAAGGTGGTTTAAAGGGGTTAATTTATTATAAACTTGGCGATTTAGAAGAAAAAGGTATTAAAGTGGTATTAGATATAGATAAGAGCACTAAAAAAAGCCCTTATTCGAAAAATAATTCTAATTTATATAATGAAATTTTAAAAATAATTGGTGTATATTTAGATAATGCTATAGAAGCCGCTATCTTATCAGAAAAAAAAGAAATAGTCTTGGAAATATATTATAGTGATCAATTGTTTAATTTTATTTTATCAAATTCATATAATGGAAAAATAAATCTAAAATTTTTAGGTAAAAAACGTATTTCAACAAAAGGAAACAAAAAAGGATATGGGCTTCTTCTAGTTGAAAAGATATTAAAAAGCCGTCAAAATATAACTTGCCAAACACAAATTATAAACAATTATTTCATACAGCATTTAACTGTTGATTTTAAAAACATTTCTAAAAATTAGAAATGTTTTATTTATTCAAATCTCAACCG
>DHQC01000006.1 GCA_002411005.1 Caryophanales bacterium UBA5348 | reverse complement strand
TCATATTTGAATTTAGGAAAAAAACGAGACTTTGTCTCATTTTTTTATCTTGCTTCTTTTTTTAATCATAGCATGGCCACCATCAAAAAGATAACCAACACCAAGAGATTCTAAGGTATCTAAATCATATGTTCTAGATATTGCGTCATAATCTCCTGCTGCAATTAATGCATTAAGATGACCATCACCAGTATCAGGAAGAAGAAAACTAAATTGTTTGTTTTCCGAAACATATATAGATGGTATATAAGTAATATTCATTTTATCAAAGCATGAAACAATCTCCTCTGTATTTTCTTCATTGTTATGACTTGTTACAACTATTGGAGTGTTTCCTTTTCTTTCCATTTCTTTATTTAGAAACAAAACTAAATCTCTTTTAAGTTTATATTCATTCGTTAAATGTTTATTTATTTTTTCTAATCTAAAATTATAATCATTCAATGTTTTTTGTTCAAGTAAAGAATATAAAAGATCCCTTATATACTTATTCTTTATTTCCTCTATCTTTAAACTAGATACAATTGAATATCTACTAAGATAAGTAATAATTTTATTGTTTAGATTTTTGTCATCAAAAATACTTCTCATATCCTTAAAGATAAGAGGTAAATACCTAACTTGTTTATTGGCATTATATGTAATTGTTAAATTATGAATATCTTCATCAATTAACATAAACATATTTAAAAAGTTTGCTAGTTCAGGCACATTATTAAAATGCGTCGTAGCACGATCAATATTTTCCAGTGTAGATAATGCGAAAGGTAAACTAGTGAATTCATCCCCTACCACTAGATTTAGCGTGTAACGATTTACTTCTTTTCTCATAACAATCCCCCCCAATATATATTATTTATGTAATATCAAGTTGAGCAATATGTGTATTATACCTCATAATCACAATTTGTGCACTTAATTTTATCTTTTTTCTCCACTAACAAGCTTTCACATGAAGGACATTTATCTCCAGTTGGCTTATCCCATAAAGCAAAATCACATTTAGGATAATTATTACAACCAAAGAATATTTTGCCTCTTCTAGTCTTCTTTTCAACTATTTTACCTTCACATTTAGGGCAATTTGCCACTTCAACGACAACTTTCTTATCTGATTTTATGTATTTACACTTAGGGTAATTGCTGCAAGAAACAAACTCGCCATATTTACTTTTTCTTATAACAAGTGGATGCCCACATTCTGGACAATCTTCACCAGTTTTTACTGGTTCCTTCTTTTCCATATTATCAAAGGCATTTTTTACCATTGGTTCAAAATCTTTATAGAATTCATGTAATAATTTATACCAAACTTTATTCCCTTCAGCAACATCATCAAGAAAATTTTCCATATCTGCTGTATATTTTACATTAATCAAATTACTAAAATAATCTTGTAATTTATCAGTAATTTCAATTCCCATTTCAGTGGGATGAAATTTCTTTTCTATTAAATTAGCATAATCTCTTGTTGTAAGAGTTTCCATTGTTTTAGCATAAGTAGAAGGTCTTCCAATACCTTGTTTTTCCATTTCTTCAATCAATTTAGCTTCAGTAAACCTCGCTGGTGGTTTAGTAAAATGTTGTTCTTTATCAATTGCGTTAGCTGTTAAAATATTTGAATTATATTTTTCAAATGGAGGTAACTCTTTATCCTCGCTTTTTTCATATTCACCATAAACTTTTAAATATCCATCAAAAACTAATGTTTGTCCTGTAGCTTTAAATTGATAATTATTATTATCTAAAATAACTGTTGTTTGATTTACTTTAGCATCACTCATTAAATAAGCTAAAGCTCTAAAATATATTAAACGATACAATTTATATTCATCAGTACTTAAATATTGTTTAACATTATCAGGATGACGATTAATACTAGTTGGTCTAATAGCTTCATGCGCATCTTGTACATTATCTTTCTTTTTACCTTTTTTAACTACTCCTAAATATTCTTCGCCATAATGAACTTTAATATATCCAAAAGTATTTTTAATAAACTCTTCACTTAATCTTGTAGAATCTGTTCTCATATAGGTAATAAGTCCTGTTGTTTCATTACCTAAATCAATACCTTCATATAACTTTTGAGCTAAAGACATAGTCTTTTTAGCACTAAAATTAAGTTTAGAACTTGCTTCTTGTTGTAAAGTACTAGTTATAAATGGAAATTTAGATTGTTTCTTCCTACTCTTTTTAGTAACATCTTCTATTTTAAATGCTTTTGATAATTTACTTAGAATTTCATCTACTTGTAATTCATTTTTGATTTCAATATTTTTATAATTATATTTATCTAATTCAGCTTCAAAATCTGAGAATGTTGCTTTAATTGTCCAGTATTCTTCTTCAACAAATGCTTGTATTTCTCTTTCACGATCTACAATAAGTTTTAAAGCTACACTTTGAACACGACCAGCACTTTTACCACCTGTCTTAGATTGCATAAGCTTACTTAATCTAAACCCTATAATACGATCTAAAATACGTCTTGCTTCTTGAGATTTAACTAAATGATCATCTATTTTACGAGTATGCTTAAAAGCATCCTTTACAACATCACTAGTTATTTCATTAAAGACAACACGATCATATTCATCATCTTTTAAACCCATGGCATCTTTTAAATGCCAACTTATAGCTTCACCTTCACGGTCCGGGTCAGTTGCTAAATAAACAAAGTCACTATTTTTAGCTTCTTTTTTTAATTCATCAATCACCTTTTTCTTGCCCTTAATTGGCTCATAGGTTGGATCAAAATTATTTTCTAAATCAACCCCAAAGCCAAATTTTCCAGTGGTTGAAAGATCTCTTATGTGCCCCTTACTAGACACCACTTTGTAATCTGGGCCTAGATACTTCTCAATAGTTTTTGATTTGCTAGGTGATTCAACAATCACTAGATTTTTACTCATCTAATCACTCCTTATGGATATTATTGCTTTTAATTTTAACATATTCCTCTATATTAATTAAAAATAACATTTTATCTATTATATACTCTTTTTTAAAGATTTGTAAGAAATCTGTTATATTCAAATTCATATTCTAACGTACTATCGTTTCCATGTCCAGGATAAATCCTAATATTAGAAGGAAACTTTTTTATGGTTTGAAGACTCTTTTTCATCTTTTCTACACTACTACCTAGCAAATCAGTTCTGCCAATTGTTTTCTTAAAGATAAAGTCACCACAAAACATTACATTTTCATCTTCGAAATAAAAAGTAACAGAATCATTAGAATGACCTGGTGTTTCAATTATATTAAATGTAAAATCATTAACAGAAAATATCCCCTCACCCTTTTTAATATCATATATTGGAGCTTTACACCAAAGTCTCAATGGAACTAAAGCCATAACATGATCTGGATGGTGATGGGTAACTAAAATACCTACAACCTCCATTTCTCCTACAACTTCTTTTATTTTATTTAAATCTGCCCCCGGATCAACTACAAGACATTTATTATCTTTAATTAAAATATAACAATTAGTTTGTAAATAACCCACTATTAACATTTTTATCTGCATTTTTCTTTATTTCCCCTTTCAATATTGCATCCATAACTGGTTTATAACTCTTACGATGGTTTTCAATAACACCATATTCATCTATAGCATTAAGATGTTCTTTCGTTGGATAACCTTTATTTCTTTTAAATCCATAAATAGGATATTTTAAATCCAACTCCTCCATCATTCTATCACGAGTTACTTTTGCAATAACAGATGCTGCTGCAATTGAAATACTCTTTGTATCTCCTTTTATAATAGATGTACTAGGGAGATTTATATTAAGCTTCATAGCGTCAATTAAAACATGTTCAACCTTGCATTCAACTTCATTTAAGGCTGCTATCATTCCTTCTTTAGTAGCTTGATAAATATTAACTTCATCTATTCTTTTCTCATCTATGACTCCAATACCAATACCTAAAGCTTGTTCTTTAATGATATCAAAAAATAAATCCCTTTTTTTAGATGATAATTTTTTTGAATCAGTAAGCCCAAGAAGTTTAAAATCTTTAGGAAGAACTACACAAGCACATACAACAGGTCCTACCAAAGGTCCACGTCCTACTTCATCAATCCCAGCTATATATTCTATACCTTGATCATTCAATTCGTGTTCATATTTATATAAATCTTCCATAAAATCACCTATCTAGCATTATAACAAAAAAAATAAGAAAGATAAAACTTATCGTCTTATCTTTACAATATCTGCATCTTCATTATTTATCATAATTTTTAAATTAGGCTTTAAAGCTTGGTAATAATTATATATTTCTTTTTCCTTAAGACCTTCAATTGTTAAATCTATATATTTTTTAATAGCTCTTTTATTAGATACACCTTCAGTAACAATAGATATTAAATCACTATTATTTTCAATAGAATCAATTTTTTCAATTATTACAAAATCATCATAATACGTTGCCTTAATTTTTATAGTACCTACCTGAATATCTTCATCGTATTCAATATCAACCTCATTTAAATTTTTCGAATCAATAATAACAGATGGTGATGTTATATCAAATTGATAACTTTTTTCACTTATTGAAACAACTTCTGAATTAAAGGTATTTACAAATTTAAAATCAATTATTTCTGTTATTGTTAAGAGAAAACCAAACATTATAACAAAAAGCGATATAACAATAGTAAAAATATGCTTTTTCATTATTTTATACCCCCTTTTGAAATAGATAAATAAACTAAATCAAGCAATGCTGCTATTAGTATAATTAATCCAATAACAATAATTATAGGTCCAAACATTATAACTCCCTTAAACAATAAAGTTACAAAGAAGAATAACAATATAAATAACGAAACTTCCAACATGATAATAGGAATAGTAACAATAATTACAAATACTTTTAAAATTATAAATATAATATCAAAGGCAGAGTTATTTTCAGTAGTTACTTGTACATCTTCTTTATCTTGAGTTTTTGCCTCTTTTTTAATATTATCTTCTTTATCAGAAGGTTTAGTCTTGATTTTAAATTTAGATGTATAATGAGCAACTACTTTATTTATGTACTGTATAATAAACCAAATTGATAAAATTATATAACACATATTTATACTAAATGACCAAAATGTTGTAACTACTTTATAAAAAAACAGGTCATTAAAAATAATGAAATACGTAGAATTACCAATAGCGTCAATGATTAAAAAAGGAACATAAAGGATATGTAATCCCACAAAAGCAATTACCACATAACAAATTATAGTTAAAATACGTAAAGCTCCATCTTTATCAAGCATATCAAACAATTTATCCATATAATTTAGAATAGCATTAAATGTTTTATCCGTTAAACTGTCTTCGGCAGCTGATTTTGTCTTGGTTTTATTAACCTTTTTCTTAGGATTTTGTCTATCATCTTCATTAATATAAAGCCTAGTAATCATTTCAATGCTACCAAGAGCTGCAACTACATCTTTTTCCACTTTACCTAAAGCTATCTCTTCATCAATAATTTTTTCATACTTTTTTACTATCTCAGCTACTTTTTCTTCACCAAGTGAACTAAGATTTGATTCAATCTTTTTTAGAAATGTTTTCTTTGTCATTCTTTACCTCCATTCATTTAAATGAATCCTTTCCTTAATATAAATATTTTAATATGGAATAATATCAATCCTCTTTATAGCGATCAAATGTAACTGGTCCTAGAGAACCATCTGCTAAATCTCTCATAACTATATTATACACTTTTTTATAATCAATATCTCCACCTTTTATAATAGCTCCACGTTTTTTACCAATAATATCAAGTACACTAATAATATCGTCTTCATCTATATATTCAATACCATAACGCTTTTTTAAAGCTTCTGGATAATATTTAAAAAGGATTTTTAATATATAGATAGTAATATCATCTGCAGGTAGAATTTCCTCTTTAATAGCTGTCATAGATGCTAGATTCAAAGCAACTTTATCTTCATCAAACTTTGGCCATAAAATACCAGGACTATCAAGTAATTCTAAAAACTCACCTATTCTAATCCAATCAAGAGACTTTGTTATACCTGGTCTATTACCAACATTTGTAGCTTTTTTACCAACCAAACGATTTATAAGGGTCGATTTTCCTACATTAGGAATACCAATAATCAAAGCTCTTAAATTTTTCTTCATCATGCCCTTTAATTTCTTTTTTTCTTGAAGTTCTTTCAATATTTCTCTACTCTTATCTATGATTAAATTAACATTTTTGTTGTTAGCTAAATCCACTCCTATAACAATATACCCAAATCTTTCATAATAAGCGATCCATTTCTTGGTTTCTGTCATATCGCATAAATCTATTTTAGTCATAATAAGAATGCGTGGTTTATCTTTTATAATATTATCAATATCTTTAATTTTAGAAGAATATGGAATTCTAGCATCAATCACTTCAAAAATAACATCAATAATATCCTTCTTTTCCTTTATTAACCTCTTTGTTTTGGCCATATGACCTGGATACCAGTTAATATTTACTTTATTCATGATTATCACTTACTTTCGTTTTAGAATTAGTAAATTTAGTTATTCTGAATTTCTATTTCATTTAATATTATAGCATATAAAAAGTAGTAGTCGCATATTTTTCGGCAAACTAGATAGTATTTTCAAAGTGGGGAGATTTTAAAATAAGTCATTAAAAATTGCTAACACCTTAAAAACGTTTTATAATATAACCAATAAATACATCAATTGTTGTTTCAAAAAAGAAAGGAGGATACATTTTGGAAGAAATGAAGTCTAAGTCTTATATGATTCTAAAAAGACAACTAGCAATCGAGCATTTTGAAAGTCAAAAAAAATTATCACAAGAAGAAGGAAATCTAATTCATGATACTTATGATATGCTTAATAATTATCGCGAGAATCGAAAGAATGCTTCAAAAGAAAAACTTGATGTTTTGGAGACAGAAACTTTAGATACAATAAATAAAACTATAGATGCTCTTGGAAAACAAAATTTTATATTTTATGACGATGGTAGTATAGAATATGGATGGGAAGAGTTTTAAAAAAACTAATAGAAAGGTAGATTAAAATGAGTAAAGGAAAAGATAGAGAATGGGGTTACGCTAGTAGTGATGGTGAAAAGTTAATTTATACAAGTTATGAGAACAGTGGAAAAGTAAATAAGTATCATGATAATAGTGATGGTGGTCATGGGCATGAACACTGGAAAGATAAAGATGATTATAATAAAGGAAAAGACTCTGATTGGTCTAGAAGTAAAAGTAACGATTCACCAAATCCATCTACTGGAGAAGTTCAAGACAAAGGAGGTTGTTATTTAACAACAGCGTGCATGCATAGCGTTAATAAAGTATTTAATGATAATTGTTATGAACTAACTATCTTAAGATGGTTTAGAGATAACTTTGTCAATCTTGAAGATATAAATCATTACTACTCTACTTCACCAATAATAGTTAGTTTTCTAGATCGAAATCCTGATAAAGTTGATATTTATAAGAATACTATCGCTGAGTTAGAAAACAGTATATTAAGACCAGAATTAAATAGAAGATTAGTTAAATCCTTAAAAAACATACATGCTCAATAACAGTTATGTATATACTAATAAAAAAGTTATAGTTGATGTTTAAACTATAACTTTTTTATTGATTTATTTCCCATACATTACTCCTTTTTACTAATCATATTTAATGTTTCGTCCATTTTTTGAAAACAATATTTTTCAATATCTTCATTTAAAAAATTTAATAAGTTTGACAGTTCCACTAAATTACTAATAATTTCAATTAATAATTTGTCATTCAAATTGATTTTAATTTGAGATGCCAGATTATTTAAATGGATAAACATTTGTATAATATCTTTTTTCTCCACTTTTGTTAATTCTATAGTTTTAATTTCTATTAAATCACAAAATGATAAAGCAATCATTAAACAATTTTCATATTCTCTAAAAATAATTTCTTTAGCACTAGCTTGATCTTTTTTTCAATATTTAAAACATTTAGTTTCATATGCAAGTTCACTTAACTCTACGATAAGTTCTAATACTTGTTCATAAAATATAACTGGATCAGAATAATTATATTTCTTTCTAAATTCAGCATTTATAATCTTTTCTTTTTTATAAATTAAATTAATATTCATCTAATCATCCCTAATCTATTACTTATTATACCATATACCTAATTGTTCTGCCTTTGCAATTTCCTCGGTTTTCTTTAAGATAGATGTATATTTATAATCCCCGTATAAATAGGCTGTTTTAGCATAACCTTTTTCTACTAATTTATTTTGCAAAAGGTTCCACTTGAATACCAGGGTGAACAGTTTCAGGTGTATCAACTGCTAAAAATCTCACCGTCTCAATTCCATTCCCTGTTATAAATTTAGCAGTATCGCCATCGATACAAACATCCAGCTTAACCTCAAACTTATAAGATTCTTCCTGAACGGTTAGAATAAAAGCAATTAATAAAATAAAGATAATTTGAATAAAAGTTTTCATTGTTTTAGACATAGTTATCATCCTCTATCCCATTTTAGCATACTTGTCTTCTAACAATCAATTGTATCTAAATAAAAAATAAAAGATTATAAATCTTTTATTTTACTATCCCGAAATGTTTAATAGGAAACAAAATAAGATTAGTTTTTCCTTTTATATCATCCTTATCAATTAGACCAAGAGCTCTACTATCAGTAGAATTATATCGATTATCTCCTAAAACAAAATATTTCTCCTCAGGAATAACTCCATCCTCTAACATATCAGTTGTTGAAAAATCTTCAGTTCCTGTATTAATAACATCTTTAACAAGCACTGAGTTAATATACAATTTGTTATCCTCATATTCAACAACATCTCCAGGTAAACCTATAACTCGTTTAATAAGGTACTCGTCAGAATATTTTATTACTACAATATCAAAACGCTCTATTCCTTTAACATGATATCCCAAGACGTTTAGAATCATTATGTCTTTATCATATAAAGTTTGTTCCATAGAACGACCATTAACTTCAATAGGGGTAATAACAAACACCCTAAGAATGACTACCGCTAATATAATAAGCCCATATTCAATACTTAATTTAATGATATTTTTCATCCTCTAAACCGAAAAATAAGGCTTACGCCTTATTAGTTCCTCTCTTTAATCTTAAATTGACCAATCTTAGCTCTTAAGAAATTTAACTTAGCACGTCTTACCATACCTTTTTTAATTACCCTAATACCAGCTAATTTAGGTGAATGGATAGGAAATGTTCTTTCAACACCAATACCTGAAGATTTCTTACGAACAGTAAATGTTTCACTAATGCCACCGTTCTTACGAGCAATAACAATACCTTCAAATGCTTGGATACGTTCACGTTTACCTTCGACGATTTTAACATCTACTCTAACAGTATCACCAACTCTGAATTCTGGAACATTTGGATTTAATTGTTCTTTAGTAATTTTGTCAATAATATTCATATAGTCTCCTCCTTTTATACCCAGCAATCATAAAAATTCTTCCAGCGGATCACTTTCTTTTGAACTTTTTTAGTTTACCATATATATACAAATTAAGCAAGTAAAAAGATTGTATTATCTTGATTTACCACTTAACTCATTTTCTCTAATTTCACCCATTAGACGTTGTCTAATATTAAGTTCATTTATCATTATTTGCAATTTATTTAAAATTAAATCGCGATATTTTTCACCTAGGAAGGCAACATAATTATTTATTAGAAATTGTCTATATCTAACAGCTTCATCTAAAACAGCTGCTGTTCCTTCTTCATCTTCTGTAGTTAATAAATAATTAAATTTATCATATAAACTCTTCATTTTTTTATCGATTTTTAATTTTATTACTTTATTTACAAACGAAGGTTTAATCAAAATCATTTTATTAACACTTATAACATCTTCTCTTTTAGCGTCATTTTTAGGCATCATTTCAAATCCTTTAATCTTGTCATATTCCATATATAATATTTCTTTGTTATGATTGTCTTTAGCAACAAAATATCCATGTTTATTTTGAACTAAATCAGGTCTGCGTTCAAGTGTTCTAATAAGGCGTTCTGTTTGACGCCATTTTTCAATATTTTCATGATGTCCACTTAATAACACATCTGGTACTTCTAACCCTTCATAATTACGAGGTTTTGTATAGGTTGGATAGTCCAACAAATCATCTGCAAAAGAATCCTTCTCGTGAGACTCTTCTTCGATAACGCCATCAAGTAATCTAACCACACTATCAACAACTACCATACTAGGCAATTCCCCACCAGTTAGAACAAAATCACCTATACTTATTTCCATATCTGCAATAGATCTAATGCGTTCGTCAAACCCCTCATAATGACCACAAATAAAAATTAAATGTTTATTATCTTTTAGATTATATGCTAATTTTTGATTATGTATAACGCCTTGGGGAGTCATTAAAATAATTTTAGTATCCTTTTTACTCAAATCTTTAACAGCATCAAAGATTGGTTGGCACATTAACACCATTCCTGCTCCGCCACCATAAGGAGTATCATCAACTTTTTTATGTTTATCAGTTGAATAATCTCTTATGTTATGAATATTGATCAAAGCTTTCTTATCATCAATAGCTCTTTTAATAATTGATTCAGTCAAAAAGCCATCAAACATACGAGGAAAAAGGGTTAAAATATCAATTTTCATATAAACCTCCTAAATATAAATACTAAATCATATAATTTGTCTTAATAATCTTATTATCCTTATCAATAGATACAATAAAATTATTTATATAAGGAATTATAATTCTATCATCACTAACAACAATAAAATCATATTTAGTTCCCTTTAATATTTCTACTACAAGTCCTATTAATGTTCCATTATTATATACTTCATAATCAATTAAGTTTTCAACAATTGTCTTTTTCATATTTTCTGAATTGATATATATATATTCACCTTTATAAGGTAGTACAGCTTCAATCGAATCAAGAGTTTCTAACGTTATCATATCATACTTTTGATGACGACGATAACTCATAATCTTAAAAGGAACTTTATTTTTGCCGATGTAAATAGTGTTGCCAATGTCAAAGATAGACCCTTTATTACTAAGTTCTAACATTATTTTTATTTCACCCTTAAGACCATGAGTATTAGTATATTTGCCAACTTGTAAATATTCCATAATTCACCTACTTGTCTAATTGATATAGTATTATACTACAGGCTATTGAAACATTCAATGATTCACAATTAGAATTTGCCTTTATACAAATAAATTCATCACATAACTTTTGAATTTTTAAATCAACACCTGATCCTTCATTTCCCATAACAAGCGCAAATTTAGAAGGGTTCTTAAACTCTTTTAAATTTGTACCTTCGGTAACCCTTGTACCAAGTATTTTATAATTGTCATTTTTTAAATGATTAATACAATCAAAAAGATCTTTAATAATAATATTTATATGAAACATTAAACCTTGCGTAGCTCTTAAAACTTTAGGATTATATAGATCAATGCATCCTTCACCTAAAATAATTGTATCTATATTAAAAGCAACTGCACTTCGAATAATTGTTCCTAAATTACCAGGATCTTGAATTCTATCTAGCAGTAAAATATGATTACCTAAGTCACTACTATTCTCTAGTTTATTACATACTCCTATAATAGTTGTAGGAGTATCTAAAGTAGATAATTCTTTCATAATTTTTTTTGTTAAATAAGTTGTTTCTATATTAAGTGAAAATGTCTCATCTTCTACTAAAATAAGTTCACGTAGTACACCACTCTTAAATGCTTCTACAACAAGATGTTCACCTTCTATTAGAAAGAGATTTTCTTTATCACGATATTTACGTTCCCTAAGTTTTTTTAAATCCTTGATTTTTTGATTATCAATTGATGAAATAAGCATATCATCACCCTATTCCCTTAAATTTTTTCTAAGTATTTTATATGACGGACAATATTTAGATACTGTCTCCCAAAACGATTTAGAATGATCAAAATAGACAAAATGAGATAATTCATGAATTATAACATAATCAATATATACAATATCCCATTTGATAAGCTCAAGATTGAGAGTAACACTATTATTTTTTCGATTACAAACTCCCCATCTACTCGTCATTTTTCTAATTTTTAATTCAGGATAAGGGATTTTTTCTTCAAATAATCCATATATATAGTCCAATCTTTCCTGAAAAATTGGTTTAGCTAAATATTTATAAGCTTCATCTAATTTATTTCTATCTTTAATATATAAATTATTATTTATACATTCAGGATACTTCAAATTAGATATTACAATAATATCAACCTCTTGGCCTAAAAATAATGAATCGTTTTGCTTAGAATCTCTTTTTATCATCCCACGTAATGAAGAAGTATTTTCATCTAACACTTTAAATACCTCGTTATCATGGATTAAAAATGGCACATTAATATGTATTATATTATCTTTAACTCTAATATATAAATTTTTTATTTTTTTCTTTTGTAATTTAACATCGTAAAAAATACCATCAATTTCATATCTCATATTCCCACCACTTAAATTATAACACGTATAATTGTGGACATGTAGATATTTTAAAAAATTTAATAATAAAAAGCCCCATTATGGGGCTTTAACTACATCATATTTTCGTGACTTTTTGGAGCTTTATTTGCAAGTTTGTTATATGCTTTTTTCATATTGCCATTACGATACTGCTGATAAGAAGCTAAAGCACCCAAACCAACACCAACGCCCAACAGCATATAAGTTATTTCCCTTTTCATTTCTATCACCTCAAAGCTTAAAAATATGATTGATATCATACGATATCATTATTATAGTGTCATAAATCAACAAATTTATACCATTAAAGCTTTGATATTCTATCACCTAACGTAGTTTTTCTTTTTTGTTCTCTCGTATTAATTATAGCTCTTTTTAAGGCTTCTTTTTCTCCAACTATCATTAGTGATTTTTTTGCTCTAGTGACAGCAGTATAGATAAGTTTTCGATACAACATACGATTATAAGACAAATCCATTGGTAAAATAACAATATCAAATTCACTACCTTGTGATTTATGAATACTAATAGCATATCCTAATCTAATATCATCAAAATCCTTTGGATTATATTCAATTATCTCATCATTAAAAGCAACTAAGATTTTTTCTTCACCATTTTGAAATATGATATTTTCAATTGTACCTATATCACCATTAGATATATTTAAATCATTATTGTTTTTTATTTGCAAAACCTTATCTCCAATTCGATATGTAATATTGTTATGAGAGAAAGATTTACTATTCTTTGTTTTAGGATTAAAAACATCTTGAAGCATAATATTCATTGCATCAATTCCATTTATTCCCTTATACATAGGCACCAAAACTTGTATCTCTTTATATGAGTAACCCTTTTCCAAAGCTTTCTTACATAACTCAACAACAATTGTCTTTATTTCATTTTTTCTTGTCTCAATAAAATTATAATCATCATGTTTAGAAACAATATCATTAGAGATAACACCATTTTTTATTTCATATGCAACTTCAACAATATAAGAATTTTCTTTTTGACGATATAAATCATTTAACTCAATAACAGGAACGTGACCACATTCTATAAGGTCTTTTAAAATCTCACCTGGTCCAACACTTGGTAATTGATTATAATCTCCAACAAAGATTATTTTAACATTAGAAGTCAAGCCTTTAAATAAACTAGTAAGCAAATAATGATCTACCATACTAACTTCATCAACGATGACAAACTTAACATCAACTTGATTAAATTCATTAACCCCAAAAGCATTAGTTTCTTTATTCCATTTTAAAAATTTATGAATAGTCATAGCTGGAACACCAGTTGCTTCAGTAATTCTTTTAGCTGCTCTACCAGTTGGTGCTAATAAAGCAATCTCTTCACTAGCTTTATCAATTGTAAGTTTATGTATTTCTCTATATAAACCTACAATAGCTTTTATAATTGTTGTTTTACCTGTTCCAGGTCCACCAGTAATAACTAAAAAGTTTTTTAGAAAACTATCTTTAATAGCAAGTTGTTGTTTTTCATTATATTTTAAATCAAAACTATTCTCCAATTTATAAATATATTTATCTAAATTATCAAAATTTTCATTCTTATTTTTTAATATTTTTCTAATAAAATGAGCATTATATACCTCTGAATCATAATATTCTTTTAAATAATAACGATCCTCTTCAATAACTATTTCTCTTCTAAGTTCTAGTTTAGATAAATATAACTTAAAATCATCTAGCGAAAAGTCAATATGAAGATAATTTGTGACACCTAAATATATATCTTCTATATCATTGTAAATATTTCCATTATTTAGACAAAGTTCACCCATTATATATAGAATACATGCTTTAATACGACGTTCATCATCACTAGGTATTTCTCTTTGAAAAGCTATTCTATCTACGGTTAAAAATCCGATCCCTTCTATATCATTTACAACAGCATATATGTTATCTTCAATAATAAACATTGTATTCTCTTTATAGTATTTATAAATGTTAGAGGCTTCGTTCATTGAAAAACCCATTGTTTGAAGATTAACTATTATTTTATAACTAGCACTTTCTCTTTTTAAAATAGTTTGTATTTTAATAGCTTTCTTTTCTGTCATTTTAGGTACCAACAACAGATTATGATAATCTTCATCAATTAACTCTAAAGCTTCATCCCCAAGAGTATCAACAATACTAGTTGCCAACTTAACTCCAACCCCAGAGAAAATTTTAGAAGATAAAAAAGAAATAATGCCATTTTTTGATTCAGGCATTATTTGTTCATAGGCTGTTACAGAAAATTGATCACCATATTTTGGATGTTCAACAAGATCACCATGAAAAATATAATCAACTTTATTATTTAAATCACTAAATGTACCTGTAAATATAATAGTCTTATTGAGATAAACTTCAATCTCTTCATTATCTGTATCAAGCACTTTAAACAAACCCACATTAAATCCTGTATCTGACTTAAATATTATGTGTTTGATATTTCCTTTGACGTAGGTCATTTATTCACCTTCTTATCTAATTTTCACAATTGTCATTCCTATATTAAAGTTATGGAATTTATATTCTAAGACGTTTTTATTATTTTTCAAATTATTATGAACTGCTTGTTTAATTACACCAGTTCCAACACCGTGTATAATAACTACGTCATGATATCCTAGTTTGAAATTATCTAAAATAAACTCATTAACAGCTACATCTGCTGTATATCGATCATATCCATGCAAATCAAGCGTTGGTAAATTCTTTGTAAAAATATCCTCAAATATTTTTCTCATATATTTTCATCACTTCTTCTAAAGAAAAAACAGAATTACGCCCACCCATTCTTGTTACAGAAAGAGCTCCTGTTATATTTGATATTTTAAGAGCCTTCTCAAGATCATAATTGTTTGCAATTGAATAAGTAAAAGCTCCATGAAAAATATCCCCAGCTCCTGTTGTATCAACTGGAGTAACATTTATACTAGGCATTAATTTAATTTTATTATCTTTCATATATAAACAACCTTTAGATTCTAAGGTAATAATAATAGTATTTTTAAATTCTTTATTCATAATACTAAAAATAGTTGCAACCGAGGTTGGGTTATTAAAATCAACCTTTGTTTTAGTGAAATCCTCAGCAAAGGTTTTAGAGCAAACTAAATAATTTACTTTTTTACCTAAAACAACATTACTTTCTTTTAAACTACCAGCATCTAAAATAGAAATTGCCTTTGGATTATTATCTATTGCTTCGATTGATGCCTTTAATTCTTGCCCGTCAACTAAAATAACATCGGCTTGTAAATCACATTTTTCTTTTAATTCCATTTCGGGATTACGATGTGCTATAACTGTTCTACTACCACTTCTTTTATTAACAACAATAAAACTAAGGGTTGTTTCAGCCTCTTTGTCATATTCAATATGTTGCGTATTTACACCAACGCTTTTAAACTCATCAATAATACGTTTAGCATAAATATCGTCACCTAAAACACCTACAAAGGTAGTGTCTACTCCCCATTTGCCTAGTAGATAAGCCGCATTAGAGGCAGGACCACCACCACATTCATATTTTTCATCGACCCTATTTTTTGTGTTTTCTAAAGGATATCCATCAAATGGTATTGTTATATCATAAGATGCATGTCCAATACATAATATTTTCATCTAGCATCACCATATTTATTATAACTTAAAAAATACTTTTTTAAAAGAGAAAGTATTCAATTATACATCAAATATTAAAATAAAAAGGCGGTCAAAAAAAAACTCCCCCTGAAACTATAACTACATCTGTAACTATCAATCCATTAAATGTACATAAAAAATAAACTGTTTCATTATAATAATCTACTTTTAGTATATCCTTACTTATTTGTTCATCTTTATATATGTTTTTTAAATAACTAAGTTTTCCATTTTCTAAATACTCATTCAGCAACAGTTAAAACCTCCCATAACACAACAAGAAATATTTTACTAGTAGCAAGTTAATTATGCAACTTTATTCGTTCGACAAAAATCGACATATTTGCATAGCGTATATATTATATTTTTATTAATAACACTTTTCATAAACAAAAGAGCATTTAGCCCTTTTCCATTTTAATTATTCTACCGTAAATTCTCCAAATGTAGTAAATGTATGAACTGTATAATCCCCAACAACTGATAATGTTAAAGATTTATAATTGTAATTAGATATCCCTAATTCACTTTCCATATCTTCAACCGTTATTATAGATGGATCATATTCTTCCAATCCTGTTATCTTACTCTCAACCGTTTTAAGAATCATATTAGCATCAACTTTAAACGCGTTAGTTTTTGAAGCGCTAAGCAATCCTTGAATCCTCGTAACAGCTATTATTAAAACAATAATCACAATGATAATTGCCGCTAATAACTCAATTAATGTAAATCCTAAACTATTATTTTGTTTTTTCATAATAAGCACATCCTATCCGAGATAAATAGAGATGTCTATGATACAGCCCGTTTAAATAAATTATTTATTTTCTATTATTAAAAATATATAACATAATCCGACAAATATCACAAGGAGTTTACAAACAAATATTTTAAATAGTTATATAAAATAAAAAAAGTAGTTCACATTTTTATGTAATCTACTTTTCTTTTTTATTTATCCAATATTATTGCATATAGATAATTCTAGCATAACCATTTCCAGAATGGCCAGTTTGTGTTCCTCCTCCTGGTTTTGGCATTACTTCGTTACCTGATAGCATTAAAGAATTAGTAAACACCATTCCTGAGAAATGATTTGGTTGACCAGTATTAACTCCCGCTTCATCGATTGCATCGCATCCCGGATAACCTGATATAAAGGCTGAGCCACCACCGCCACCACCTTGATGATCATTAGTTGCAATACCCCCACGGTAACCTCCACCAGCACCACCCATATCATTAGTTGTTAAACTGTTTTGGCCTTGGCCTAAAGTGCCAAATGTCTGTGTTCCACCAGTATTTGCTCTAAATGTACCCACTTTGGCATTTCCGCCAATCAAGCCACCACCCCAGCCACCTGAGCCATCATCAGATTGATCTAAGCCACTATTAAAACTACTTGGAGTGTCACCAGAGTTATCAGTACCTCCACCAGCACCCGCAACCATTATTCTACTATATAAGGATGTTGGCTCATTCCAAGTACCACCGACAAGTCTAATGTCAGTACCGCCGCCGCCACCAGAGTCACCATCAACGTGGATACCTCCTGAGCCTCCACCGTTCCAGCCACCAGCTGCAGCTTTTGATCTTTCATACAGACCTTGGCCACCAACATAAACATGTAATACTTGCCCAGCATTTAAATTAATTGTACCAGTAGCATAGCCTCCTAAACCTCTATGAGATCCTGTCGTTTGATCCTCAGTACCGCCACCTGATGCACCCCACAATTCAAACTTGTAATTTCCAGTTTTAGGAACAGTAAAGACTTGAGGTGCCCCTGTATAATCATATGCATAGGTAACAGCTCCACCATAAAAATTAACTGTAAATTTAATTGGCGTATAAACTACTTCTCCTACTCCTTCAATTGTTTTTAAGTTGACATCGTTTATATCATTTACCATTGCTTTTACTGTCGCATAGCACTTAGAAGGATCACATGAAACAGTAACATTATCAGAGGTCATGTTCAAATTTCTTGCAGCATGATCCCTAAACACTTTTGCTTGACTTATATCAATTTCAGCCGGTATTTCTCCTGGCCATATTACCTCACCCATATTTTTCTTAACAACATATCTTTCAAAATCTATTAAATTTTCAAAAACACTATTTGAAGTAACTGCTGCTAAACTAACAGTAGATGCAGGTATTGGTAAGCCCTCTAATTCAATTGTATATTCATAAGAAAAAGGAAATGTCACTAATGAATACACATATCCAACTGTATAGTAAGTTTTAGAATATATAGGTTCCCCACCATCACCTGAATATGAACTATGATGTTCTGGAGCTACAGGAATCTTTATATCTTTTCCTTCAGTTGGGCTTTCAGGATCAGTTTCATCATTTTCATCTAATAAATCTTCTAAAGGAACATCATAATCATCTGCAATATCCTCCCAAGGATCATCAGTTTTTATAATGTTATATGCTTTACAATCCTCTGGTTCTGTTTTAGTTACAGTAACAGTATTTACATTAGCTGATTTGGTTGCACAATAAGTACCGTTATGAATAGCCATTACAACCTTATTTCTCTCATTTAAAATTACTTTTCCCGTATCTGGACCGTCACCTGTATAATCTAATAATTTCTCGTTAGCGTTATACTGAACACCATCTAAATAATAAAACTCTTGATAACCTTGATCTTCATTTTCATTGGCAATAAGTAATCTACCTGAATCTGCAATTGAATAAGCGGTTGCTCTAAAGGCCTCCTTTTTTACAAACTCAACAAGATTAAAAATCAAAGGTACCGAGATAGATAAGATAATAGCTAAAATTATTATAGTAGCTAAAAGTTCAATTAAAGTAAATCCTAAACTTTTATTTTTTATTTTCATTGTATATCCTCCAATACAAATGATTATAATATTTTTACTATAATTATCATTGTAGATTAATTGTTTACAGTATTATAGATAAATAATATCATAGAAAACCAATTACTACAATCCAATAGATTAATAAATCGTTATGTCTTAGACACATCTACCCATGTAGCTGTAGTTAAGTTTTTCATATCTAACGGTGTAATCTTAAGTGCACAATTAAACTCACCTGCCGCTGGATAAACATGTTCCAAGTCTTTAAGTGAAATATCTAAATATATTTTTACCCCATCTTTCAAACCAAATGGACAGACTCCACCAACAGGATGTCCGGTTGCCTCTTCTACGTCTTCAAAACTTATCATTTTAGTTTTAACATTAAATCTCTCTTTAAATTTCTTATTATCAACTCTGGCATCACCACTCATTACAATAACAATAATATCGTTATTTACATGAAAAGCTAATGTTTTAGCTATATCATTTGTTTTAACACCTAAACTATCTGCTGCTTTAACAACAGTAGAACTATCTTCCATTTCAATAATATCAATATCAAAATTCTTGTTTTTAAAAAACTCTATTACATTTAATTTGCTCACTTATATACTTCCTAACTTAATAAATTCTTTTCATTATACTTAATAAAAGTTGTAACAATTCCACTAGCAAATATAAAGGCACTTAATATTAGGGCAGAGATATTTAATTCAGCACCAATTCTATTGTCAAAAAATTTAAAAATTTCTGCTGCTGAATTATAATTAATTGGTGATAAATATTTTAACATCTCCAAATCAGCAATTGTGTTAGCAACCATGCCAATTAAATATGTTCCAAAAAATAATGAAATTGCTATAACAATACTTTTATTATCATCTTTCAAAAAGGAAGAAATAGCAAAACCAATTGACCAATATACTAATATTGGAATTAACATCATACAATTAACTATTAAAATCATTAAAGTATTTTTACCACTAGTATGAATCAAATCAGCAACAAGAGAAGTAGTCATAACCATTAATATAACAATACAAAGTAATAATATTGAAGATATCATTTTAGATATAATAATCTGACTTCTAGTAACTGATTTAGCATACAAAAATTCTATTGTTTTATCTCCTTCTTCTTTACTTAAAGCTTTAGTACCTAAGATCATAGCATATATAGCTATTCCAATAATTATAAATTGGAAAACGTAAGTATAATATTCCATAAATATAGAAAAATCAGGCATTTCAGTCAGCCCTAAAGAATCCAATAATCCTTCAGGAAGCATATCCAATTTACCGTCCATCAATTCACTAAATCCTGCTTCCCTCATAGTAGGAAAAAATGCCATATAAAGAGATAAAATGCCCGATAAAACTATTCCCCAAATAATACCACCCTTTATATTTTTCTTTATTTCAACTTTAAATAAATTCATCATTCTACCTACTTTCCATAATATTCAAGAAAATCATCTTCTAACGTTAAAGGAAAAATCGAAATATCTTTAATATCATATTTACTAAGTTCCATTAATAATTCATTAATGTTACCACTAAATCTAAAATGTAATTCATGTTTTGCATAGTATGAATTGCTAATTCCCTTAACCTTTAGATTTATTTTTTTAGATGTCGTAATAACAACCTTTTTTATTGTATTATGATTAATTTTAGAAACATCTTTTATATCAACTATTATTCCTTCTTTTATAATACCAACCCTATCACAATGTCTCTCAACTTCTGACAGATTATGACTCGATAAAAATACCGTAGTACCCTCTTTTTTAGCCTCTTTTAAAGTATTAAATAGTTCTTTTTGCATTAATGGATCTAATCCGTTAGTAGGCTCATCTAAAATCAATAGTTTAGGTTTATGTAATAAAGCTTGAACTATTGATACTTTCTTTTTATTACCAAATGATAATTCTGATATTTTTCTTGTCTTATCAAGATTAAATTTTTTACATAAATAATCTATTCTTCCCAAATCTACATTCTGATGAAAAGAAGCCGCAAAATTAAGTAAATCAATTACTCTCATATAATCATAATAATTTACTTCTGATGGAACATATCCTATATTCTCTTTAATTATGGAACTGTCAGTAACAGCATCCATTCCAAATATCTTTATTTCACCAGCTGTAGGAAAAAGAAAATTAAGCATTGTTCTAATAAAGGTTGATTTACCTGCACCATTAGGGCCAATAAAACCAAACATCTCGCCATCAAAGACTTGTAAATTTATATTATTAATTCCTCTAGCTGAACCATAATTTTTAGATAAGTTAACCGCCTCAATAATTATTTCTTTCTTAGGTTTCATTTATGGTCACTTCCTTTTTCTTATAAAGTTTTGCCCAATTAGGAATATTCTCAAAAACCATTATTTCATTCTTAGTTGGATGAATAAAGGTTAGCTTTGATGCCCACAAATATATTTGAATACCCACCTTATCTCGTCCATATCTTTGATCCCCATATACTGGATGATTTATATTTGCTAATTGAACTCTAATTTGATGATGACGTCCTGTTTGTAAATCTATTTCAAGTAAACTCATATCTGATCTTTTATCATAACTTAATACGCGATAATCTAAAAGGGCTTTTTTCCCAATATCGGCTCCAACTATTTTTGATGAATAAGTTTTTTCATCTTTAATTATATAATCTTCTAAAGTTCCATAATCTTTATCCATTTTGCCATGAACTAATGCTAAATATTTTTTGCTAATACCAAATTCTCTAATTTGTCCACTTAATCTTGAGGCTGCCTTAGAGGTTTTAGCAAATACCATAACTCCACCAACAGGGCGATCAAGACGATGAACTAAACCTAAATAAACATTGCCAGGTTTGCTATACTTTTCCTTAAGGTAATCCTTAATTAAAGTAAGCATATCTATATCCTTACTTTCATCCTCTTGAACAGGAATATTCGGATCCTTAACTACTACAATAACATGATTATCTTCATAGAGAATTTTATTCTTCATTTTCCCATCTCCCATATATACCACACGGTAATATTATATTTGAATCCTGCATAGGTAAACCTATCTCACCACTTGTTATCTTACCTTTATATTTTTCATTAACCGTAATACTTAAAATATTTTCTAAAACAATTGGCGATAATCCCGTTGTATATGAATTTATTAGAAAAAATAAAGGTTTATCATTAAGAACTTCAGTACATAACTCTACTAAATTGAAAAGATTATCTTCAAGTTTCCAGACTTCTTTATTAGAGCCCCTACCAAATGAAGGTGGATCCATTATAATAGCGTCATATTTGTTTCCACGTCTTATTTCACGTTCCACAAATTTTAAAACATCATCTACTATATATCTTACTGGTTTATTACTTAAGTTAGAAGCTTCCATATTTTCTTTAGCCCATTCAACGATTCCTTTCGAAGAATCAACATGTGTAACTAAAGCGCCAGCATAAGTACACGCTACTGTGGCTGCACCCGTATAAGCAAATAAATTTAATACTTTAATTGGTCTATCAGCATTCTTAATTTTATCAATCATATAGTCCCAATTTATTGCTTGTTCAGGAAATAGACCAGTATGTTTAAATCCCATTAGTTTAATATTAAAGGTTAATTCTTTATATTTAATTTGCCAACGATCTTTTATTTTGGATTTATGATCCCAATAACCACCACCTTTATCACTACGATGATAAACAGCATCAAACGACACTTTTTCAAAGGTACGGCTACTCCATATTATCTGTGGATCAGGGCGCCTTAAAATATATTCTCCCCATTTTTCAATTTTTTCACCATTAGACATATCTAGTATTTTATAATCTAACCAATTATTAGCAATCTTCATAAACATCCCCACATTCTATTCTTACAAATAATTATATCACAACTCATTTATTTCTTTTTTATTTATCACAAAGAAAAGGGAGTTTTTTACTCCCCTGTTAAATCATTTCTTGTTTTTCTGCTTTTTTTCATTATATTTAATTGTACATAATGTAATAATCAACGTTATAAAAGTAGCTAACCCAGTAATCATTGACATAATTAAATAACCTAAATCCTTCATAGATTCAGAAGACAAAATAGCCATTACCAGAAAGAAAATACTAACTAACCACATTACTAATGTTGGAATATATTTAGCGATAGCTGCTTCTTTATATTTCTTCATTAAAGCAATGGTAATTCCAACTAAACAAATTACAACAACTATAACTAAACTCCAAAATCTTAATAATTCACTCATAAATATACCTCCTTAAAATAATCCTTTAATTACACCTTTTTCATCTATATCAATATTGACAGCAGCTGGTTTTTTAGGTAAACCAGGCATTGTCATAATATTGCCAGCTATAGCAACTAAGAATCCTGCTCCTGATGATAATCTTATTTCCCTAATATTTATATTAAACTTTTCCGGTCTTCCTAACAACTTTTCATCATCTGATAATGAGTATTGTGTTTTAGCTATACATATAGGCAACTTATCAAAATTTAATTCAATAAACCTTTTAATTTCCTTTAGAGCTTCCTTACTATAGGTTACTTCCCTAGCCCCATATATTTCACTAGCAATAATATATATTTTCTCTTTAATTGATAATTTGTTATCATATAATAGCTTGAAATTAGATTTGTTATTATTAATAGTTTTTACTACTTCCTGAGCTAATTCTAAACCACCTTCACTACCTTTAGAAAAAACATCAGAAAACGCAACCGTTACACCTAGTTCCTTGCATTTATTTTGTAAAACCTCTATTTCTTCTTTAGTATCTGTATCAAAATGATTAATAGCAACAACTAAAGGTACACCATATTTCTTAATATTAGAAGCATGCTTTTCTAAATTAGCAAACCCTTTTTCTAAAGCCTCAATATTTTCTTTATTTAAATCATTTTTAGTTACACCACCATGCATTTTTAAAGCTCTAATAGTTGCTACTAAAACAACTGCATCTGGTTTAAGATTTCCCGTTCTACATTTTAAATCAAAGAATTTTTCGGCCCCTAAATCAGCACCAAAGCCTGCTTCTGTAACAACATAATCACCTAGTTTTAAAGCTGCTTTAGTAGCAATAATACTATTACAACCATGGGCTATATTTGCAAAAGGTCCACCATGAATAAGAGTTGGTGTTCCTTCTAAAGTCTGAACAAGATTTGGTTTAATAGCATCCTTTAATAATAAGGTCATCGATCCCTCTGCTCTTAAATCACCAGCCGTTATCCTCTCTCCATCATAAGTATAACCAACCGTTATATTAGATATTCTTTGTTTTAATTCCATCAAATCAGAGGAAAGACATAGTATTGCCATAATTTCTGATGCAACAGTAATGTCAAAACCTGTTTCACGCGGAACACCATTTACCTTACCACCAAGACCAACTATACAGTTACGAAGAGCCCTATCATTTAAATCTAAAACTCTTTTAAAAGTAATTGTTCTAGGATCAATATTAAGTATATTACCTTGATGAATACTATTATCTAATAACGCTGATAAAAGATTATTAGCTGCTGTTATGGCATGGAAATCTCCTGTAAAGTGAAGATTTATATCTTCCATAGGAACAACTTGGGCATAACCTCCGCCACAAGCTCCCCCTTTGATACCAAAACAAGGACCTAATGAAGGTTCCCTTAAACAAAGAACACTTTTTTTACCTATCTTATTTAATGAATCGGCCAAACCAATACTAGTAGTAGTCTTACCTTCACCAGCACTAGTCGGATTAATAGCCGTAACTAATATTAATTTTCCATCTTTCCCGGACTCAAGTTCTTTAAGTTTAGGCATTATTATTTTTGCTTTATACTTTCCATACAACTCAAGATCATCCTCAGTTAAACCTAATTTTAAAGCTATCTTACGGATATCTTCATTTTCTACGTTTTGAGCTATTTCAATATCACTCATCATTATAATATCGCCTCCCTAATACAAATATATATAATCAATCCCTTATTATTCTTATCTAATTATAACACGTAATAAAAAACAGGTCATTAAAAATTAACCTATTTATTTAAATGTTTTATTCTTTCATTATATGAAATTATACATCCACAATATTTTTGTCTATATAGATTCATTTCACGAGCCATTGCTTGTCCCTCTCTGAAATATGGTCTAAAATCATAATAATAAAAATCTACATCATATTTGTTTGCAAATTTTTCACCTAGTTCTTTAATTAAATCATGCTTTTGATATGGACTAACAAGCAATGACGTTGTATAAGCATCATAACCATTTTCTTTAGCGTATTTAGCAGCCATATCTAGTCTGATGCTATAACACATCTTACATCTACTGTCATCTACCCCATTATAATTATGCCAAACATCTTCCATATAGTCATCTATAAATCTAACATCTAAATCAACTATCTTAGAATATTCATTTACTGTATCTAACCTCCTTTGATATTCATCAATTGGATGAATATTAGGATTATAGAATAAGCCCGTTACATTTATACCATCTTTTCTCAATGAACTAACAAGATAAGTTGAGCAAGGAGCACAACACATATGCATTAATAGTTTCATCCTAACACCTCTATATGTAGTATTTTAAAACAAGTATGATAAAAATGCAAGATTTATGATTAATGCTCTTTTTTTGGCTTTTTTATTTCCGAAAATATCCATATCAATAAAGGAATAATAATTTGAAAAGGAATAGCAAAAACATGATAATATTTAGTAAAATGAGTCAATTCAACAATATTAGAAAATATAATTGCAGATAAAGATAAAATAATTAAAGAGGTCGGAACAATTACATCTTTATAATTTTTCACACTCAAAAGATGACGAAACCCCATCGAAGCAGTTAATAAACAAACCGCCAGTTTTGTTATTCCCGTAATAATAAAACTAATTGTTATAACACCTTCAACCTTTGTCAAAAAATCCCCTAACTGAATAAATCGAGCCGCAACATGAGAAGGAAAATAGGCTTCTACGAAAGACGGAATACCTAAAGACATTATATTACGTAAATTAATTAAGAATAAAATAGTTCCCCCAATAAAAAGGCCAGTTAAATATATTTTATATGGACTATCACCTTTTTTAAAAAAATTTGCAATACATAAGAATAAAACCATTTCAGCAAATGGAAAAGCAACAATTTTTAAACTACTTCTAGTTATATCCCCAATTCCATATTCCATAATAGGAAATATACTTTCAATATCAAAAGTTTCAACCGATAAAAATAATGTTGATAAAATAAAGATTGTAATACAAAAAAAAGTGAATATAACCCAACCACCCAATACTTTTGTACCACTTTTGGCAAGATTAACGGCCACTAAGAGTAGCAGAATCCCAATCAAAATTGAAGGGGTGTGAAGTAAAGTAGTAATTGAAATATATTCCATAAAATTACGTAATACTAGTGTCCCTAAAATAACAGCGTATATTGCCATTAAAATTGTTAAAATTTTACCAATTAATTTACCAAATAATATATCAACAATATCAAACAAATTTTTACCAGGATGTAATATTATAATTCGCGCATACATAATTATCAAAGGAAGTGAAATAAATATCGCCATAATTAAAGCAATCCAAGAGTCCTGAGAAACATCAGTATTTATTCCTAAAACAACACTACTACCTAAAAGAAATAAAACTAATAAAAGCCTCGCTTGATTTAATGTTAAATTTTCTTTCATATATTATCACCCCTTTTTGAAAATACTATCAATAATAAACTCGATAAATGAAACAGGACTAGGTAAATCAAAATCTAAACTATCCAAAAATATTAAAGGGAAGCTAAATAAAATTGCCATAATGAAAAATATAGTTACTTTATTATTTTTCTTTTTTATTTGAGGTAACAGCCTAAAAAATATAATGAATACAAAAAGCAGTATAATAATAACTTGTTCCATAATATTCCCCCTACTTAAAAAAACCTGTATTTATAATATCTACATCCGATTTAACTTCAATTTCAGTTTCTAAAAATTTTTTTCCCCAATCATTTTTAACTTTCTTCCATAATTTTGGATTATTTTTATAAACAACGCTGCCCAGGCTAAAAACATCTACTTTATATTCACTTTTCGCCTTCTTTATTATCTTCTGTATATTCTTTTCAATTAATTGTTCAGCTTGCTTTTCAAGCTCTTTTATTTTCTTTACAGAAATATTGGCATGATACTCATCTGCTTCACTTAAATGAACCACGGTATTAGTCGTAATTAAAAATTTAAACTTACCATCTTCGTATGAATACTTTTTTGATGTATTATTACCTGAAATTTCAAGTGTAATATCATCGATGTTATCTTTATTTGAATCAAATGTTAAAAGCCCACCATTTACATTATTGCTTATAAAAAGATAATATTTACTTTCATTCGATTGAAATTGTCCAATCATCTTATCTTTTTTAAAAACAGCAATGCCATTTGATTCAAGCGTTTCTTTACCATCATTTTCTACTATTCTAAAAATTGGGAAAGCTAAAGAGCATCCATTATCATGTAAATTATTATAAGCTCTATAAAGTGGCTGATAAATTGTTGATGAAGTAACTCCATTATCATTTTTTAGAATCTCTTTAATAAGTAAGCCAACAATAGGATGATTAAGAGCATTATTGTTTAATATTTCCATAGCGGTCTTTTCTTCAGAAATAACAAAGTTTAATGTACCTCTAATCTCTGTATCCCTTAAAAACCAATTTAAAATAGTATTAATACCGTCCTTTTCGGCTATTTTTTTATCGATTATAACTACTTCCATATCACCAAAATACAATTTATTCATTAATCTTTTTTTAGCATTTCTAGAGGTATCGAAAAGTGTCTTCCCCATTGTTTCCACTATTTCAGTTTTTACTACTTCTATTTTATTTGAAACATCAATATTTACAACCTCAAAAGCAGCTTTGTAATTATTTGTTTTATCATCCTTATCAATGGCCATACCAGTTACAATTGAAATATTGTCAACACCTACATAATCCCAACAACCAGTCATTAAAAAAACTGTAAATATTAATACTAAATATTTTATTTTAAACTTACCCATTAATTTTTCACCCCAGCTTTACTCATTCTTTTAACATTACCTGGAGCAAGCATTGGAGGTCGTCTTTTCATTTTTCCCCAAGGTGCTCTAAATAATTGATCTTTTATATTTTGAAATTTAAATTGCCCATCTAAATTTAATTGAGAAACTCCAAATGATTTTAAATTAAGGATGTGAATAAACAATAAAGCAAGCCCACACACTAATCCTACTAAACCAAAAGAAGCAGACAGGAAAAATAAAATGATGCGAACAAAAACAATTGGGGCATTAAGTTTAGGAACTAATAAAGCTGTAATACCGGTAAAAGCCACAACTATAATTATCGGAGCAGCAACCAATTTTGCCTCAACAGCCGCCTGTCCAATAACTAAAGCTCCAACAATACTAAGCGCCTGTCCAATATTAGAAGGCATTCTAATTCCTGTTTCTCTCAAAATATCAAAAACAAACAATAAAATAGGTAGTTCAACAGAAGCCGGTAGCGGGGCACTTTCTCGCTCAATTGCAACATTAATAAGTAAAGGTGTTGGAATCATTTCATGATGGAAAGCTACTATAGCAATATAAATAGCAGGAACCGCAATTGTAAAGAAAAAACCTAAAATACGAATTAGACGAGTAAAAAAACTATAAAAGAAATTCAAATAATAATCTTCAGAACTTTGAAAATTTTCAACAAACAGAAATGGTACGGTCAAAACAACGGGTGAACCATCTACAAAGATTGCAATTCGCCCTTCTAACAGCTTACCTACAATCGTATCAGGTTTCTCCGTATAACCAGTTGATCTAAAAGGTGTGTAACTATTATCTCTTATTAATTCTGTTAAATAATTTACATCTAAAACACCATCTATTTTAATGTTTTTTAGCCTCTTATATAACAGCTTTAAAATCTTTTTATCAACAATAGAATCAATATATCCAAGGCAAACCTGAGTATTAGTTTTATCACCAAGCGTAAGATATTTAAATTTCAAATCATTTGTTCTGAGCTTTCGTCTTACTAATGACAAATTAACATATAAATATTCATTAAATCCTTCCCTTGGACCAACAAGAATCTGCTCATTAACGGGTTCTGTAACAGGTCTTACAAAAAATTTCTTAGTATTAATCAATAACACTTCATCTACCCCATCAATAAACAAAGCAATATCTCCATAAGTTATATTTTCTATAATATCCTTTATTTTGTTTGTTTTCTTAATTTCACTAATTGTAATTACATGACTTAAAAGTTCAGTAATTATTTTATCTTTAGAAAGAACTTTTGAAGATGTCATTAAGGGTTTAATAAGATTTTCATTAACAATATAAGCATCAATCAAACCATTACAATAAATTAATCCATATTTAAGTGAAGGATCATAATTATTTTCAAATTCTCTTGTAACAAAAGTGTCATCATCTTTAAATAAATCCCTCATTTTTAATAGATTCTCTTTTAAACTCTCAAAAATTAAATTATCTTTCAGTTTTTGATTAAGAACTGCAACTTTATTATCAATTACTAAGTCTTTTTTATTTTTCGACATAAAGTTACCCCCCTTAAAATAAAGTTGTATGTTTTTATTATTTATTAAAAGTGGGAAAAATATGCATTTAAGCGATGTGCACATTGCGACAAAATAAAAATCCTTAACAATTAAGGATTTAACAATTAAAATAACGATTTGAATTCTTCTGGTATTGGAGCTTCAAAATGCATTATCTTCTTTGAAAGAGGATGTTTAAATTCCAAAATATTAGCATGTAAACCTAGTCTTTTTAATGGATCTAGTTTAGAGCCATATTTTTTATCACCAACGATACTATGTTTGATATCTTTCATATGAACTCTAATTTGATTCTTCCTGCCTGTGTCTAAACGAATATCTAATAATGAATATTTGCCTCTTGACCTTATCTTTTTATAATGAGTTATAGCTTCCTGGCCATCACCTGTTTTATGACTAGAATATACAAGTAATGTGGAGGTTTCTTTAAGCCATGATTTTATGATACCTTCATCTTGTTCAACATTTCCCTCAACGATAGCAATATAACCCCTAATTGACACAAGCTCTGACCAATTATCCTGAAGTGCAAATTTTATCTTTTCGTTTTTAGCAAGTAATAAAACACCCGATGTTTCACGATCAAGACGATGAACAATATAAATACGATTCTTTAAATTATTTCTTTTTAAATAGGTCATCACCATATGATAAACTGTGTTTTTATGCTCGTTATTAGTAGAAACAGATAATAATCCTGCAGGTTTATTTATAACAATTATATCTTTATCTTCATAAATTATATCCAATACTTCTTCGTAATCTTTATCGTAGATTTGAGACCATTTAATAATTACTTTTTGCCCCTTTTGTAACATATAATCATGTTTAGTTATGGATTTACCACCAACTAAAACGTTACCACGAGCAAGTTGAGATTTAATGTTATTTTTCGATTTGTTTTTCACATTTAATAACAAAAATGGCAATAGTAAAGATTCACTTTCAACTATAAAGACACTATCTTTCTTTTTCATCTAATCACCCCTTATTTATTTAAACATTTTTCAATTTCTTCAGCTAATACTTTAGCTGAAACATTATTTAAATGACAACCATCAACGGTTAAGGCTAACCCTCTCTTTTTACTTACATATGAAGAAAAGGGAAGGAACGAAGTTAATAAAGTATCAGTAATTACTCTTAACCTATTCTTAGACATAAAAGATGATCCTGTGTTATTTAAATTATCTTTAATCTTTTGTTGGATGGCTTTAAAATCAATATAGACAATATTATTTTGATTACAAAGATCCTGAATTACTATATTATAAATATCAACTTTATTATTGAATTTAATATCTTCACTTTCTATATATGGAATACTAAATATTATAATATTTTTGCTAGTTTCATTTAATATCTTTACAAGCTTTGTATATTCAATCAAAAAATGATATTCATCGATACATGGAATACTACCTCTTTTATTAAAACTTTTAACTCTTCGTTTCCAAGAAGGTGCATAGCCTTCTAAAAATGGTAATAAAATGTCATTTACACCAATTCCAACCACTATATCAGTTATATCCTTATATTTATCCTTTTTTATAGTCTTAATTAAACGTTCAGTCATTCCTATGACTGTATCTCCACCAAGACCAAAATTAATATATTTATCCTTATTTTTAAAATGTTTTAAATATGTAACCCCAGGCATTCCTCTAGTCAGACTATCACCAAAACATAATATTTTCCTCATTACCATTCACCTTCTCTTAGTAATCCTTTTACAAGTATACCACATGTATATTAACCATAATAAACAATAATTTTAATTTAAAAGATAGCTTTACAGCTATCAATTTTTACTTTTTAAGAATACTTGTATCAACTATCTCCTGATTTATCTCATAACAAAAATTATTTTTACCATTCTTAAGATGTTTTTTAGTCTCTCTCGTTGGTACAACAATCTGTTTCTCTAATAAAGGAAAAAACATCTGTTCATAAACTTCTTGAAAACACTTTGGATTATTAAAACGATGATAGAAAGTTACAAAATCCATAAAAGTATTCACTTTGTTTTCCAATATATAATTTAATGTTTGCCTTTCAACAAAAGATAATTTAGCATTTATCGAATCTTCTACATTATTTATAATATGTTCTTTTTGCAATTCCTTTTTAACATTGTTTAACATAAAAATCAAAAAAGTTGTTAAATTAATTGTTCTTTTAGTATATCTAATCAATTCATAATATCTATTTCTTGAATATGGAATACCACGATTAAAAAGAGTAAAAGCATTAACATTATTATTATATAAATACCAAATAGCTAGCGTTCTTGAAGTACGACCATTTACATCATAATAAGGATGCAAATAAACAAAATAAAAATGAATTATCTGTGATTTAACATACTTTAAAGAAATACTATCAAGGCCTTTTTCATTATCAATATAATCAAACAATCTTTTCATTGATTCTGGCAGAAAGTCTGCTCTAACACCCATATCTGGTTCTATATCAAGTCTTTTAGAAAAGAATATATATACATCGTTTTTTCTATAATACTGATCCTTAGATAATATCTCTCTTGGTTCTAGCAAACGTTCTGATAGCATATTATATAACTTTTTAAGATTATCTTCATTAATAGAAGGATGTTTTAAAATATAATTATATCCCTTTATTAAATTTATAATACTTTGATAACCATTTTTTTCATTAACGCTTTCATCGTTAGGATTATTAATAATTTTCATAATACTTTCTATATCATCATAATATCCCTCAACACTATTATTGAATTTTATTTCATAGGGAAAGAGAACTGATTTTGTAAATTTTGAATTATTTATAAATTTTGAAGAATCTAAGAATTCTTCTATGTCATTACACAATAAATTAATAATATTATTATAATAATAAAAATTTATTTTTTTTCCTGCTACAGGCAATGGTAAACTATTAAATTTTTCCATGTTATCACACCTTTAAAGATTGGCAATTATAATAACATAAAACTTAATAATTTACTAGTTTATAATGAAGCATGATTTAACTCTTTTTATATAATAAAACTACACATTCAACATGATTAGTTTGAGGAAACATATCAAATGGTGTAACTTCAACTAATTCATATTTATGTTCACTCAAAATCTTTAAATCCCTAGCTAAGGTTGCTGGGTTACAAGAAATATAAACTATTTGTTGAGGATTAATTTTTATTATTGTATCAAGAGTTTTCTTATCTACCCCATTACGTGGTGGATCCATTACAATTGTATCAACCGTTTCCTCTTCTAATAAATCTAATGACTTTTCAACTTTGCCATGTATAAACATAACATTGTTAATCCCGTTTATTGCTAAATTATCGATTGCATTATCGACCGCTGATTTAACCATTTCAATGCCTACAACGCTCTTAGCATGATTAGCTAAAAGTATAGAGATAGTACCTATTCCACAATATAAATCTAAAATTGTTTTGTTTTCAATTTTAGTAACATACTCAATAGTTTTACAATATAACTTTTTCATCACATTAATATTCACCTGATAAAAAGAAGTTGGTGATAATTTAAAGGTTAAATTATCAATCTTTTCTTCTATATAATTTTCACCATAAATAATCTTATTATTTAATGAGATTGATTTAATATTACTAATTTTATTAATTAAAAAGGCTACTAATTCAGAGGATAATTTATCATTTCTGCTATCTACAGAAATCATTAAAGCATCACTATAACGAATCATAATAGATTTAAAATTATTTTTATTATAATGTCTAACAAAGGTCTTCAACATTTTAATTATTTCATTTATTTTTTCGTTGCTGATTATACAATTATCTATCTCAACAATCTCGTTAGTATTACGTTTGTAAAAGCCTAATTGTTCACCATCAACCTTTAATGTCACTTTATTACGATAATAAAATTGCTCATCAAAGATAATCTTATTTATTAAGACATTATTAAATCCGCCAATTCTTGTTAAAGCTGTCTTTATTTTATCTTCTTTAAAAGCTAATTGATCTTTATATAATTGATGCTGTAAATCACATCCTCCACATTCATTATAAAAAGGACAAGGAGCTTCTTGTTTGCTAGAAGATGTTTGATTAAAAGAAACCATTCTCCCACGAGCATAATTTTTCTTTATTTCAGTAATTAATACTTCACCTTCATCATCAGGTAAACCGTTTTCAACGAAAACAATCATGTCATCAATTTTAGAGACACCTTGCCCACTATTTTCTTGTCCTGTAATTTTCACTTTGTATTTTTCATTTATTTCCATCATAACCATCCTTATAGTTGTTATTATACTATACTTTTTTAATATTCTTACTATTTTTTGGTAATAATAAAATAAATGAGGGATTATATGAAAAAGATAGATACTAGCATTAATGCCATAAAAAAACACATTAAATCTAAAACTAATAACAACCCTGATGTTATCTTTAAATCTTTAACATTTATGAATAATAAAATAAATGTTATTTTTTGTGAGTCTTTATCAAACAGAGATATAATTAATAAATTTATTTTAGAATATTTTGAAGAAAAAAACACAGAACAGAAAAACATCAAAGATATGTTAACGTTTTTAGAAGAAAATATCCCCACCCATAAAACAACACCTCTTAACAACTATGATGAGTTATTTTACAACTTATTTAGTGGTTTTACCTTAATAAGTATCGATGGTTATGATAAAGTCTTATCGATTGAAACAAAAGCTACTTTAAATAGTAGTATTTCTACTGCACAAAATGAATCAACAATAAAAGGCCCAAAGGATGCTTTTACCGAAAGTTATCAAACAAATTTAGGTCTTATTCGTAAACGTATAAAGACTGAAAATCTCTGGTTAGATGAATTAAAAATTGGTAAACAATCTAAAACTAAAATTGGTATTATGTATATAAATGGGATTGTAAGTAATAAACTTGTTAAAGAAATTAAAGATAAAATTAGTAAAATTAATATTGATGCTGTTATGGATAGCAACTATATAATTGAAGCAATAACCGAAAATAAAAATAATGTTTTTCCAAATTTTATTTCAACGGAAAGACCTGATTTAGTAGCGATGAAATTATTAGATGGTAGAGTTGCTGTAATAGTTGAAAATACACAATATGTAGTTATTGTACCAATTACTTTTAATGAATTATTTCAAAGCCCAGAAGATTATTATCAAAAACCAATAAATGTTAATTATACGCGTATTATTAGATTCATAGCCTTATTTTTAACCCTCTTAACGCCTGCTCTATATATTGCAATAACAACTTATAATTATGAGGCCATACCAGGTAAAATACTTATTAATTTTGCAACCCAAAGAGATGGAGTTCCCTTTCCTACAGTACTTGAAGCCCTCCTAATGACTCTAACCTTTGAAATACTGAAAGAAACTGATACCCGTGTTCCTTCATCTATTGGTAGTTCTCTATCAATTGTTGGGGCTTTAGTTTTAGGCCAAGCGGCTGTTGAAGCCGGTATTGTCTCGCCTATTATGGTGATAGTTATTGCAATAACCTCTATTAGTGGATTAATGATATCATACTTAGATACTACAAACGGTATTAGATGGTGGCGTTTAATTTTTATGTTCTCAGCTTCAATTGTGGGAATTATAGGAATTGTTATAGCAGGCATAATGTTTTTAATTAATATTACAAGTATAAAATCATTTGGGCTTCCGTACTTATCCCCTGTTGCGCCCTTTAACCGTAAAAATTTAGGGGATACTTTGTTATTAAATAATAAAAACAGATTATTTAAAAGAAATTCATTAACAGCTGCGAAGAACCAAACAAAGGGAAAGGAGGAAACAAAAAATGAATAAAAAATATTTTGTTTTGTTAATAGCTCTTATCCTTTGTACAACAGGATGTTGGAATTATAAAGAGTTAAATGAAATCGCTATTATTGGAGCGATAGGAATTGACTATGATGATGAAAAAGAATTATTTGATATAAGCGTCCAAATCTTAAATGCTAAGAAAACTTCTTCCGGATCATCTAGTGGTAGTGAACAACAAAGTCCAGTCACTGTCTATCAAAGTAAAGCTAAAACGATACATGAAGCCCTTAGAAACATTGTCCTAGAATCTCCAAAAAAATTATATTTAGGTCACCTCGAAATACTTGTATTTGGAGAGGGTTTTGCTAAAAAACATTTAGAAGATGGCGTTGATTTCTTTTTAAGGGATCTAGAATCACGTAAAGTATTTAATATTGTTTTAGCTAAAGAAGATAAAGCTAGCAATATTATAAAAATTCTTACTCCTTTAGAAGGAATGCCTGCACATAGTATTCTTCAAAGTATCTTATCGGCTTCAAAAAACAAAGGAATAGCAACCGATATTACTTACGATGAATTTCTATCACAAATATATGCTAATGGAACTGAAGCTGTCATCCCAACTATTATTATAGATGGTAAAGTATCAGATGGGACAGATAGCAAAGATACATCAACAACGGCTCCAAAAACAAAGTTAAGGATAGGTACTTTAGGAATATTTGAAGACTTTAAATTGAAAGGTTATTTAGATCAAGATGAAAGTATTGGCTATAACCTCCTCCAAAATAATTTAGATTACAGTATTTTCTCTTTTCCTTGTGATGATAAAAAGAATTATGCTGCTGTTGAAATGAATTCGGCTAAATCAAAAGTTTCCCTCTCGATTAAAGATGATAAACCTAAAGCTGATATAAAAATATCGATTGAAGCCAACCTAACAGAATATAATTGCAAGTCAAACTTAAGCGATGAGAAAGTAATCGAAGAAATTAGTAAAAAGGCTGCTAAGAATATTAAAGGAAAAATTGATAAAGTAATTAAAGCTTCGCAAGAAAAATATAATATTGATTTTATTGGCTTTGGAGAACAAGTATATTTAAATAATTATAGCTATTGGAAAAAACACAAAAATGAATGGAAAAACATATTCCCAAATATAGAATATAAAATAAACCTTGATTTAAAATTACCTAAAAAAGGCTCGATCATAAATTCTGCTAAGGAAGGATGAGAAAATGGAGAAAAAAAACAACTATATAAGTGCTCTACAGTATTCTATAATTGCTCTTTTAATGAGTAACTCCTTATTTGTAGGTCTAGGTACAATGATTATTTTAAATATCAGTAAACAAGACTCCTGGATTACAGTTGGAGCAGCAGGATTAGTTGGATTAATACCTATTTTATTATTAATTTATATTATTAATTATCATCCAGCTTTAAATATATTCAATAAAAATACTAAACTTTTCGGTTCATTTTTAGGGAATATTATTAATGTCATGATGATAATACTAGTCTTTATAACTCTTACAATCAATATCTGGGACCTATCTAATTATGCTTCAACTAAATACTTATCTGAAACACCCATTATCTTTGTCACAATTATTTTTATAATTCCTATAATATATGCCTGTTATAAAGGTATTGAAACAATAGGAAGGACATCTGAAATATTGGTGTTTTTAGGACTGATATTATTTGCCTTTATAATTTGGTCTTTACTAGGGTATTCTGAATTTGACAATATAAAACCAATTTTAGTTAATGGAATTAATCCAATAATCGAGGGAGGAATAAGATACATTTCATATATTATGATACCTTTTTTTCTACTCTCAGTTATACCAAAAAACGATATTGTTGATAACAAGAATACAACTAAATATCTTATATCAAGCTATTTATTAAGTATTTTGTCAATGTTCATAGTACTTTACATGAGCATAAGTGTCCTAGGTATTGATATTGCTTCTCTTTACCGTTATACAGAATATTATCTCATGAAGAAAATAGAAGTTTTTGGAGTACTTGAAAATCTTGAAAACTTCTTTGCAATTCATTGGATTTTCAACATGTTTACCCTCAATACTATGACTGTTTATTTCATAATGACCTATTTCATTGGTATCTTTAAAGTTAAAAAAGATAAACCTAAATTAATAATTATTCTAATAATTGCATCTCTTAGTGTAATAAGTTCTTTATATATATTTAAAAATTCTACGACGGCTGTCCATTTTATGAAAAATCAATATCCGATATTAGTTGCACTACCAATCTTTATAATAATCGTTATTTCAACCTTTTTAATATCAATAAAAAAGAAAGCTAAATAAGCTTTCTTTTAAACTTCAAGTATAACAGTAATAATCATTGGTTTGCATCCTGTTTCTTTATATAGATATTTACCAACTTCATCTCTAACAGCATTTTTAATTTTGTTATATTCAACATAATTACTATTACTGTTTTCTTTTATTATACGACTAGAAATAGTTTGAATTTCATTTATGATATTAGCATTGTCTCTAACATATATGAATCCACGAGTTAATATTTCTGGTCCTGCTAAAACATTCTTTGTTTTACGATCAATTGTTGTACTAATAATAACAATACCATTATCACTTAACATCTCACGGTCTTTTAAGACAAGCTCACCAATATCTCCAACACTATTACCATCAATCATAACATCTTCAACTGCTATTTTTTCACCAGTATCTTTTAAGACACTATTTTCAAAATATACAATTTCACCATTTAGTTTAAGCAAAATATTTTCTTCAGATACACCCATTTTTTGGGCAATATTAGCATTAGCAAACATATATCGATAATCAGCCATTACAGGCATATAATACTTAGGCTTAATTAAATCTAACATAAGCATTAAATCCTCACTAGATGCATGATGTAATAAATAATCTTTAGGGGATAAAGTAATTATATCAGCTCCTGTTCTAGCTATTAAATCAGATATAGTAGCTAAAACTCTTTCCATACCATCCTGAACAGGTTCTAAGAAAACAACTGTATCATTTTCCTTTATCTTTATATATTTATCATAACCATTTACAATTCTTTTTAAATTAGTAAATGGTTTTTCGTTTTCACTAGAGATAAGTATAATAGCATCTTTATCATTAATATTATTTAAGCTACCAATTCTATTCTTATCAAAATTTAAATATTTCATATCAATAAGATTATTAATCATACTTTGCAATCTCTTACCCATAACAACAACTTTTCTATCAGTAAGCATAACTTCTCTAAATAACTCTTCAACACGATACATATTAGCAGACATAACATTAAATATTAATCTGTCATCACTCTTACGTAATGTTTCTTTTATTAAGTTAGATAAACGATGCGATGGAGCTGTAAAGCCTGTTTTTTCTGCATATAAAGACTCACTAAGCATACATAAAACACCTTGTTTTCCAACATATGCAAGTTTACCAATGTCTGTTTTATATGCACCCATCATAGCTGGATCAAAAACAAAGTTTCCGGTATAGAAGATAGCACCATCCTCTGTATATAGAACATAACCTACATTATCAGGAATAGAATGTGTCAATCTTATAGGGAAAATACTGTTTTTATCAAAAGTTATTTTATGATGTGGAATAATTTCATGTAAGTTGTTTGCTTTTATATTATCTTCTTCCAACATCTTTTTAAGAATACCAAGTGTAAACTTAGTACCATAAATATTTATATCAGGTAACTCAGCTAATATTTCAGGTAAAGCCCCTACATTTTCTTCGTGTCCATGAGAAAGAAAAATACCCTTAACACGATCAATATTAGTTTTAAGATATCGGATATCAGGAATTAGATAATCAATACCAAATAATTTATCCGGAGCATATTTTAAACCGGCATCAAAAACGAATATATCATTATTTACTTCTACAACATACATGTTTTTTCCATTTTCATTTAAACCACCTAAGGCAAAAATTTTTATTTTACTCATAAGTTCCTCCTTTCTTGTTAATTTAATCAATGCTTACACATTATAACATAGAAAATAAAAAAAATATAGCACCCATATAGCAAATGATTTTAAATAATAGGTGTATATTTTAATATTATTTAGATTAATTAATCAGTATTAGAACAGCCCTTCTCACTTAAATGTTCACTTAAGACATTATAAGTAAATCCTTTACTATTTAAAAATAACAAAGTCTTTGTAAGTTCTGTTGTAGTTTTTTCATTTACATCAAAAATAATTAAACTTCCTTTATCAATATTAGACATTATATTATTAAAAGTACTACGATAATTAATTAGTAACTCTGCTTTTATAGTATACATCTTATTCGATGAGCATATATCTAAAACCTTTTTATTTTCTTCTAATAACAAACAATATTTAGGTTTATTGTATGACATATTCTCAATCATATTATTAGTCCAGACTAATAAATTTTTATCGTATTCGCCATCATAACCTAAATTATATATTTCATGTCCTTGATTAATAAGATTATAGATACTTTGAGAATCATTTTCAATTAACTTACCATCAACAAAGAACGAAGCTTTAGTACTCTTTTTAGATAAGATATTTATAAGATCAATTGTATAACGACTATCATTTAATTTAAAGACAAGCGCTACTTCTAATTTACTCTTATTACCTTTAACAATATACTTATCATATATATTATCAAGTGATATATCTGGTTTTATTTCCCTATACTCAATCAAGGAATTATTATAACTACCGATTTTTTTCATATTACTATAACTTGAATTAGTATCAACAACACAAGCATTAATACCCGGCAGGATAAAATCATCTTCGATAAAGGCATCAACACTATCTTTATTAAATATGGTTTCAAATTCTTGAATTTTTATCATTAATGGATCTTTATCACGAACCATATTTATAACTTCGTTAGTATAGAAAAAACTAAACCCAATTAAGATTGTTAAACCTAAAAATTGAAATGATTTCTTTAACATATTATTCACCTATTCAATTATATGAAAGAATATCATTAATATTATAAATTTTTATTCACCTTCATAAAGAGTTAATAAATGACGATAGAAACCAGGTTCTACAATATCAATTGTATTAATAGCTACCTCTAATGAATGTTTATAATCACCTTTAATAAATAGTATTTCAGCTCTATTTAAACCATCCTCAATCTTTACTTTGCTACTCTTATACCTATTACCATATATAATAGCCATCTCTGCTAACATCGATGTTTTAATCATTTCATTAGTTGAATTATATAATTTGAGTACTAAATCACGAGCTGTATCAACCCTAATATTTAAGATTTCTATGTTAATAGGTTTCTTTTCTAATTCAATTGTTATTTCTTTAATAGAATTTTGAGCCTCTTTCAATTGAATAAAATAGGTATTAGGAATTACAGGCAATTTGTATTCTCGAATTTTAGCTTTTGACTTCGTTAAGAAAGCATTAATATCATCAAATTGTTCCTTAGCTCTAGCTTCGTCATCTTTCATACTGCCAAGCGAAGAAATAATTCCTTCTAATCGTTCTTCAATTTTTGATAGCTTCAAAGCTAAAACATCAAGTTCTCTACTTAATTTAGAATATGGAAAAGCCTTAGTTCTAACAGTATCAGACAAAGCTTTAAAATCAACATTTAATTCACCTAAATCATTACTTAGAGAATCTAATAAATCAAGTTCTTTCTCTGATAAAGAATAATTTCTTTTTAACAAACCCAATTGATCATAGAATTCATTAACAACTCTATTTAATTTAACCATCTTTGTTTTAAAAACTACTACGCTTTCTTCAAAGACCTTTTTTGTTAATTTTTCGCGCTCAAAATCATTAAATAAATTATCAAAGTATTCCATAAAAGTCTTCAATTCGAAAACAACCTCTTCTAAATTTAGAACTTTGACTCTATCAGTAATATCATTAATTTTCTTCTCTATTTCCTCAACATTATACTCAACATTTAAAAAATCTAACTGATATCCTTCACTCTGCATCTGTTCATAGGCTTTTAAAACCTCTGTTATACGTTTGGGAAGAATTATCGTTGCTGATAAAACGATTGAAGGAACCTCTTCAATAACCACTTCCATATGCTTAATCATTTCCTCAACAGCTTTAACGATATGATCTACTTCATCATAATCACTAGCTTCCATAGCTTTTTCAAAAGCTTGAAAACGACGTTCAATATTTTCAAATTGAAGTTCTATTGAATTAGCAATTTCACCATAATCATCTTTTGAATTCATAAACGTTTGTAATAATGAACGATAAGATGATTTTAGATTGGTTAAAATGTTTCGATTTTTTTCTTCACTTAAAGTGATTTCTTGAACCTCTTCTAAAATATGATTTGTTTTACTACGGGCTTCATATAGTTTTATTTCGATTTGCGCTAATAATTTAACTATATCACCATATTTTTTTCGTTCAAAAAGATAATCAGCTTCTAATAACAAATCGTTAATGGAAGGAATTTCATTATTTTTTACATTAGCAAAACGTTCTTGCCAACCCTTAACTCTATTTTCTACTACTTCGTTTTTTGCTAAAGTCTCCACCTTAGATAATTCAGTCATTATAGGTGCACTTATAACCTTGTTTTTTTCTAATTCAAATTCATCTATACTCTTTTTAATTTTACTACTTCTGATATATTGAATTATATTTAAAGTCGCAACAATAAAGGTTATTGCAATTAAAAAATATGTAACCATCTGTAATGTAAAATCATCCATATAAATCACCTTCTACTATATTTATATTTTACCAAATAATTGCCTTTTGTGCTACCTTTTCTAAACATATCTAGCTAAATAATTTTTAAAATTCTAAAATATAGATACAAAATATTCAAAAAGACCATATATATCAAGTTTTCCTTGACTAAAAAGCCAAAACAATAATATAATAGTAGTGCTTATACAAACGAGCAGTTTATATTTATGATTATTACATGTTTATTTATCCAGGTATTATTAGTAACTAGTAACTGCCTAGTGAGGATATTAGAAATAAACACCCTTTTAATTAGTAAATATGAGTTCTTTGTTTAGGTATATAAACAAAGAAAGGAGGAACATTATGTCAAGATATACAGGATCTACTTTTAAAAGAGCTCGTCGTGTTGGTATGTCTATTTTAGAAAATGGTAAAGAACTTGCTAAAAGACCTTATAAACCTGGTCAACATGGTACTGCTAGACAAAGAAAAATGTCTAACTACGGTATTCAATTACTTGAAAAACAAAAAATCAGATTTACTTATGGTCTAAGTGAACGCCAATTAAGAAAAACATTTATTCTTGCTTCTAAGATGAAAGGCCGTCATGGTGAAAACTTCTTGAAGTTACTTGAAAGCCGTTTAGATAACGTAGCTTATCGTTTAGGCTTTGCCGCTACTAGAAGTGGTGCTAGACAATTTGTAAATCATGGTCACGTACTAGTAAATGGTAAGAGAGTTGATATTCCATCATTCTTATTAAAACCAGGCGATGTTGTTTCTGTTAAAGAATCATCACATGAACATCCATCTATGAAAGAATCTTTAGAAAAGACATTAAGCCGTGTTGAATTTGTATCATTTGATCCAGCTAAATTAGAGGGTACATTTATTAGATACCCAGAACGTAGCGAATTAAATGCAGATATTAACGAATTATTAGTAGTTGAATTCTACAGTAAACACTAAAAGAGCAATAAAGCTCTTTTTTTCAGGCTTAAATAGCATAAAATAACAAAAAGTAAACAATATGATAGTTATATAACAAACCCTTTATCATTAAGGGTTTAGCACTTAAATTTAGCTCTATTTTCCAACAAAACGGCCTCTGAAATAGGCCGTTTTTTGACATAATTTTTCAGTTGTGCTATAATACCAACTTGTGGAGGGATTTTAATGAGCCTGAGTCAGATTCATGAGTTAGATAAGATTGTTAGAAAAAGACGTCGTACACTAAAGCGTGAATTAAAACTATTAGAAATTAAAGAAACTATTTATAATAAAGTTCAATTAGTAGTAAATAACGTTGTTGATACTTATAAAGATATCATTAATCGTTTCATTTATGAAGATAAAAAGTTAGCTTATGCTAAAAGAAGATAATATTTCTAATATTTAAATAGGATGATATTTATATCATCCTTTTCTTTTTGTCTTAATATTTAATGTATTGGCCATTTTAAGTAATAATTCACGATTGTTTTCTAGTTTTTCTTCAATAACTAAATCTAGCAACTGATTTAAAATATAACCAATTGTCTTACCATCAGTTATTCCAAGTAACATCAAATCGTTACCATTAATTTTTAAATCCTTTAATGAGAAACAATCATTTTCCCCAATTATTTCATCAATTATCTTACCTACTTCTTCAATCTCTTTTAATCGTCCCCAATAATCAGGACTTTGTCCTAATGTATCTGCCTTTTTTAAAGCAAGCAGATTATTTATATCTTTTGGACCAAAGCGATTAAGGAGTTTCCTAACACTCTTTTTAGTAAGTGATAAAGGATAATCATGGAAGTTTATTAAATTTATAACTCTATCGATAATATCATTAGAATATTTTAATCTTCTTAAGATCTTTAAAGTTATTTCAGCACTTATTTTATAATGTCCATAAAAATGACCAATATTATTTTTATCTATTGTATAACTATAAGGTTTACCAGTATCATGAAATAAAGCTGATAATCTTAGTATTATATTTACATCAACATTATCAAGCACCTTTAAAGTATGTTCTAGACAATCATAGATATGATGAGGGTTATTCTGGTCAAATCCTTTTAACGGTTCTAATTCGGGCATAAAAACCGTTAAAGCACTAAAATATTCCCTTATATAATTAGAAGGGTTAGAAGATAGCAATAATTTAGTAAATTCATACTGAATACGTTCAACAGAAACATTCTTTAAGAGGTTTGCATCATTAAGAATATAATTCTTAGTTCTAGGCTCAATATCAAAATCTAAAGTAGCTGATAACCTAATAGCACGCAATATTCTTACTGGATCTTCAATAAATCTACTGTTATTATCACCATTAATTCTAATTGTTTTATTATTGAGATCATCAACACCATTATAATAATCAATTATTCCCTCTTTAAGAGAATAAGCTAAAGAATCTATTGTAAAATCTCGAAGGAATAAATCACCCATTAAAGTATGTTCTGCATCTCTATAAGTAGTTATCTCTATCTTTAAATTATCTAAAATAAGAGATACTGTTTCATGTTTTAGACTTGTTTTTATGATTTTATAATTTGCAAATAAATTGTATACTTCTTCAACCGTTGCAGAAGAAGCTATATCATAATCATCACATTTTATATTTAAATAATTATCTCTAATAGCGCCACCTACCAAATAGCCTTCATAGCCAGCATTCTCTAGAGTATTTAAAACTTTAACAACTTGATTTGGAACATTAATTTCTTTCATAAAATTATTAACCTTTCTAATAATTATTATATCATAATAAAAGAGTGACTAATCTCACTCTTTAATTTTTAAATATGTTCTATTAAATAATACTTTTTCTTACCACGTCTAATGACAGTATATTTTTTATCAATAGCATTATTAACTGAAATAACATGCTCTAAAGATGTTGTTTTATCTCCGTTAATAGTTATTGCACCACTCTCGATTAGCTCTCTAGCTTCTCTTTTTGAAGTTGCAATAGCCTTATCAGCAAGCAAATCAACAATATTACTATCTTCTTTAATAGTTCCAATTAGTACATCACTAAGCGATTCTTTAATCTCTTTGCCTGATAATTCTTTAACCTTACCTTCAAAAAGTATTTCTGAAATTCTTACAGCATTATCATAAGCTTCCTTACCATGAATAAAAGTAACTACTTCCTCAGCTAAACTCTTTTGCGCTAAACGTAAATGAGGTTCCTCTTTTACTTTTACCTCTAAAGCCTCAATTTCTTTCCTTGATAAAAAGGTAAGTTTTTTCAAATATTCAATAACCTTCTCATCTTCTGAATTAATAAGAAATTGATATAATTCATAAGGTGATGTTTTAGTTTCATCTAACCAAACAGTTCCACCCTCACTCTTACCAAATTTAGTTCCATCAGCTTTCGTAATTAAAGGCATTGTTAAACCATAACATTCAGCCCCTATTTTCTTTCTAATTAATTCAACACCAGCTGTAATATTTCCCCATTGATCTTGGCCACCTATTTGTAAGGTACAATTATATTTTTTATATAAAATCAAAAAATCAAGAGCTTGCATAATCATATAAGAAAATTCAGTATAAGTAATACCTATTTCTAGACGACTTTTAACTGTTTCTTTGTTTAACATATAATTTAAACTAAAGTATTTACCATAGTCTCTTAAATAATCAATAAAGTTAATATCCTTTGACCAATCATAATTATTAACCATCTCAAAACCAAATAACTTACCTATTTGAGCTCTTAGTTTTTCATAATTATAATTTAATGACTCTTTCGTGATCATAGGTCTTTCTGTATTAGGTTTTGGATCACCAATTAATCCTGTTGCACCACCAACAAGTATGATTGGGTTATGACCAGCCTCTTTTAATCTTTTAGCTGTTAATAATGATGAAAAGTGCCCAATATGTAGACTGTCCGCTGTTGGATCAGTCCCAATATAAAAAGTTATTCTACCACTATTTAATTTTTCTATTAAGTCTGGGCTTGTTATATTATCAACTAAACCACGCCATTGTAATTCTTCGTATAATTTCATTTTAATCCCTCCATTATTTTAATTCCATTACTGGTACCTATTCTTGTTGCACCTGCATCAATCAGTGCTATAGCGTCATCATAATTTTTGATACCACCACTAGCTTTTATTTCAAGAATATCACCAATATGTTGTCTCATAAAACTAACGTTTTCAATTGTTGCACCTGTGTCACTAAAACCTGTTGATGTCTTAATAAAATGCACAAAGTTGTTTTTACATATTTCACACATCTTAATTATTTCTTCTTCATTTAGATAAGAAGTTTCAATAATAACTTTTAAAACATAACCATTTGCAGCTTCAACCATTGCTGCAATTTCATGTTCGACATAGTCATAATCGCCTGCTTTTAAAGCTCCTATGTTAATAACCATATCAAGTTCCTCAGCACCATCTTTTAAAGCTTGTTTGACCTCTGATACTTTTATTTTGGTTGTATTAGCTCCGAGTGGAAAACCAATAACCGTTCCAGCAGCAACATTACTCTTTTTGAGTAATGAATGAGCATATTTAACATAAAACGGATTAATACAAACAGATGCAAAATTATATTTGATTGCTTCATCACATAATTTTTTAATGTCATTCTTAGTAGCATTAGCTTTCAAATTAGTATGATCAATATACTTATTTAATTCCATAGATTCCTCCTATAATAAACTAATTAATTGTTTAAGATTATTAATTTCTTTATAATTAGTATTTTTCTTATTCTTATAATTATAGTATATAGCATTCATCCCAACTTTTAAAGCACCTTCGACATCATCATTAACATTATCGCCAATCATTAGACACTTTGAAACGTTATATAACCCAGCAGCCGTTAAATAGCTCTCTTTATTAGGCTTTATTAAAAAGGTATCAGAGCAATATACGTTACTAAAATATTTGAAAATACCCGCCTTTTTAAGCCTATTTATCTGAGAATAAGCAAACCAATTAGTCAATATTACCAAATCATATTTATAATATAAATAATCCAAGGTTTCTATAATATCATCAGACGCTAATTCACAGCAAGAAGATAATTCTTCTAACCATAAATCAATAAAGTTATCAGGTAGCTTTATTTTTGTATATTTACTCATTAAATCTAACATATCTTTTTTATTATATGTTTTATATATAGATTCATAATCATCAACTGCCTCGATTAATTTTTTAATAAAGGTTTCATCATATTGATAATTAAGTTCATCTAAGATTTTATTGAAAGTTTTATAATACTCATTCTTCCATGAAATTAAGGTATCATCTAAATCAAAAATAATTCTCTCTATCATATTCTACACCTCACTGCATTAAAAAACGTCCTTAATTAATATTAAGGACGAATTATCGCGGTACCACCTTAGTTCATAATAAAATATTATGCTCTTAAAAAGATAACGCTTTAAAGCGATTCGATTCACAACCTGTAATTCATCATAATATAAGCTTAATTTTCACTAACCATTAAGTCTCTAAGATTCTTATAACATAACTACTTGGTATTGTTCAACATCAAATAACAATAGTATTATATTATAAATAAAATATTTCGTCAAACAAAAAAGAAACTAGTTCTTTTTGTTTATTCAAATCTCAACCGCACCA
>DHQC01000003.1:146499-146824 GCA_002411005.1 Caryophanales bacterium UBA5348 | reverse complement strand
AATTTAACTAATGTTATACCCAATACCATTGATGGTGTAGGACAAGTAGTTTATACGCCGATTAAATTTACGGTAGAGTTTAATGGTGGTGGAGTATGTCCAATAACAGCAACGCCTGAAAGTTGTTTTGTCTTTAATCCGGATACAAATACAATAACGGATTATAATTATACAACTGAAGGATGTCCATCTGATGTATCAATACCTTCAACAATAGGAGGAGTAGCTGTTACTACAATAGGAACTAGTGCTTTTGAAAATAACAATTTAACTTGTATAACGTTCCCGAGTAGTGTAACAACGATAGGTGGCTCGGCATTTAGAA
>DHQC01000003.1:0-146346 GCA_002411005.1 Caryophanales bacterium UBA5348 | reverse complement strand
TTTTGCTTTTGCAAACAACCAATTCACAGGTGGAGTAATTTGGAACGCTAATATAGATTCGGTAGGTAACACAGCATATGGACCTTTTGACAATTCGTATATTGATTCTATAACTTTCGACTCCAACGTTACTAAAATTCCAAACAGTTTATTAAGGGATACAACTATAGGTTTTATAACTTATAACGTACCAAGTCAGATTACAAAAATAGGGGACTCTGCTTTTAGAAATACACAATTAACAAGTGTAGATTTGAATAACGTTCAAATAGTAGGAGGCTCTGCTTTTATAACAAACCAAATAGAGACCGTGAACATCCCTGGCAGTGTAACAACTATAGGATCATATGCTTTTGCGGATAATGCAACTTTAACATCTGTAACTATCAACAATGTTGAAGGTGCAGTATCTATTGGATATAAGGCATTTGGTGGTGTTAATCCTTATTATTCACAATAGAAAGAAATTAAACTTATAATTGGAACAAAACCACTTATAAGTTTTAATTTTTATACTATACAACATTTATCTTTTATATTATAATGAATGCAGAGGACTGTATTATGAAGTTTTTTTTATTAACTATATTAATTATTACTTATCTTTTACCAGAAAATGCAATAGGCATTAAAACAAGTGTTTTAGAGGTACTAATACTTTTTTGGCTTTTATATGTTATAAGCTATATTTTATGTGCTCAAGCCAAAAAAAACAAAATAAACAAGCATGAAAAAAACTTGCAGATAAAAGTTTTGCCACAAGAGAGAACCGTACTTGAACTTGGATATTTATTAAAGGGTAGAATTACATCATCAATGTTAGGCCCTTCTATATTAGAACTTATTCGTAAAAAAGTATTATTGTTGAAAAAGAGTTCTGATGGTAAAGATTATATATTTGTTTCTAACAAAAATTTAAATGACTTTCTTACTGATTCAGAGAAATTCTTACTAAATTGGTTTATGAATAATATTGGTAATGGAGAATCTGTTTCTTTATCGCTTATTAAAAGAGATGCGTATACTAATAGTACTTATTTCTTAACGTGCTATTATGATTGGCATTCTTTAGCGTCTTTTGAAGGAACGAGAGCCAAACTTGTTGAAACAAAAAGTAAAATTATGGATCAAGCATTAGGATATATAGCACTTTCTATAATCTGTATTTTATTAGGAATAATATATCATTCTTCAATTCATATAGTGAGTCTTGGCATTTTATTTACAGTTATATTAATTGTATACATCTCTAATTATTATTTTTTAAGAACTGAAGAAGGTAGTAATCAATATTTGTATTGGAGATCTTTTGGCAAAGGTATAGAAAATCTAAGTGTTAGTAAAATAACAAAAAATATTACATCATTAGAGAAAACGGTAGTTTACGCAAAATTACTGCACAAAAATGTAAACAAATTATTAGATTACGTGTCAAGTAAGGACAAACGTTTATTTGACGATAATGAATTTATTATGTATGCTAAGAGCGGGGATATTAATAGAATATATCGTAAAATAAATCGTTTGGTCCCAGGAGCTCTTGTGACCAGTTTGATTTTTTCAAAAAACAAGGGAAGTCGAGCACCATTAAAACGCGCAGAGAATAAGGAGGTCTAAGTATGTTAGGAAAAATAATATCAGTTGATGAAAACGTAGTTGAGGTTGCGCTTAATAGTGAAGCAGCTGTCGGAAAGAATCTTTTAAATTATCACGTTATATTTGAAGAAGGAAATTTAAAAGTAGTAGGTGAAGTAAAGGATGTTTCTGTCGATAAGATGAAGGCTGTTTTATTGGGTGAATTATCTAATAATAATTTTTTATCTGGTGTTGTTAGAAGACCTTCATTTAATTGTCCTTGTAGAATTATTAATCGCGCCGAATTGGATATAATTTTAGGTAATGTAACATCGCCTGATGAGAAGAAATTATATATGGGGAAAATGCCTTTATATGAGAATTATCCAATAAATATAAATATAAATGATTTTTTTGCTCATCACTTTGCAATTTTTGGTAATACCGGTAGTGGTAAATCATACTCTGTTACAAGGATTTTGCAAAACATCTTTTATAATCCTCAGGCTGTACCTAAAAATGCTCGCATCTTGGTTTTTGACGTGTATGGTGAATATAATCAAGCTTTTACCAAATTAAAGGCTGCTTCACCTGATTTGAACTTCAAAAATTATACAACAAACTTAACTTTTCCAGATACAGAAATATTAAAAATTCCAATCTGGTTGCTTGGTGTTGATGATATAGCTTTATTATTAGGGGCTGATAATCATATTCAATTACCTATTATAGAGAAAGCTTTAAGACTAGTTAGTGTCTTTGCTCAAGATGAGGAAAAAGTTATTCTTTATAAGAACGATATTATTGCTAGAGCATTATTAGATATATTATATAGTGGTAATCCAGCAGGACAAATAAGAGACCACTTAATAGCTGTCCTAACAACTTTTAATACAAAAGATTTGAATCTTGAAACTAAATTAATCCAACCTGGTTATACTAGAACTTTAAGACAATGTTTAATTATTGATAAAGATGGGAAATTGCATGAAATACAATTAGTAGCTGAATTCTTAAGTACATTTATAAAAGAGGGTCTATATTTAGATATGCCTGATGGTACTTTCCCTTATACATTGGATCATTTAAAAGAAGCTTTTGATTTTGCTTTAATATCAGAAGGTGTTTTAAATAGTGATAAGGTATATGATTATGCTAATATCTTAAAAGTAAGACTTCATTCTTTGATTAGTAGTAATAATCGTAAGTATTTTGAATATGATGAATTTATTACTAAAGAACAATATATAACGAAAATATTAACATCACTTGATGGTGGCAACGCTCAGATTGTTAATTTTAACATTAACTATGTTGATGATCGTTTTGCTAAAACCATAACAAAAATATATGCAAAAATGTTTTATGATTATGTAGCGGATCTTGATGAGAGAGCATCATTCCCAATTCATCTTATTTTAGAAGAAGCCCACCGTTATGTTCAAAATGACAACGACCAATTTTTATTAGGATATAATATCTTTGATCGTATTACAAAAGAGGGACGAAAATATGGTATATTATTGGGGCTTATTTCACAAAGACCATCTGAATTGTCTGAAACATCGCTTTCCCAATGTACTAATTTTTTAATATTTAAAATGGTTCATCCTCAAGATACAATATATATTAAAAATATGGTACCTAACATTACAAATGAGATAGTAGAGAAATTAAAAACTTTACAACCTGGTACATGCGTTGCTTTTGGAACTGCATTTAAAATACCAACAATAATTCATTTTGATTTTCCGGATCCAACGCCTGAAAGTCATAATGCTAACATATCTAAAGAATGGTATTAATTATTTGATTAGATAGTTAAAAATTAATCTGGGGGGATTATATGCAAAAAAATAAGTCGATAGGTGAAATAACGTCTAAAGTATTAGGCATTATTAACGACAATAGATTTAAAAGCAAAGATCAAAGACAATTTATAAGAGAATATTGTATTGGTGTTATCGACGATATAACTTATACTGATGACGAGAAAACAATATATGATTTTTACTTTGACAAAATATTGAGAAATAGACATTTTGATGGCGAGATTACGGAAGATGATATTAGAGTTATTATTAAATATTTTTCAAAAAAGAAAATAGAAGAATTAAAGATAAAAGCTTCTTTTGAGACCTATAAAGATGTTGTGTACACACTTAAATTTGGATTGATTAGTTTAAGTAGTTGTAAATCTTTTAATGATGGAAGCTCTGTTATCAATTTTAGAAATTCTATTTTTAAAAAAGCGATTGATAAAGAGAATGGTTTTAATCAAGAAAATTTGTTCGATATAATAGAACTTTCTTATCATGAAATTATACATGCATTTCAAAATGATATGATTTGTAAACAACGTTTTTCTCAAATTGAAAGTAAAAATGTTTTATTATGGATAAAGGAAAACATTATTGCTGATTATGATCCATCTTACTATATGAAGAATTATAACAATACCTTTGTTGAACGTGATGCTTGTATGAAAAGTAAATTATTAACGATTGATACATTGCGTAACCATTTTAGTTGTATAAGTTCTATTTTTCTTTATGAAAAAGAAAAAGAAACTTTAGAGGAATACTATGATATACATAGTAAGGTAGATCTTAGTTTTCCTGCAAGTAATAAAAGAATGATAAGTTATGCTGAGAAAACAGATTTATATATTGATGCTATTGCTAAAAAGCATCCAGAATATATTTATAATAGTCTAAGTATTCAATATGATAAAAACGGTGAAAGACGTAATGAGGGAGAATTATCTGATGAATATTATTCTAAAAAGGCGTTGTTAAAAACTACTTATGAGGAATATACAAAGTTATATCGTGATAAACTAAAAGAGTTAGAAGAATTATATAATTATCTTATTTTAAGTGCTAAAGAAAAAGAAATGGATGTTAGAACAAGTCAAATTAATGCTAAGCTTAGAAGAATTAAATTTTAATAAATAAATACTAGAACAAGGGTCGCTTGTTCTTTTTTATCATTAACTTTTATGATATACTAAACAATAGATGATAGGAGTGATAATATGGCTACACCGCATATAAAAACAGAAAAGGGTAGTATTGCAGAAATGGTTTTAATGCCAGGTGATCCTTTAAGAGCTAAATTTATAGCTGAAACATATTTAAGTGATGTTGTAATGTTTAATCAAGTCCGTAATATGTTTGGTTATACAGGGTATTATAATGGTAAGAAAGTATCAGTAATGGGATCTGGTATGGGAATGCCTAGTATAGGAATATATTCTTATGAATTATATACTGAATTTGATGTTCAAAAAATTATTAGAATAGGTTCTTGTGGAGCTTATGTTCCTGAACTTGAATTATTTGATATTGTTTTAGTGGATAATGCCTATAGCGATTCTTCATATGCTTATGTACAAAGTGGTAATGAGGATAAAACAATATCTTCGTCACTTAATTTAACTAATCACATCGAGGATATCGCTTTAAAAGAAGTAATAAAAGTAACAAGAGGAACTATTTATTCGACTGATGTTTTTTATAATGAAAGATTAAATTTTACAGAACTTGTCACTGAACAAAATTGTCTTGGTGTCGAAATGGAATCGTTTGCTTTATTTCAAAATGCTAAAATATTAAATAAGGAAGCAGCATGTATTCTAACTGTTTCTGATTCTTTTATAACTAAAGAAGTAACTACCTCAGACCAAAGAGAAAAATCTTTTATTAATATGGTAGAATTAGCTTTAAAAACTTTATAAATAATTGATATATTTTATTACATAATATAGATAGGCAGGTGAGTATATGAAATACCAATATCAAGATATGAAAGCATATAATTTACATCTCTTTAAAACGGATAAATTTAAAACAATAACAATTATGATAAATTTTAGACGTGAAATTAAAAAGGACGAAATAACTATCAGAAGTTTTATTCATCTTCTTCTTTTGCTATCAAGTAAAAAGTATCAATCAGGTAGAATTCTTTCAAGCGAAGCAGAAGGTTTATACGGACCTTATATTGGCGCTAATGAAAATAGGGTTGGTAACTTTGCCTTGACTTCTTTTTATATGACAATGATTAATGAAAAATATACCGAAGCTGGTATGAATGACAAAGGTATGGATTTCTTTAAAGAAATAATATTTAATCCGGATGTTGATGGAAAGGGTTTTAATAAAAAAAGTTTTGCGATTGCAAAAAACGAGATTAAGGCAAAATTAAAATCAGTTAAGGATAATCCTAAATATTATAGTATGGTAAGAATGTTAGAGTATATGGATCCTGAATCGCCAATATCTTATCAAAGTGGCTATTTAGAAGTTCTTAATAGCATAGATGAAAAGAAGGTCTATGATTATTATAAGAGTATGCTTCATAGTGATTTAGTTGATGTTTTCATCTTAGGTAATATCGATTTTTTAGATATGAAAAAATTAGTAGCTGATATGGTATCGATCAATGTTATTAAAAAAGCTAAAAAAGATATTTATATCAATCATAAAAACTTTGTTAAACGACTTAAAAAAGCCGAAGACGAGGAGAATTTATCTCAAGCTAAGTTAGTTGTTGGATGTAAAATAGGCAACTTAACCTCTTTTGAAAGAAAGTATGTATTGCCAATTTATAGTGGAATTTTAGGTGGACCTAGTTACTCTAAATTATTTCAAAGTGTACGTGAAAAAAACTCTTTAGCTTATTATATATATTCAAATTATCGACGTGCTGATAATCTTTTAACTATCTCTTCAGGCATTAATAAAGAATCATATAATAAAGTATTAAAGCTTATTAAAGAAGAGTTTAATAATATGTCTAAAGGTAACATTACGGAAGATGAGTTAAAGAGGGCTAAGGAGGATATGATTAGTATTCTTCAAAATATTGAAGATAATCCTCTTAATTTAATTAATAATTATATGTGGCAATTCTTATATAGTTTAGATGATATTAAAATGAGAAAAGATGAAATAAATAAAGTGACAATTAATGATGTAAAAAATATAAGCAAAAAGATATATTTAGATACAGCTTATTTATTACATGGGGGTGATGAAAATGAAACAGATAAAGATTAAAAAAACAGATGATATGTTATTTTATGATACATTAGATAATGGCTTACAAGTATTTATGGTTCCTAAAGAAAAGATGAATACAACATTTGTAAGTCTTAATGTTAAATATGGTGCTATTCACAATGAATTTACTCCAAGCGATGATAAGAAGATGGCCAAGGTACCAAATGGTATTGCTCACTTTCTCGAACATAAAATGTTTGAGCAAGAAAATGGTGTAGACCCTATGATGTTTTATGCAGAAAAGGGTGCTGATGTTAATGCTTATACATCTCTATATAATACGGCTTACCATTTTTCGTGTTCTAGTCATTTAAATGAGAATCTTGAATATCTTTTAGATTTTGTTCAAGCGCCTTACTTCACTGACGAGAACATTGCGAAAGAAAAAGGAATTATTGAAGAAGAAATTAAAATGTATAATGATGACCCTTATTCTTTTTTAGAAGAGCAAATACGTTTTAATGCTTTTTTAAATCATCCTATAAAATATTCGATAGCAGGTACAGTTAGAGATATTAATTCAATTACTAAGGAACATTTATATACTTGTTATAACACTTTTTATCAACCTTCAAATATGTTTTTGGTTATATCAGGTAAGTTTGATCCTGAAACATTACTAGAGGTTATTAAAACTAATCAAAACAAAAAGGATTTTCCTAAGAAAGGACCTATTAAACTTAAAAAGATAACTGAGGATAATAAAGTTCTAAAAGAGTATGAAGAGAAAGTAATGAATGTAGAGGTACCTAAAATATCATATGGCTTAAAGATTCCTTTAAAACCAATAAAGATAGAGCCTAAAAAAGGAACTCTATATTTAGCAATCATGTTAGATAGTTTATTTGGTTCAACATCGACTTTTAATGAGGAAATGAAGGAGAAGGGCTATCTTTTATCAAAGATACTAATAGAGACTTTTCCTACAGAGTCACATCTTCTTGTAACGATTAATGCTGATACTGAGTATGCTGATGAATTATTAGAAGCTATAAAAAATCGACTATTAGACTTAAGCATCAGTGATGAGGATTTTGAGAATAAAAGAAAAATGTTTATCAGTAATGGGATTTATATTTATGAAGATGTTAATTCTATAAACAGAAATATTACTAATGATCTTATTTTATACAATGAATATTATCCAAATATAGATGATATCTTAAATAAATTAAATAAAAAAGAGTATGAAATATTTAAAAATAGTATAAAAATTTCAAACACAACAACATTAATAATCAAGCCTAAAACAAGCGAAGGAGGATATGATGTTAAAAGTTAATAATATCACCAAGAAATTTGGTGATTTAAAAGCAGTGGACAACCTATCATTTGAAGTAAACGAGGGTGAAATATTTGGTCTTCTAGGAGTTAATGGGGCTGGTAAAACAACAACCTTTCGTATAATAATGGGTTTATTGGAAGCTGATGAGGGTAATGTAACACTTAATGGTAAAAAAATAGATTATGATATAACTGATAGTATAGGTTTTTTAACTGAGGAAAGAAGCCTTTTATTAAAGATGACTGTTTTTGATCAAGTTTTATTATATGGTATTTTAAAAGGTATGGAGAAAGATTCAATTGAAGAAGAACTTGATAAATGGTTAGAAAGATTTAACATAAAAGATTACAAACATCGTAAAATTAAGGAACTATCAAAAGGTAATCAACAAAAAATTCAATTTATAACTGCGATTATTAATAATCCTAAATTGCTTATCTTGGATGAACCATTTACGGGATTAGATCCTATTAATGTTGAGATGTTTATGGGTGTTATTAGAGAATTCAAAAAGAAGGGCTCAATTATTATCTTTTCATCTCATTTTATGGAACATGTTGAATTATTCTGTGAGAAACTTGTTATCTTAGTAAAAGGGCAAGTTGTTTTAGGTGGAAGACTTTCAGAGATAAAAAAGAAATATCGTAAGAAAAATATTATTGTTCATGGTGATGTTGAGGTGGACAAACTTATGAAAATTGATGGTGTTCTTGAGGTAAATAAAGTTCGTAACGATATTGAAATTAAGATTAAAGATGATAATGTTGTTGAAGATGTTTTTAAATATATATCTAAATGCAAAAACATTACTAAATTTAATGTTGAGGAACCATCTTTAAATGAAATTTTTGTTTCTAAGGTAGGTGAGAGTTTTGACAAATAAATTAAAATATTTAATAAAGATAAGTTTGAATAAGAAAATAAAAACAAAATGGTTTGTTATTGTTAATATTTTACTTGTTTTATTAGTTATAGGAATGGTTAATTTAGATACAATTATTTCAGCTTTTGGTGGGGATTTTAATGAAAAGACAAACGTTATTGTTAAAGATAATACTAACGAGGTATACGATTTATTTAAGACTAATCTTGGGTTATCACAAAATTATTTAACAGATCTAGAAAATGTTAATCTTAGTAAGAGTGAAGAAACTAGGGAGAAATTAATAGAGGATATTGATTCAAAGGATGTTGTTATTATCATTAATAATGATGATACGAATACTATTAAAGCAGAAATTATAAGTGATCAATTTGTTGATACAGTTTTATATCAGACTCTGACAAGCGCTATTAATTCGTCTAAGATAACCCTTTCGATGTCTAAATCTAATATTGATCCTTATGAATTAGCATCAATTAATGCTCCAGTGGATATTAGTCGTAATATTTTAGATGAAACAAAGGAAGAAGAGGATGAACATAAATCATTCTTTATGGGTATAATCTTTCCTTCTTTCATATTACCTTTCTTTATGCTTATTATTTTTCTTGTTCAAATGATAGGCGGAGAAATTAATGAAGAAAAGACAACTCGCAGTATGGAAATTATTATATCTAATGTATCTCCAAAAACCCACTTCTTTTCCAAAATTATTGCAAGTAATATATTTATATTACTGCAGGTCTTTATTCTCTTTATAGCGGGTTTAATAGGCATTTTAATCAGAAAATATACAGCAGCTAGTTCGTTTAGTTTAGGTTCTGAATTTGATTTGAGTTCTATTTGGAATACATTAGTATCATCTGGTGTATCAGAACGTTTAATATATGTTATTCCAATAACAATAATATTAATGTTTTTAAGCTTTCTTGCATATTCTTTAATTGCAGGGATATTAGCATCTATGACAACAAGTATTGAGGATTTTCAACAAGTTCAAACCCCAATTATTTTAATTTGTTTATTTGGTTATTATTTATCAATGTTAGCACCAACTTTTGAAGGTTCAATATTTATAAAGATTGTTTCTTATTTACCTTTTATATCTGTTCTTATTTCACCACCATTATTATTACTGGGACAAATAGGACTTATTGATGCCTTAATAGCAATAGCAATCCTTAGCGGAACGATTTATTTAATGTTAAAATATGGAATGAAAATATATAAAGTCGGCATTCTTAACTATTCAACAACTAAGATATGGGGTAAAATGTTTAAGGCAATTAAAGACTAGACAAAATATTATTTTTGATGTAGAATGGAAATGCATTATTAAAAAGACATTAAAAGCAATATAATTGTATTGTTAAAGTCGGACGAAGTTTCGTATAATATAAAAGAAAATAATAAGAGGGAAGAGAAAATGATAGATAGTATTGCAGACAAACAATATAAGATGATCGTTGATTACATTATTAAAGACAAAGAATTTAATAAAATATCGTCATCGTTTCATCATGGTACGGATCGTTTAGAGCATTCGGTCAAAGTATCGTACTATTCATATTATATAGCTAAAAAGTTTGGTTTAGATTATGAAACAGCTGCTACAGCTGGCTTACTTCATGATTTCTTTATAACCAGAAATGACAAAACATTTCAGGAAAGTACTAAGTCATTATTTATGCATGCTAAGATAGCATCTAATAATGCAATTAACCAATTTGGTATTTCGGAAAAAGAGCGAAATATTATAGAAACACATATGTTCCCAGTTACTCCTAAACCTTCAAAGTTTATAGAGGGCTGGATTGTAAACATGGTAGATAAGAGTGTTAGTTTGGGTGAATTTGGTGTCAAATTCAGGTATGCTACATCTTTATGGTTAATTTTTGCATTTAATATAATGAAATAGGACTACTGAAAGTAGTCCTTTATATTTAAAAGAGAGGAAGACGGTAATGATAGTTAATAAAGAAGATGCGTTGTATTTTAGTGTAGTTGATTATATTATAAAGGATAAGACATTTAGGAAGACGGCAAACTTTCAGCATCATGGTACTACTAGATTAAGACATTCGATGAGGGTATCATATTTATCTTATAAAATAGCAAAAAAATTAGGTCTTAATCAAAAAGTTGCAGCTATTTCAGGTTTACTTCATGATTTTTATCTTCAAGATGAAAGTAAAGGATTTTCAAATTTTATGAAATTTCAAAAACTTCATCCTAAGATAGCAGCCGCAAATGCTATAAAGCACTTTAAAGTATCAGATAAAGAAAAGGAAATTATAGAAACACATATGTGGCCATTTACAAAGCCATCAAAGTCTCTTGAGGGTTGGATTGTAAGCTTAACTGATAAAACAGTTGGAGCCTATGAGTATAGCATTAAGTTCCGTAAAGCATTAAGTTATCGTTTAAAGAAAAAACAAAGTCAAATATAATTTGGCTTTTAAAAACTGCTTTTGCAGAATATGTACTATATAACATCTTTATCTTATGATATTATATAAGGAGTGTCCACGTAGCTCAGTTGGATAGAGCGATCCCCTCCTAAGGGATAGGCCGTTGGTTCGACTCCAATCGTGGACGCCATATGAATGAAAAGCTTATATTTTGTATAAGTTTTTTTATTGCTATTATTTTTTCAAAGACTATAAAATAATGTCGAAAAATGTTTGTTTTTGGCAAACTATATGCTACAATGTACATAATAGTAGAGGTGGAATATGAAGAAAAAAGACTTTACATTAATCGAATTAATTGAGGTGCTGATTTTGTTAGCAGTAATAGTAGTTTTAACTACACCAACAATCTTTACTTGGATTGAAAAGGCTAGAATAAATGCTTTTAAATCTGATGTAGAAAGTCTTATCCAAGCTATCGATTTGAAAAAAGATGATTCATCAGCTTTCAATCCAGTTATTGTAACAGAAAATAATATTTCTGATGTATTGGATAAACCAAATGATCATTATTATAATGTTGAGGTAATGGTTGATAAGGATGCATCAATCCATATACTTGTTGAGGGGAGAAATAAATGGGAAGGCCTAACTGCATGTGGAACTAGTGGTAAAGTTATTGTAGGAGGCCCTGAAGAATGTGGATTATTTAATGTAACGTATTAGATAATATTTATTAAAGTTTAACAAACATTTAGTTACAAATTAAAAAATATGTTTAGGTGGTGATTTATGAAAAATAAATTTTCAAAATCGGGATTTACATTAATTGAATTATTATCAACCATAATAATAATAATTGTTGTTCTAACAATATCTGTGCCTCTGATCCAAAGCATGGTTGAAATTGCACAAAGGGAAGCTTTTAGAGCAACCGCTCATTCCATAGCTGACTCAGGCAGAATTTTAATTGCCAACGAAAATGAATCTCAAGGCTATCAAGAGTTTTATTACCTAGAGGGAAAAGAATATAATATCGATGGTAAGAAGTTAGACTATGCAGGCGATGGGCCTAAAACAGGTGTTGTTATTTTAACCGAGAAAAATAAAGTTGTTTTAGCAATCCATAGTGGCACTTACTGTGCAACAAAGTCTGCTAATACTAATACAGTTGCAGTTGCTAAGACATTACCTGAAGACTGCAAAGCTTATAATATAATTAAAACTTGTGATTCTTGGGAGCAAATCGCTATTCAATATGATGTAAGTTTAGAGGCTTTATTAGAAGCAAATGAAGAAACTGATTCTAATTCTTCAACCTGTGATCGGGATATAAAAATCCCAATATCACCAATTTCATCTGGTGGATCGTATGCAGGTGGTGATGGAGATGGTGATGCCATATATTATAAAACTTATTATACAATGGGATATGTTTCTACATCAGTAACCTTACCATTTTCTTATGAATATACAATTGAATTAGGTGTACTACCCTTAGCTGTTGAAAATATTAAAGAAGCAAGGGTAACAATGCAAAGTGTCTTTGAAGAATTGCCAGAATTTGAAAGATATATTGTAAAGAAAAATATGGGTGAAGTAATATGGCCAGGTGGGGATGCTGCTCCAATTAATATAGACAAAGCTAGTGTTTTTAGAGATCATGCCGCTACTTCATCAAATCTGACTGCAGATGAGGTTGTTATTACCTGTGATACGGAATCTTGTTATGCATCCGTAAAAGCAACTTTAGATAATTTAACTAACGTTAATCCAAATACAATTGAAGGGGCAGGAGAAGTTGCATATGCTCCTATCAAATTTACTGTTGAATTTAATGGCGCAATAAATGATTTGATTGCAGCTGGATATATTCCGGTTGCTAATGCAACAGAATTAAATAATATTAGATTTAATTCTGAAAATATTTTCGGTAAGGACACAAAGTGGGAGAAAAAATATATTGGTGGCCTTGACAAAAAATATATTCAAGCTAAAGATATTAATTTAGGTGTAGGTGAATGGAGTAGTGGTGAAGGATGGCTTCCGTTAGGAACAGCAATATTTTCAAATGAAGCTGTTTCGGATACTGAGTATGCACCAATAGCAGGCACTCCATTTTCTGGTATATATAATGGCGGGGGACATAAAATTTCTAATCTATATATAAATAGAACTACAAGTACGGTTCCTGTTGCACTATTTGCTTCAAGTAGTGGAAGTTTCTCTAATATGATTTTAGAAAATGTTAATGTAACAGGAGGTATCTCACAATTTTCATTACCTACTGCTGCGTTGGTTGGGCAAGCGACTGGTAATACTATAAATAATATATATATGAAGGATATAACAATAACTGGAAATATAACAGCAGTAGGCGAAGATGCCGGAAAGGTAGGATCACTCATTGGACAAGCACTTGATCTAAATAAAGTCTCTATTACCAATACTTCATTTCAAGGTAATATAACAAGTGCATACAATTTAACTGGAGGTCTTATAGGACAGCTTCGCAAATACAATGAACTTTTAATTGATAATACAACTGTCAAAGGTACTATAGTTAGTAATGATAATAAAACAGCTGGTTTTATTGGCGAGGTATCATATGATAAAATTGATCGCTGGGATGCTTTAGATATAGTAGAGCTTTCACAAGTTTTACCTACCTCAAAATCTGTTACTGTAAAAAATTCGTCATTTCAAGGCGACGTTATTAGTCAAAACAATATGACTGCCGGATTTTTTGGCGAAGTCAGATATGTTGATTCGTTAATCATCGATGGTAGCTACGTCGAAGGTGATATTATAAGTGATTACAACAAAACTGCTGGAGTAATAGGCGAATTATCATTCGTAAAAGATATTATATTTAATGATGTTCATCATGAAGGCTCTATTGTTAGTACTTACAATAGAACTGGCGGTTTAATAGGCGGTATCTGGTATATTAATAATTTAACAATTGATAATTCCTATAATAGAGGGAGTGTTTTAAGTGATGGTGGAAAAACAGGCGGTTTAATTGGAGAAATCACAATGGTTGGAAATAATGGCTATGAAACATTACCAGATATTAATTCTGTTACAATTAAAAACTCATACGCGTATGGTAATGTAAAAGGTACTTTTAATAAAATAGGTGGAATAATAGGTGAAGTAAGTGATGTTAATCAATTCTTGATGGATAACGTCAATTATGAAGGACAAGTACATGCAGCAGACGATAAAACTGCAGGCTTGATAGGTTCTGTTATAGATGTAAGAAGTCTAAATGTTAAAAATTCTAATGTAGATGCGACAATTTTAGGTTGTGAAAATAGTCTTGGTGGTATAATCGGACGAATTGAATATGTTGATTCTACTGTTTTAGAAAACAATACTTTTGACGGAGCAATTAAATTAGCGGAGGACCAAGATTCGTTGTATATTTACTATCGTGCTAATCGCATTGGAGGCATAGTAGGTGGTGTAGGTGGTGACAGCGGAAGAGATGGTAAACCAGAACCTTATACTGGGACATTGTCTATAAAAGGGTGTGATGTAAAAGCAGATATAGAAGCATATGGCTCTAGAATTGGAGGCATAATAGGTGGCAGTGATGTCACGTATTATATAGAAGAAGCTTACGATATTTATATCGAGGACTCTAGCTTTGAAGGAAATCTTACTATAAATAATTCAACATCACGAATAGATACTAGAGATGGCGCTGTGACCACATATAATCCTCAATTTGTTTTAGCTGGAGGATTAGTAGGATCAGCTAACAAAGTAACTATAAATAACTCTTATGGTAAAGGTACTCTTAAAGTAATAACTAGTTCTACCCCAGCAGTATGTAAAAAGTTGATTTTGACCGAGCATGTAATTGGTGATATCGTTGGATTAATCAATAATGGTGCAACTATTACTAATTCATATTCAGATATTATTATTAGTAATGTAGTTGGGGATTAAATCTATTACATAAATGATTTCTGACTGTTAAAAATTGTATTGTGAGGTGCGATATGAAAAAAAATATGAATGATATTGAGTCAAATGTGTTAAGCAAAATTAAAAAGCTATTTAAAAGCAAGGAGACAAGCAAAAGCAAGTTAATTGTTAGTATAATTTTAATTGCAATAATGCTAACGGGTTCATTCATCTATGTTAAAAACTTTTACGAAAGAAAAATTTATAGAAATTCCCGTCCTGTTGTTGAGATTGTTGGAGATAAACATATAACCATAAACAAAGGGGAAAAATTTGAGGATCCAGGCGTTAAAGCTTTTGATTATCTTGATAAAAGCTTAACAAAAGAAGTAATAACACAAGGAAAAGTAGACCCAAATAAAGAAGGAACATATTACATATATTATTCTGTTGAAAACAGTAGAGGTATAAAATCTGAGCAAGAATTGAGAGTAGTTAAAGTTGTAAAAGAGACAAATGAAGATGATGACAAATCTAAGGGAAATAGGAGTGTATCTCCTAAAAATACAAAACAATTGAGAATAATAATAGAGGAAGTTGTTGACGAACATAAAGCTGAATTAACGCAATTTGGCAATGATTCTTGCCAAATGGTAGATTATCTCACGCCGTTTATTCATAACCATTATAACGAGGGTGAGTATCCTGATCGTGAAGTTTTAAGGCCTATGGTTAAGGAAGTTTTAGGTGTTAAATAAAAAATATATTAGAAGGGATGAGGTTGATGGCTAAAGAAGGTACAGAAAAAAAGAATATAGTAATTCTCGCTTTAATTGTGATTATTATTATAATTATGGTTATTACTCTAATTTTTGCTTGGACTAATACTAACAATAAGAAAAATTCTAATAACGATAATATATTAGATTTTATTAAAGAAAAAGAGTATATGACACGTGAGGAATTAACCACAATAGTAGAACAAAGCATTATTGAAAATCAAAATGAAATTAATGAACTTGGTGATGATGATAAAAAAATAAGTAAAATTTTATACAGTAAAGTAATTAAAAAGAGTAAAGGTCAAGCTAGAGCGGGGGATGTTAAAGCTGCTATTGAATTAGTCTTATCTCAGAATAATAAAGAGTAGTCCTTTTTAACATTATATATTAAGGTGTATAGGTGTAAATCTAGGCACTTTTTTATGCCAAATAAAAAAGACAAGAAGATATTCTTGTCTTAAAGATAACTTTTCTTATAATAAGAATGCAAATAAGAGACACACAATTCCAACATAGGTTGTTAAAATAAAGGTTAATCTTTTTCCTAGAATTTTTGATAATAATATGATTGATGGAAGACATAAAGCGCTTGCGGATAGTGAGAAAGCAAGTGCTGCACCATAAGGAAAGGTTGCGGCATGTAAGACAAACGGCTTAAGTAAGAAGATATCAGATCCATTACAGACATATAGAGGAATACCTATTAAAACAATTAATATTTTACCATACCAAGTATTTATAAGCTCTAAAACATCCTTTAAATAACTATCACTAAATAATGAGAATAATAAGGAAATGGTTCCTGCGATTAATATATAAGGGAATAATTTTTTAATCATTTCCCAAGATTGATCTAAAACACTTTCCGCTTTTGTTTCACAATTATCATTTTTATTACATGAGAATAATGCTCCGATTGATATTTCATCTTTAGGTTTTAGAAAGAATTCTAAAACATAGCCAGCGCCAATAGCTAATATGAATGAACAAATTATTCTTAAAATAGTATATTGTACTCCTAGCACTGAGAAAGAAAGAGAGATTATTATTGGACTTAATAAAGGTGCTGCAATGATGAATGTTATAATAGTTCTAAATTTCAATTTTTCTTTTAAGGTTACTATAATTGGTATAGCTGCACAAGAACAGACTGGTAACAATGAACCATATAAGAAGGCTGTAATTGGATTTTTAGGATAGAATTTACTAAATTTATTAAAAAATTTACTTAGCAAAATAGCCGCTACTACTCCAAAAACCATTATTATCCATAATTCGACAAAATTCTCCCAAAATAAGAAAAATTCCTCAGATGAATATTGATAAAGAAGACACGAACCTTTATTAGCGTATGTAATGTTATTAACTAACTTATAGATGGTATCTATAAAAAAGATTACCAAAGATAATATTATAATGCCATGGGTTATTGTTTTTTTAGTTTTACTGTTGAAAAATTTCCTCATTTTCATAACTGTACTCCTTAGTTTTATCTCTTTTAATTATAGCATTTGTTAACTAAATATACAATAAAAGTATGTAACTAAGCATATATCATCATTGATATGTTAAAAGAATTATGATATTCTATTATTGGTAGCAGTGAAAAGCCGCTTTAGTTCAGTGGTAGAACGGTTGCATGGTAAGCAACAGGCGCAAGTCCGATTCTTGCAAGTGGCACCATAAATTAAAAGAGAAAACACGCAGAAATTATCTGTGTGTTTTTGTATGGCAATTTATATTAGTTTTATTTTCTTCTATTGCTTTTATTAAATTGCTCGCCCTCTTTTATTAAATCTATTATTTCTCCAGTTGTTGCAGTTGGCCTAAAGCTATCCTTTTTATAAAAGGCTTCATTATATAATTCGTTAATTCTATCATAAAAGGTTGATTTACCAAAAAGATATAAATCATTAGCTTTACAATATTCTAAATAATTCGCCAAGTTATAAGTAGAAGGATTAAATAGGGGGTTATTTTGACATCCTACAAACAAATCCGTTAATTCAATATCTACAAGGGTGTCTATTCCTTTATTGTAGAAGTGATTAGCGACCCTCTTAACACAATCAAAAGCGTGGAATCCACATACAACTAATTCATCTACTTGACCTAATTGAGTTGATATGTTTTCTTCACTTGGGTATCTAAAAAGGTCCTGATTATTTTCATCTTTACCTATGGGGGTAGTGTGAGAAACAAAAGATATATCTGTTGTGATAACTAAGTCGTTAGGTTCAACGTCTATGTTAATTCTCTTATCAGGAAAGGTAACAAAACATATTTTATAATTTTTATTTCTATATCTCTCCTTTAACGTTTTGTTAAATAACTGTTCTCTTTCTGGTAATGTAAACCTAGAGGTTTGAAAGAACTCTTGTATTGGGTATAAAAATAATAATACTTTTTCCATAATCCACCGCCAAACTGTAAATATTATAACATATATATAAAAATGAAAAGTATTTGTTTAGTCTTTGCCAAACTCAATCTCCGTGATATAATTAAAATGCGAGGTGGAAGTTATGGCTAAGAAGAAAGAAGAAAAAGAAGAAAAGAAAAAAGGACTTTCCAGTCATACAGAATTGGTAGGTTTACTTTTTATCTTAATTTCTATTGTTGGTATTTGTGAATTTGGACCAGTAGGAAACATAATAAGCAGTTTTGCTCTCTTTTTAGTTGGCTCATATTATCAAATTATATTAGTTTGGTTAGCTTATGTTGCTGTAATGATGATTATTAATCGTAAGGCTCCTAATTTTTTTACATCAAGAATGATAGGCTTATATGTCTTGTTTTTAGCAATCTTAATTTTATCTCATTTAGAATTTATCGAAAAGAATTCATCTTTACTTGCTGTTCTTTCAAAAACAGTTGAGAATTTAATGCAGGCTTTCACAATGGGACATAATAATATTGCAGCTGGTGGGGGAATCATCGGTGCTTTATTTGCCATTCTTTGTAATAGTCTTTTTGCAGAGGGATCGTATGTGGTTATTGGAGCGTTAATGTTATTTGGAGTAATTATGTTATTTAATGTTTCTTTATCAGATATGGTAAAGGCAATTATAAAAGGCTTCAAGAAATTTGTTGCATATTTTAAAAAAGGAAGAAAAGAAGAAGAAAAGAAAAATGCTGCTTTAGAAGAGGAAAACAAAAAAGTTGTTATTTCCAGTATTGGGGAACTTACACAAGCTAATGATCATTCAACACATGAAGAGGTTGAAGCTGAAAGAGATAATGTTTTATCCTTAGAAGGTGAAAAATCTAATAGTTTATATAAATTACCTCCTCTTGTTTTATTAGATGTCCCTAAGAGACAATCTAATACTAATCAAGGTGCGGTTCAAAATAATATTGAAACATTACAGAAAGTGTTCAAGGATTTTGAAATCGATGGTAAAGTTGTTGAAGTTCATGTTGGTCCTAGTGTTACCCAATATGAATTAGAGCTTAAAGCTGGAACTAAAGTCAATCGTGTTTTAAGTATCAATCGTGAAATTGCTTTAGCCCTAGCTGCTAAAAATGTACGTATTCAGGCTCCAATCCCAGGCAAAAATACTATTGGTATTGAACTACCTAATCGTGTTAATACAGCTGTCTCATTAAGAGATGTTTTATCAAATATGCCAAGTGCATTTGATAATAGTAAATTAGCGGTTGGACTTGGCAAAGATATTATGGGAAAAAATATTTATGCTGAAATTAACAAAACACCGCACTTATTAATTGCAGGTGCTACAGGTTCTGGTAAATCAGTATGTATAAATACAATTATAATATCAATTTTAATGAGATGCAGACCTGACGAAGTAAAACTTGTTTTAGTTGATCCTAAAAAGGTAGAATTAAGTATCTATAATGGAATACCACATTTGTTATCGCCAGTTGTAACGGATCCTAAAAAGGCTTCTATTGCTTTGATGAAAATAGTATCTGAAATGGAATCGCGTTACGATTTGTTTAGTGAAACCGAGTCTAAAAGCATCGTTAGTTATAATCAACAAGTTGAGGAACAAAATAAACATTTGCCAGATGGTGAAAAGATAAAGAAACTACCTTATATTGTGGTTATTATTGATGAACTTGCAGATCTTATGTTAGTAGCTGCTAAAGAAGTAGAAGATTCTATCATGAGAATTACACAAATGGCTAGAGCTGCGGGCATTCATTTAATAGTTGCAACTCAACGACCATCAACAGACGTTATTACTGGTATTATTAAAGCTAATATCCCATCACGTATTTCGTTTGCAGTTAGTAGTAATGTTGATTCAAGAACTATTCTTGATCAAAGTGGAGCAGAAAAATTACTTGGAAAAGGTGATATGTTATTCTTACCTATGGGTGAGAATGTACCTCTTCGTCTTCAAGGTTGCTTCGTATCAGATGGAGAAGTGAAAAGGATTGTTGACTTTACTATAAAACAACAAAAGGCGCAGTATGATGAACGTATGATGATTACGGATGAAAAGCCAATATCAAATAATGGGCATGATACAGGTGAGGATGATCCTTTATATAATGAAATAGTTGAATTTGCTGTCAAAAATGGGACAATAAGTGCATCACTTATTCAAAGAAAATACCGTTTTGGTTATAATAGGGCAGCACGTGTTATTGATACAATGGAAAATCGTGGTATTGTTGGACCTCCTAATGGTTCTAAGCCGCGTGAGGTATTAGTAAAATTAGAAGAAAGTAATGAAGAGGAAGATGGTGTTTAATTATGGGAAGAGCTTATGAAGTAAGAAAGGCTTCCATAGCAAAAACAGGAGCTGCTAAGGCTAAAATATATTCTATGTATGCTAAAGAAATATACAGTGCTGCAAAGAAATCACCTGATCCAGATGCTAATCCAATCTTAAAAAGATTAATAGATAAAGCTAAGAAAGATCAAGTTCCATCAGATATTATTAATAGAGCTATTGATAAAGTTAATAGTGGTGTTGATGAAACATATATAAGTGTTAGATATGAGGGGTTTGGCCCTTCATCATCAACTATTATTATCGATTGTTTAACAGATAATGTTAATCGTACGATTGGATATATCAGAGGGGTTTTCTCAAAAGCTAAAGCTAAATTAGGTGTTTTGGGAAGTGTGTCACACATGTATGATAATTTATGTGTAATAAGTTTTAAAGGTTTAACTGAGGAAGAAACGCTTGAGGCTTTAATAAATGGTGAGGTTGATGTTTCTGATATTGAATTAGAAGATGATATTGTTACACTTTATGGTAGTCCTACTGATTTATATAAAATTAAAAGCGCTATTTTAGAGGCTAAACCAGAAATTGTTTTTGAACTTGATGAGATTACAATGATTCCACACGAAAGAATAACACTTGAGGGTGAGGACATAGAACAATTTCAAAAATTACTTAATTTACTTGATGATATTGAAGATGTTCAGCAAGTATATCATAATGTAAATATGGATTAACTCACAATTGTGAGTTTTTTGTTTTAAGTATATTTATTAACTAATAAAACCAATAATAGAAAGAGTCTAACCATACTTTTTTTATTTTTTATTTCCATATCCTTATTTTACATGATATAATATTGATACAGAGGTAAGGAGTGAGTCCATGGCAGCAAAGTATGATGAGTCATCGATAAAAATATTAGAGGGGTTAGAAGCCGTTAGAAAAAGACCAGGTATGTATATTGGTTCAACTGATAAAAGAGGACTTCATCACCTTGCTTGGGAAATAGTAGATAATAGTATCGATGAAGTTATAAATGGTTATGGAAAAAATATAAAGATTATAAAGCACAGTGATGGTTCTTTAACTGTAGCGGACGAAGGAAGAGGGGTTCCCGTAGGAACTCATGAGAGTGGACGCAGTACTCCTGAAGTTATATACACTGTTTTACATGCTGGTGGTAAATTTAGCGAAGGTGGGTATAAAGTTTCAGGTGGCCTTCATGGTGTTGGTGGATCTGTTGTTAATGCTCTTAGTTCGTGGATGGAAGTAACTATTAAAAGAGATGGTAGTGAATATTATATTAGATTTGAAAACGGTGGTAAAGTTAGTTTTCCTCTTAAAAAAATAGGAACGACTAATAAAACAGGAACAACCGTTCATTTTATGCCTGATGAAGAAATATTCGGTAAAGTAGGTTTGAGTTATACAACAATATGTGAACGCATGCAGGAATGTGCTTTTTTGATTAAGGGTTTAACTGTTGAAATTTTTAATGAGGAAGATAATAGAGAAGAAAAATATTATTACGATAATGGCTTAGAAGCCTTTGTTAATTATCTTAATGAGGATAAAGATATATTACATAAAGTTGTTCATTTTAATGGAATCAAAGAAGAAATTGATGTTGAGGTTGCTTTTCAATATACAGACACTTATTCAGAAAATATTATTTCGTTTGTTAATAATGTAAAAACTAACGACGGTGGGTCTCATGAAGTAGGTTTTAAAACAGCTCTTACAAGAGTTTTTAATGATTATGCTAAAGCTAACAATTATTTTAAAAACAAAGATAAAGCTTTTGAAGGTAGTGATGTAAGAGAAGGATTAACAGCTATTATTTCACTTAAGATACCTGAGGATATATTACAATTTGAAGGTCAAACAAAAGCTAAATTAGGTACCCCTATAGCAAGATCTGTTGTTGAAAATATTGTTACAGAGAAATTACAATTTTTCTTAGAAGAAAACAATGGAATAGCGTCTCGCATCATTGGGAAGTCAATAAAAGGTAAAGAAGCCCGTGAGGCTGCTAGAAAAGCAAGGGAAGAATCAAGAAAAGACAAAGGTACTAAAAAAGAAAAGAATTTAAGTGGTAAATTAACACCTGCTCAATCTAGGGATCCGAAGAAAAACGAATTATTTCTAGTAGAAGGTGATTCAGCTGGTGGTTCAGCTAAGCAAGGAAGAGACAGAAAATTCCAAGCTATTTTGCCTCTTCGTGGTAAAGTTATAAATACGGAGAGAGCATCTTTAGAAGATGTTTTTAAAAATGAAGAAATTAATACAATGATATATACTATTGGAGCTGGTGTAGGTAGTGATTTTCAACTTAAGGATTGTAATTATGATAAAGTCATTATTATGACCGATGCGGACGATGATGGGGCTCATATTCAGGTATTATTACTTACTTTCTTTTATCGTTATATGAAGCCATTAATTGAAGATGGTAGGCTTTTTATTGCAATGCCACCTTTATATAAGTTAAAAGTTGCTAATAAAGAAGCTCAATATTTATGGACAAATGAAGAGCTAAAAGAGGCTACAAGTAAATATCAAAATTATGTTTTATCTAGATATAAAGGTTTAGGTGAAATGAATGCTAATCAATTATGGGAAACAACAATGAATCCAGAGACTCGTTCTCTTGTTAAAGTTCAAATAATTGATGCCTCTTTGGCAGAGAAGCGAGTTAGTGTTTTAATGGGTAATAATGTTACCCCAAGAAAAGAATGGATTGAGGAAAATGTTGATTTTTCTTTAGAAGATGACTATGTTTTAAATTAAAACAAATAGTTTAAATAAAAAGAAACGAGGTTGTTTATGAAGGATACCTTACAAAAAATATATGATTACGCCTTAGAAGAAATAATGGGTGAACGCTTCGGAAGATATTCGAAATACATTATTCAAGATAGAGCTATACCTGATGTTAGAGATGGTTTAAAACCAGTTCAAAGACGTATTCTTTTTGCTATGTATAAACAAAAATGGACTCATGATAAACCATATAATAAGAGTGCTTATGCTGTTGGTGAAGTTATGGGTAAATACCATCCACATGGAGATTCAAGTATTTATGAAGCTATGGTTAGGATGAGTCAATCATGGAAGTTAAGAGCTCCATTAATAGATATGCAAGGTAATAATGGTAGTATTGATGGTGATTCACCAGCAGCTCAACGTTATACTGAAGCAAGACTTTCTAAAATAAGTAGTGAATTATTACGTGATCTTGATAAAAATACTGTCATTATGGCCCCTAACTATGATGATAAATTATTAGAACCAACTGTCTTACCAGCAAAGTTCCCCAATTTATTAGTAAATGGAGCGACTGGTATTAGTGCAGGTTATGCAACTAATATTCCCCCTCATAACTTAGGAGAAATTATTGAGGCCACAATTAAATTGATAGAAGATGAAAACACACCTGTTGAAGAGATAATGACTATTGTTAAGGGGCCTGATTTTCCAACTGGAGGTATTATTGAGGGAATTGATGGTATTAAAGAAGCATATACAACTGGTAGAGGAAAAATAATTGTTAAATCAAAGATAGATATTGAAACAAATAAAGGAAAAGACCAACTTGTTATTACGGAAATTCCTTATGAAGTTAATAAAGCTTTGCTTGTTAAGAAAATGGATGATATTAGAATTGAAAAGAAAATAGATGGTATTGCAGATGTAAGAGATGAAAGTGATAAAGATGGTTTAAGAATCGCAGTTTATTTAAAGAAAGATGCAGATTCGACTCTTATTCTTAATTATCTTCTTAAAAATACTGATTTACAAATATCATATAATTTTAATATGGTTTCAATTGTTAATCGTAGACCTAGATTATTAGGTATTAGAGAAATGCTTATTGCTTATATTGCGCATCAAAAAGAAGTAATTACCAAGCGAACAGAATTTGATTTAGAACATGCTAAAGCGAGATTTCATATTGTTGAAGGATTAATAAAGGCCTTATCTATTCTTGATGAAGTTATAGCTGTTATTAGAAAGAGTAAGAATAAGGCTGATGCTGAAGATAATCTTGTTATGGAGTTTGCTTTTTCTAAGCTTCAAGCAGAAGCTATTGTAACACTACAATTATATCGTTTGAGTAATACAGATGTTACTTCTCTTGAAGAAGAATTAAAAAATTTAGTTCGTATCATAAAAGGCCTAAATAAGATTCTTGATGATAAAAATGTGTTAATGAGTGTTATCATTGATGAATTAAGAAAGATCAAGGAAGAGTATAGTACGCCAAGACTTACTGGACTTAAAGCTGAAGTTACTGAAATTAAAATTGATACAACATCTCTTATTCCTAAAGAAGATGTCATTGTTGTTGTTACTAAGGAAGGATATGTTAAGAGAGTATCTCTAAGATCATATAATGCCAGTGAGGATGATACCCTAGTAAAAGAAGGGGATTATATCATTGGATTATATGAGATGAATACTTTGGATACCATACTTTTATTTACTGATTTAGGAAATTATCTCTATGTACCTGTCTATGAAATACCTGACACAAAATGGAGGGAATTAGGCAAGCATATTAGTAATATCATAGGTATAAAAGCTGATGAAAATGTAATTGGCTCTGTACCAGTTTATAACTTTGATGATGAGATTTATATAACAACATTTACCAAGAATGGTATGATTAAACGTACTAAATTGGGCGATTATAAGGTTTCTAGATATTCTAAACCGTTAGTGGCTATTAAGCTAAAGGATGATGATAAAGTAACTAATATAACATCTGCTAATGATTCTAACATTTTAATTGTAACTAAAAATGGATATGCTCTATGGTACGATATTGATGAAGTACCAGTAACGGGTCCTAAAGCTAGTGGGGTTAAGTCTATAAAGTTAAAGGATGATTATGTTATAGATGGGACTCTATTCAATACTAGAATGGAATATATTGCCTTATTTACAAATAAAGGAACGGGTAAAAGAGTTCGTCTTAAAGATTTAGAACGTACTACAAGAGCCCGCAAGGGAGTATTAATTATTAGAGAAGTTAAAACTAATCCTCATAAAGTATTAAATGCTTTTGTTACTGACAGTAAAGGCTTGTTTGGAGTTAAAACCACAAAGGATATAATTACAATCAAAGCTAGTGAACTTACCATAATGGATCGCTATAGTACCGGAACAAGCATTTATAAAGGTACTTTAATTGATGCTTTTGAAGTTTGCACCTTAAAAGATGCTTCTTATGAGGTTGAAGAAGAAATCGTTGTTGAAGAAGACAATACTGAAGAAACTGAATACAAACAATTATCATTGTTAGATATTGATGATAATTTAAATAAAGTTGATGATATATTAAATATGACTAAAAAGGATTTATAGGAAAATAAACCATCTCATACGCATAATATGTATTAGGTGGTTTTATGAAAAAAATAGATGGATTTAAATCGTTTGTAAAAACAAAACCTTCTCTGATTTCATATGTCAGAAAAGGTGATATGACTTGGCAACAATTCTACGAGATGTGGGATCTTTATGGTGCAGAACATGAGATATGGAATAATTATAATAACACTGAAAACAACGCTGGGAATAATACTACAAAACAAGATGCTCTTGGTTTAACAGATATATTTAATGTTCTTAGAAAAGTCGATATGCAAAGTGTTCGTAATAATATTTCAGGTATTCAAAAAGCTATTGGTTTAATTCAGGAAATAACTAATAAAGGAACCAATACTGATCCTGTTGATTTAAAAGAACCTTATAAGCCGAGGCCTATTTATCGTAGGTTTGAAGATTAATGAATTTAGATGTTCAATTTAAAATTAAAAGTGATCCTAATTATAGTAGATATTTAAGAGAAAACTCTCATTGGTATAAAATACTAAATCGTAATCCAGAACGTTTTAACGATTTTGTAAATGATATGAAAGAACGATATAGACTTCGTCCAACAGATAAAATAAATGATGTCACAGATAAATTAGAATTAGTTAAAACATTTTTAAATGTATTAAAATAGTAGGTGATAGAATGATAGATGTTATGACAGAGGTAGATAATACAGTTGATATAATTGATAAGAGTGATATCGTTGAGAGACTACGAGAATTAAAATTAATAATGGATAGTGATGAAGAAATTATTAAACTATCTATTAATTTTAATGCTGCTAAAGAAAAATATAACAAAGATAATAAAATAACCAAAGACCTAATTGATACTAAAAAGAATTATTATAACAATTCGATTGTATCTGAATATCGCATGCTTTATACTAAATTAAACAATTCTTTTTTGAAGTTTAATAAAGACCTAAATGGTTTATTAAACAATGGTAAAGATGCTTGTAATAAATAGATATAGATAAAATTAGGAGGACTTATGAGGGTAATAAGTGGTTCTTTAAGGAGCCGTGCTATTAAAGGTGATAATATTAAGGGGACAAGACCAACAATGGACAAGATAAAGGAATCCTTATTTGCAATGATTCAGGATGATGTAAGGGATTCTATTTGTCTTGATTTATTTGCGGGTTCTGGTTCACTTGGAATTGAAGCGATAAGTAATGAAGCTAAACTTGTTTATTTTGTTGACAAAAATAAGGAATGTATCGAAGTAGTTGATGATAATATAAGAACTTTTGAAATAGGAAAACAAGCTAAAGTATTATTTTATGATTATAGAAAAGCTCTTACTTATTTTAAAAATAACAATATTCAATTCGATTTAATTTTTTTAGATCCCCCTTATAGTGAAAATCTTATCGAGGAAATAATATCTTTTATTAACAAAAACAATTTACTTGTATCAAAAGGCAAGGTTATTTGTGAGTATACAACTGAACAATTAAAAGACTCATATGATAATCTAACAACTATTAAGGATCGATCATATGGTGATAAGAAAATAAAAATATATGTGAATAACAAATAACACATATCTTTTTTTGTTAAATATAATCTTCATATATCAAATAATACATGCTATAATTATACTAGGAGTGATAAATATGCGTGTTATAGTTAGTGCTGGAGGTACAGGTGGACACATTTACCCCGCGTTAGCAATTATAAATAAAATAAGAGCGAAAGAACCAGATAGTGAATTTTTATTTATAGGTACCCATAATAGGATGGAAAAAGACATTGTACCTAAGTATAGTATAAATTATGTTCCCCTTACAATTGTTGGTATTGAACGAAAACATTTTTTACGAAACATAAAAACACTACGTTATTTTCTTAAATCTATCAAAGATGCCAAAAAAATAATAAAGGAATTTAATCCTGATATTGTTATAGGGGTAGGAGGCTATGTAACGGCTCCTGTCATTTATGCTGCTAAGAAATTGGGTTATAAAACCCTTATTCATGAACAAAATAGTGTTTTAGGACTTTCAAATCGTTTCTTATTAAAATATGCTGATGTGGTAGCTATTTCTTTTGAAAGTACAATTAATTATATCAATGATATTAAAAAAGTTGTTTTTACTGGTAATCCATGTAGTGAAGAAGCTCTTAAAAAGACAAAAATGAATAAGAGTGATTTAGGATTATTAAACAAAAAGAAATTAGTTCTTATCGTTATGGGGTCTCTTGGCTCTGTTGTTATAAATAATAAAATGAAATTGATGTTAAGTTTATTTAATAATAAAGATTATGAAGTTTTGTTTATAACAGGTAAGAATTATTATGAGGATTTTAAAGATTTAGAACTTGCAGACAATATAAAAATTGTTCCTTATGTTGATGATATGTCAAGATTGATGAAAGCAACTGATTTAATGATATCAAGGGCTGGCGCAACAACAATGAGTGAAATAATAGCTTTAAAAGTACCTTCAATATTAATACCTAGTCCTCATGTAACTAATAATCATCAACTTAAAAATGCAATGGATTTACAAGATAAGGGTGCAGCATTGCTAATAGAAGAAAAAGACTTAGAAGGCGATGTTTTAGTACGTACGGTTGATAAATTATTAAACAATGAAACTAAATATAATAAGATGAAGAAAAACTTATCCCGTCTTGTTATCGATGATAGTGCAACACGCATATATAATACTATTCGCAATTTAATCAGTGGGAGAAAAGATGATGAAAAACATAATAAATGAAATCAAGAAAAATAAGATTGGGGATTTTTTAGAAAATATTCTAATGTCAAAATATACAACCTATCATGTTGGTGGAGAAGCTTCTTTGATAGTGTGTCCTGATAATGCTTCTAAACTAATCAAATTAATTGAGATATTAAGAGAAAACAATATTAAATATAAAGTTATAGGAAATGGTTCTAATGTTGTTTTTAGTGATAAAAAATATGATGGAGTTATTATAAAATTAGATTCATTAAATCAACTTACTATTGATGATACAGTTGTTACTGTTGGGGCTGGTTATAATCTAATGAAACTCGCTTATAAATTATCTAAGATGGGCTTAAGTGGATTAGAATTTGCAACAGGTATTCCTGGTTCTGTAGGTGGAGCTGTATTTATGAATGCAGGAGCTTATAAATCAGATATGGGTTATATTACTAGTAGCATTAAAGTTATTACTAAAGATCTTGAAATTAAAAAAATATATAATAAGGATTTAAATTTTCATTATCGTGATTCATTATTACAACATAATTTAGATTATATTTGTATTGAAGCAAATCTTGTTTTAAAACATGCTCTTACTAAAGATATTTTAGCTTTAATTGAAGATAGAAAACAAAAAAGATTACTTAATCAACCACTTGAATTTCCAAGTGCGGGTAGTGTCTTTAGAAACCCTCCAAATGACTTTGCAGGACGTCTTATTGAAGAATCAGGCCTTAAGGGATTTCAAATGGGTGGAGCTTTAGTAAGCCCTAAACATGCTAATTTTATTGTTAATTATGATCAAGCTACAGCTGATAATATAAGAAGTCTTATAATGCATGTTAAAAAAGAAGTAAAAAAACAACATGGTGTAGATTTATTTGTAGAACAAGAATTTGTTAATTGGGAGTAATGATAGATGAAAAAGGGTAATAAGCGTCGCTTTAATTTTGTTAAATTTTTCTTAGTACTATTTGTTTTATATATTTTTGGTTATGCAATCTATGGTTTAACCGAATTTCCTATAAAACATATTCGTATTTTAAATACTACTTATTTAAGTGATCAAGATATTTTAAAAGAGGCAGAACTAGATAATTACCCTAGTTTTCTTTTGACAACTACTTCTAATATTAAAAAGAATTTAAAAAATAATCCATATATAAAAGATATCCGAATTGAAAAGAAATGGTTTTGTAGACTTTATTTATATATTGATGAATATAAAGTATTATTTTATAACAGAGCTATAGGACAAACTGTTTTAGAAGACAATGTTACTGTTACCGGTAATAATAGTAGTGCTATTCCTCATCTTATTAATTTTGTTCCTGATACAATATATAGCGAGTTTGTTAATGAAATGGCTGGTATAGATAAGAATATTTTACTAAAGATATCAGAAATAGAATATAGACCAAATGAAGTTGATAAAGAAAGATTCTTACTTACAATGAATGATGGCAATTATGTTTATTTAACCCTATATTCATTTTCGTTAGCAAATAAATATGATGACATTTTACCAACTCTAGAAGACAAAAAGGGAATTTTATATCTAGACTCAGGTAACTATTTTGAAATAATCGATTAAATTCTTGGTGTTTTTGTTACTTCTATAGTATAATTATAATAATATAAGGGTGATATTTATGAAGAGAATATATACATGTATCGATATCGGCTCAAATAGTATTAAAGTATTAGTTGGTGAGATGTTTAAAGGTCGATTAATTGTCTTAGCAACTTCTTGTGTTAAATCAAGAGGTGTTAAAAAGGGACTAATTATTGATGCTAATGAAGCTATTTCATCAATTAAAGAAGCTATTGCTGAGGTTGAGGGAAAATTAGGAATCAAAATAGATAAAGTTATAGCCAGTGTTCCGGCTTATTTGGCAACTTATACTGAAGTTGATGGCTATTCTACGATAACTAGTGAAGATAAAAAAGTGACTGGTAATGATATAACAAGAGCCCTTCAAGCGTGTGTATATAATAAAATATCAGAAGATGTTGAACTTGTTACAATTATACCAATTGAGTTTGTTTTAGATAAAAAAGCCAATATTAAAGATCCTAAAGGCATGGTAGGTTCTAAATTAGGTATTAGAGCTATGATGGTTACGACATCTAAAAAGAGTTTATATGCTATTGTAAGTATTTTAGAAAGTTTAGGTTTGAAAGTTGTAGAGACTAATTTTGGTACGATAGGTGAATATTATGAATATCGCGATAAAGATATGGACAAGATGTCTGGTGCTATAATAAGTATTGGAGGAGATCTTACTAATGTTACTATCTTTGATAAAGGTATTGCTACAGCTTCTGATATAATTCCTTTAGGTGGTCGCAATATCGATAATGATATTGCTTATATAAAGAAGATAAGTAAAACTGATGCACTTCGTCTAAAAGAATCCTTTGCTATTGCTAATAGGCATTATGCTCAGGGTAGCGAAACAATTTCTGTGTTTGATAAATTTAAAAAAGAAATAAGCCTTAATCAGTTAGAAATATCTGATATAGTGATGTCTAGGCTCCTAGAAATACTAAAACTTGCAAAAAAACAGGCATCCCTCTTAACAAATAAGGAAAATAGTTATATAATAATTACAGGTGGCGTTAGTGAGATGCCAGGTATAACCTCTTTACTAGGAGATGTTTTTGGTAAAGAAGCACGAATTGGTAATATAGAGACAATGGGTATTAGAGATAATAAATATGCTGCTTTAGCAGGGATGATTAAATATTTTCATGGGAAATTAAATTTAAGAGGTAAAGAATATTCAATGCTTAGTGTTGAAAACGAAGAGGAATTGATTTCTTCTAAGAAAGGTGTGTTAAATATATCTGAAGATTCAGTATTAGGTAAAGTTTTCGGATACTTTTTCGATAAATAGGGAGGATTAGATGTATGTTAGGATTAGAGATGGATCAAATAGCTAAAATTAAAGTTGTAGGAGTAGGCGGGGCCGGGAATAATGCTGTCAATCGTATGATAGAGTCAGGCGTTAAGGGTGTTGAATTTATTGTTGTCAATACGGATTTACAAGTTTTAAATAGTTCTAAATCTCCCGCAAAATTACAAATTGGTAAAAAAATTACTAATGGTTTAGGAGCCGGAGCTAACCCTTCAACGGGTAGACAAGCTGCCGAAGAATCTAAGGATGAAATTAAAGAAGCTTTAAAAGATGCTAATATGGTTTTTGTGACTTGTGGTATGGGTGGTGGAACTGGTACAGGAGCAGCTCCTGTTATCGCTGAGATTGCTCAAAGTTTAGGTGCTCTTACAATAGGTATTGTAACTAAACCATTTAGTTTTGAAGGCAAAAGACGTATGTCACAAGCTATGCAAGGACTTGATGAATTAAAGAAATGTGTTGATACACTAATTATTATTCCTAATGATAGATTACGTGAAATAATTGATAAAAGTACTTCTTTAGTTGATTCATTTAGAGAAGTAGATAATGTTTTAAGACGTGGTGTTCAATCTATATCAGATCTTATAGCTGTTACAGGACTTATCAATTTGGACTTTGCCGATGTTAAATCAGTTATGGAAAATAGTGGTAATGCTCTTATTGGTATTGGTATTGGATCAGGTGAAGATAGAGCTATTGAAGCTGCTAAACAAGCTGTTACAAGTCCATTACTTGAATCTAGTATAAATGGTGCAACAAATGCTATTATCAATGTAACTGGTGGTACAGGCTTAACATTATTTGAAGTAGAAGATGCTGCTGAAGTTGTAAGATCAGCTGCTAATACTGATATGAATGTTATCTTTGGAGCTGTTATAAATGAAGCTTTAAATGACGAAGTTGTTGTAACAATTATTGCAACTGGTTTTGAAGAAGTTGAAGATCCAATGCTAACTGTAGCACCAACTAAAGAACCAGAGAAAATTGTCGAAGAACTAGAATCAGAGTTAGATATTCCACCGTTCTTAAGAAGAAAGAAAAATATTGGAGAATAACAAAAAGAGACACATTATGATGTGTCTCTTTTTTATAATGATAATAGGTGATTAGATGAAGGTATATATAGACTTAATACTCCTATTAAATTTCTTGTTTGATTTTTTGCTTCTGCTAACTGTAGGTATTTTATTAAGACGAAACGCCTCATTAAAAAGAATCACTTTAGGAGCTCTTATTGGTTCGTTCTCTGTTATCTGTTTATTTCTTGATATTACTTCCTTTCAATTGTTTGTTTTTAAGATTGTAACTAGTATTTTAATGGTTATTGTGAGTTTTAAATATAGGGACTTAAAATATACATTTAGGAATATCTTATATCTATATATTTCAAGTATTATTTTAGGTGGTTTCTTATATCTACTTAATGTTGAATTTGCTTATAAACAAGATGGGCTAATTTTTTATCACAATGGTCTTAGCATTAACTGGATTGTTCTTCTAATCACTTCACCAGCTATTTTATATCTGTATTTAAAACAGGGTTTATATCTTAAAAATAACTATTCTAATTATTACCTGGTGGACATATATTTAAAAGATGGAAAAATAAGCGTTAATGCATTCCTAGATACCGGTAATAATCTAACTGATCCTTATCGACAAAGACCTATAATTTTGGTCTCTAAGCGTGAATTAAAGTGTATTTATAATGATGAGGATATAATTCTAGTTCCTTATGAAACACTTAATCATCAGGGCATTTTAAAATGTCTTAGACCAGAGAAAATTGATATTTTAGGAATAGGTGTTAGAAAAAATTTATTGATAGGTATTTCTGAAGAAAAATTCAACATCGATGGAATCGACTGTATTCTTCATACTAAATTATTGGAGGGCTAATATGATAAATAAAATTATTCAATACTTAAAAAAGTTAATCTTAAAACCAAAACAATTATTTTATGTTGGGAGTACTGATATTTTACCAGAACCCTTAACCAGAGAAAAAGAACAATATTATTTAGAATTAAAAGAACAAGGCAACATCGAAGCTAAAAATAAATTAATTGAACACAATCTAAGATTGGTTGTCTTTTTATCAAAGAAATATGAAAACACTAAAATAGATTTAGAGGATTTAGTTAGTATTGGATCTATTGGTCTAATTAAAGCTATAAATACTTATAAAATGGATAAAAATATTAAACTAGCAACATATGCTTCACGTTGTATTGATAATGAAATATTAATGTATCTTAGAAAAAACAAACGAAGAAGAGGCGAGGTTAGTTTTGAAGAGTCTCTCAGCTTTGATGTGGATGGTAACGAATTACATTTGGAAGATGTTTTAGGAACTGAGCCTGATATTGTTACGAAGGATTTAGAAGCTCAAGTAGAAAAGCAGATGTTGTTAAAGGAAATAGAAAAATTAGATAATCGTGATAAAAATATAATGATTTTAAGATATGGTTTAGAAGGTAGAGAAGAGATGACCCAAAAGGATGTTGCAATGCTTTTAGGTATTTCTCAATCGTATATTTCTCGCATTGAAAAGAAGGTTATTAAACGATTAAAGTTGGTTGTTAAAACATAAATACATCTTAACTATTTCAAAATCCCTAAAAAATTACAAAAGCATTGCCCAAATGCTTTTTATGTTTTATAATTATATAAATACAGTAGTAGGGGGATTTTGAAATGGGAAAAGCTACGTTAATTAGTTACACAAAAGATGCTGAGCGAGTTATGGCATCAGCATATAAGATATCAAGGACGAAAGGTACTGCAAGCGAAGTGTATGAAAGCACTCTTAATGATAGTGATGGTAATAAAAAAATTACAGGATCGGTCATGAAACTTGGTCATACCACACCACTTGAACATGCCTTTTTTAATATTAATTTAGATAATGTTACAGCAATGGTAGAACAATTTCTTATTGAATTTAGGTTAGCATCTTTTACTATTAAATCAAGACGTTATGTTGATTTTAGAAATGCAGGCTACTTTGGAGCAGATGCTTTTAACCAAGATAAGAAAATAACAGAATTATATATAAATCATATGGACAGTTTATTTAAAAAATATGAATATTTTGTAGATAAAGGTGTTGCTGTTGAAGATGCTAGATTTGTTCTACCATATTCATATTATAGTAATATTGTTTTTTCAGCAGGTACTCGCGAATTACGTCATATTATTTATTCTATGCTTTATGGGAGGGGGAGCAAATATCCTGAACTTAAAGATTTAGGTGAACAAATGTTGGTACAGTTGAAGGAAATATCTGTTCCAGCTTTTAGTAATATTGAAATGAATGAAAGCCATAAAGATGATAAGGACGAAAAATTATCAGCATTTTTAGCTCATAATAATCAATTACAAAATAGTATTGTTACTGGTAATGCTCAATTAGTAGGCTATAATCCAGATTCTAAATATCAAATTATTAGAGCAGCTATTATATCGCAAGGAATATATGATGAAGAGTATATTAATGAAGTATTTAAAGACGAGGAGCTTTCTAAAGAGATAATTAATGTATTACTAAAAACTTCGCGTCAAAGAGAACTTGAGCAAGCAGGCTTCAATTTCGCAGTAAACAATTTATCTCTAGCAGGATTGACACATCTTACACGTCATCGAATGCAATCACCTGTTATACCACATATTTCACATGCTATAATTGATAATAATTTTATTGTTCCACCTGAACTTAATGAGAATGACAAAATGAGAAATATTTATATTGACACTTTTTATAATAATAAAGAAGTTTATGATAAATATTTTAAGGATAAATTAGAAGGTGTATATTTTAACTTAAGTGGAAATACATTGTCATTACAAACGTATATAAATTATAGAGAACTATTATCAACCATTATTCCATTAAGAACATGTAATAGAGCTCAATGGGAAATAAGAGATATTGCACTTGATATGTTGGAACAAGCACGTCAAGCTGATCCTGATATTTTTAATTATTCAGGTCCTAAATGCTATACCCTTGGAATTTGCCCTGAAAAATCATTAACCTGTGGGCATGCTAGAGAAATGAAGATTAAGTTTAAACCGTCGAAATAATTTTGGCATCTAGAAATTGTATAAAAAAACCCTTTAAAACTCAATATAGAGTTGAAAGGGGTTTTTATTTTGGCAAGACATAAAGTTGAGATAACAGGAGTAAATACATCTTCAATAAAAGTTTTAAAAAGTGATGAAATGACAGAATTATTTATAAAATTTCAAAATGGTGATATGCAAGCTAGAGAACAATTAGTAAATGGTAATTTAAAATTAGTACTTAGTATTCTAAAAAAATTTAATCATCGTACTGATAATATGGATGATTTGTTTCAAATTGGATGTATTGGATTATTGAAAGCTATTGATAATTTTGATTTAGGACATAATGTAAGATTTTCAACATATGCTGTTCCTATGATTGTAGGTGAAGTAAAAAGATATTTAAGGGATAATAATAGTATTCGTATTTCTAGGAGTCTTAAAGATTTAGCTTTTAAAGCTTTAAGATTAAAAGAAGAATTAACTAATAAATATGGTAAAGAGCCTGATCTGGCAGAAGTAAGTAAACTTCTTGAAACTAATGAAATAGATATTATTATCGCTATCGATGCTCTTAAGGAACCTGTTAGTATGTTTGAACCAATTTATAATGATGGTGGGGATACTATATATCTAGCAGATCAATTAGAAAGTAAAAGTGAAAATGCTAGCAATTGGGATATTGCTATTGCTTTAGATAGCGCCCTAGATGTTCTAAAAAACAAAGAAAAACAAATCCTAATAGATCGTTTTATTGTAGGCAAAACACAAATGGAAATAGCTGATGAAATAGGAATATCTCAAGCACAGGTATCAAGACTTGAGAAGAATGCTGTTGATCATGTTAAAAAACTAGTTAAGTGATTATTCTAAAACCAAAGCATATAATTTAATGGTGATAATATGCGTTTATCTGATTTGCAGAGTAAAGATGTTATAAGTATTATTGATGGTAGAAAGATTGGGAATATTATTGATATAAAGATTGAAGAAGAGAGTGGTAGAATAGAGGCTTTAGTTGTTGAACCAAATCGTTTCATTTTAAATGTTCTTACTTCACGGCAAGAATTTGATATATATTGGGCAGAGATTGAAAAAATAGGAGAGGACGTTATTTTAGTAAAAATGAAAGTATAATTTAGGCACTTTTTTCCTTTTGACTGCATAGATTAGAATGAGGAGGGATATAAGTGGGAACATATAGAGAAATCGTTACAAAAGCTGTTCTTGGTAAGGGCAAAAAATATTTTAAAAATGTTTATAATTTAAAGACGGAAGCATTACCTTCAACAGTGCTAGGATGTTGGGTTATCAATCATAAATTTAGAGGATATCAAACAGGTGAAAAAGTAATCGTTGATGGATCTTTCGATGTTAATATCTGGTATTCTTATGAAGACGATAGTAAAACAGGGGTTGTTAGTAAAAAGATTGACTATAATGAGACTGTTAGTATAAAAACAAAAGAAGATTCTGATTTGACTAGTGATATTGAAATCATTGTTAGAGCATTAAAACAGCCTAATTGTACGAGAGTGGAAATAAAAGATGGTGCAATTGAATATGAAATAGAAAAAGAATTAGGTATTGAGCTTGTTGGTGATACAAAGATGAAAATTGCTGTTGAGCAAGAAGAAGAGCCTTGGGATGTAATAGAAGATGAAGTTACTGATGAAATAGATAACGAAATAGAACAAAATGTTGACGAAAACTTTATTAAATAAAAGTATCCTTAAATATATTGAACTATAAATGATGAGAACATAATATAAGTTCTCATTTTTTATGCAAAAAAATCGCCCATAAAGGGCGATAAACAAATTAGTGGGCTACGAATCTAGAACCAATAACGATAACCAATAGAATAAATAAAACTAATATGATTGCAGCGCCTGACCCGAAACCTCCACCGTAACCGCCATATCCAGGAAAACCTCCTGGGTATCCACAACAATAACTATAGCATCCAGGGTTACCAAATCCGTAACCGCTATTATATCCGTAAGAATACATACTCTTACCCCCTTTTTTATTTGTTCTATTATAATCTATTACATTAGTGTCAATTTGGTTATAGAAATCACCTATAATTTTTCTTTTATAGTCAAAAATATGTGTTTTATGGTATTATGATGTTGGTGATACTAGATGAGAAACAATTTTATGAAGATGGATAAGTGGTTATTGTTTTGGACAATTCTAATGTTTGTTTTAGGTCTTTTTATGATTTTAAGTTCATCTAGTGTTGAAGCATCTCTTTCTGGGGTACCTTATTATTATTTTGTCAGACAAGCTATAATCCTTTCAGTGTGTGCAGCTGTAACAATTTTTATTATTTCAATGCCAATGAGTTTATTTAAAAAATTAGCCTTTCCAATTATAATAATTGTTATTGGCCTTTTAATATTTGTTTTTTCTTATGGCCTTGTTGTAAATAGAGCCCGTAGTTGGATTTCGTTAGGATTTTTTAACTTACAACCTAGTGAGTTTGCTAAAACAGCACTTATTCTTTATATGGCAGTATATTATAATAAACATGCTAAAAGTAAAAACTTATTTGTAATATTAGTACCCTTAATAGCAGCGGCATGTATTGTGGGTTTTGTCTTTTTACAACCAGATGCAGGTACGGCTCTTATTATAACGTTACTTACAGCTATTCTTTTCCTTGGTATTCCGATTGCCAAAGGTGTTAAAAAAATTATTCTACAAATTGCAGGTTTAGCTATAGGGGTAGTAATTGCCTTTCTTTTGATTGCAGGGCCTACTTTTCTAAAACCTGGTCAATTAGAACGTTTTGATTATCACAATCCGTGTACTAAATATTTAAGTGGAGGTTCAGGATATCAAGTATGTAATGGACTAATTGCTATTAATAATGGCGGATTATGGGGCGTAGGACTTGGTAATAGTACCCAAAAATATTTATATTTGCCAGCAGGTCATACAGACTTTATCTTTCCTATCATTTTAGAGGAGTTAGGTCTTATTGTTGGTATTGGAATATTGTTAATATATGCAATACTACTTTATAGGATTATGCGTATAGCATATCGAAGTTATAATCTTATGGGTTCTATTATAGCTTATGGAACAGCCATCTATATCTTTTTACATATTATTATAAATCTATGTGGTGTTTTAGGAATAATGCCATTAACAGGGGTTCCATTGCCATTCTTAAGTTATGGTGGATCTTATGCCCTTAATTTAGCAATGCTTTTAGCCTTAGTTCAAAGAGTGGAAATTGAAAACAAAAGGAAAATGCAAAGAGATGTACTAAAAAGAGGGAATTTATCATAAAAATAAAAAACAATCTCTATAGAGGAGATTGTTTTTATGTTGAGAAAAATATATGATAATTATATTGCAAAATATAACAAAGTTATTGTTATTAGTGTTTTTTTATTGATATTAGTAGGTATCTTACTATTTATTTATCTAAACTTTTTTAAAATTCGAAACGAGATTAATTTGTTACAGTCAAATCAATCATTAATCAAAACGACAGAAGAGAAAGAGATAATGGCGGAAACTCCAAAAGCTTTGTTTGTCGATATAAAGGGCGCTATAACGAATCAAGGCGTTTATCAAGTTGAAGAGGGCACACGTATATCTGATGTTATTAAACTTGCAGGAGGGCTAACTAAAGACTCTGATACGAGTGTTTTAAATTTAAGTAAGAAGATTAATGATGAAATGGTTATTATTATTTATACAAAAGGCGAAATGAAGAAGTTTCGTGAGGGTAATGTGACTATTAAGGAAGTAACTAAATACATTGAACAAGATTGTAAATGTCCTGATCCTAGTATTAATGGAGCCTGTATTAATAAAGATGAACAACAGGAGAGTGATTCTTCATCATTAATTTCAATTAATAAAGCTACCAAAGAGCAATTAATGACCTTAACTGGTATAGGTGAATCAAAGGCTCAAAGTATCATTGATTATCGAACTAAAAATGGAGCATTTAAAGATCTAGATAGTTTGAAAAACGTATCGGGTATAGGAGACAGTATCTTTGATAAGATTAAGGACTCTATTACTTTGTGATAAACTCTATTTAATACTTTGTGCTATAGCTGTTGTATTTAGTTTATTAATGTTAAATTATTATCCTTACCATAGCAAATACAATGTTACTGATAAATATGTTATAGGATATATCCATAGTTATAAAATAGATGGCAATAAATTAACGATTATGCTTAAGGGAAAAGAAAGTGTCATTATTAATTACTACTTTAAGAATTTAGCAGAAAAAGAATCGTTTAATTTTAATTTAGGAGATTATCTTAAAGTTAGTGGTGAGATGAAGAACCCTAAATCAGCAACTGTTTTAAATTTATTTGATTACAAAGAATATCTTTATCGTAATCAAATATTTTTTCTTTTAGATGCTCAAAGTTTAGAATTGGTAGGTAATAATAATCGTATACGTTATACCATTAAACAGTTTGTTATAAACCATATAAATAGTCTTCCTAAATCTAGTACTTATGTTAAGGCATTGGTAATAGGAGATGATGGTGAATTTAATGAGGTGGTTAATAATTCATATCAATTTAATGGCGTTAGTCATTTATTCGCGATATCAGGTTCACATATTGCTTTTTTAGCTGTTATAATTTTGTGGATATTAAAGAAGTTAAAATTCGAAGAAAACAAACGTTATTATATAGTTATTGTTTTTCTTGTTTTTTATATGTTCTTGACAGATTATACGGGTTCTGTTGTTAGAGCAGTCTTTTTCTTTTCTTTATTATCAATAAATAAGATGTATTACTTTAATATAAAAACAGTTAATATCTTACAATTAACATTATTTGGATCGCTGATTTACAAACCTGCTTTAATATACGATGTAGGATTCCAATTTTCGTATGTAATTAGTCTATATTTAATCTTATATCAGAAGATGATATCTTCATCTAGGTCATATATAAAACAAACTTTCTTAGTGTCTTTCATTGCCTTTTTAGCGAGTATCCCAATATGTGCTAATAATTTTTTTCAAATAAATTTACTCAGTCCTTTTATAAATGTATTCTTTGTTCCTTATGTAACTTTTATTATGTTTCCTCTATCTTTTATATGTTTGATATTACCTTTTTTGGATAGTGTATTGTTTTTCTTTTCAAATATTTTAGAAACAATATCGATTTTTTTAAGCACAATAAAAACAGGAGAAATTATCTTAGCAAAACCCTCCTTTATAATTATTGTTCTTTATTATATTGCCATAACCTTATGCTTAAGAGGAATGTCTAAATCGTCATATAAGTATTTTCTCCTTCTTTCGTTGTTGATTATTATTCATAGCAATATTAATTATTTTAATAATAATCCTTATGTTGTATTTTTAGATGTTGGACAAGGTGATTCTACATTTATTAATTTACCACACAATCAAGGAAATATTTTGATTGATACTGGGGGTAAAATGGATTATGTTAAAGAGTCTTGGGAAGAACGTAAACATAAATATATAATAGGTGAAGATACTATTATTCCATATTTAAAATCAATTGGTATAAAGAGCTTAGACTCTTTAATTTTAACGCACGGAGATAATGATCATTCAGGTGATGCATTATATTTAGTAGAGAACTTCAAAGTAGATAATGTAATTCTTAATATAGGTGAGTATAACGATTTAGAACTTGAACTTATCAAAGTTTTAAAAGAGAAGAATATTCCATATTATCAGAATATTGAAACTTTAAATATTGGAGATGATAAATTATATTTTTTAAATACAAAAGATTATAATGACGAGAATGAAAATAGTTCTGTTATATATACTGAAATAGATAATACAAAGATGTTATTTATGGGAGATGCAGGTACTGAAAGGGAAAAAGACATATTAGAAAAATATAATTTCACTGATATAGATATTTTAAAAGTAGGACATCATGGAAGTAATACTTCATCAAGTAAATATTTTATTAATAGTATTAATACTAAAACTTGTTTGATATCAGTAGGTGCCAATAATAGATATGGACATCCTAAAGAAAGTGTATTAGAAATATTAGATGATTGTAATACATATAGAACAGATTTAAATGGTAGTATAGAAATAAAATTAGAAAATAATGATTATGAAATAAAAACAATTAATCCATAAAGTAGGTTAGAACAAATTATTATGATGAGATAAGAAATAAAATAATAACTAAAACAACTATTAAAGATATAATACCGAACCCTATTTTAATAAGAAATAAAAATAATGTGGATGTAGTTAGTGAAAAAAATATTACATCAACTGATACTTGAAGATGTTTCAGCATTTATGAAAGAATTAGGTAGAGATTATTCATTTATAGATAGTCAATATAAAATAAAAATTAATGATAAATATAATTACATTGATTTACTTTTATACAATATAGAATTTAATTGTTATGTAGTTGTAGAATTAAAAGTAATCGAGCTTAAGAAAGAACATATAGGGCAAATAGAAATTTATATGAATTATATAGATAAAACCATAGGAATAATAATTTGCAAGAAAGATAATAAGTTTATATTAGAATATTGTTCAGATGATAGAATATTAGCACGAGAATATGAACTTGTGTGATATAATAAATGACAATATTATTTAAAGGAGGACATATATGAGAAAAGCAATAGATAATAATAGAATAGTTTTTCTTGATGAAAATAATCAAGAAATTATGTATATTGATTATTCTACCGATGAATGTATATGGTATTTTCCTTCAAATGGGGAAATTGTTGTCACCGAAGAGATGGATTTATTCAATTTATTAAATCAGTTCATGAAACAAAAATATTTATTTTATGATAATAATTTAGGTGATTACAAAGATGAAAAAAAATTGATTTGGCATAGTGATTGTTATTATAATCCGGATGATGAATGGAGTAAAAAATCAGTTAGTTATCTTAATATAGAAAAGAATAGTAACTATTTTAGAATTTGGTGTATAAAGCCTTTAGATAAAATAGTTAATCGTCCAAGAAAAAATCATTGTATTGGTTTTTCGCCTCTAGGAAATGGTAAAATGAATAAGAATATAGAAACTTGTTTTACATTACAAGATGATTTTGTTACAATGATTTATCAAAATTTAAAACATTCTAAAATACTAAAGAAAAGTAAATAGAATGTTTTTTTCTTTATAAATAAAGGGATTGCAGTCGAGTGCATAACCACTAATCACCACATGGAGATCATGATCATATGGGAGAGAGTTTTAATATTGTAAAACAATTTAAAGTTAATAATATTTTGTTAAATGGAGGATCTTTAGTAAAATTAGAGAAATCTTTAATTAATGAACTTGATAAATTAAAGATTCCCTATAATTTTGGTGCAGCAGATGATTCAATAGAGATAAATAGTTATTTGTTTTATATATTGAATCCTGGTGGTAATACTAATGAAAATGATAATAGTTTAGTTTTATGTTTTGAATTATTGAACATTCAATTTTTATCAACTGGTGATATATCAACTAAGATTGAAGAAAAATTAATAAATGAATATTCAGCTCTTAATGCGAACATATTAAAAGTATCACATCACGGTTCTATTACGAGCAATAGTGAACTGATTTTGAATTTTATTAAACCAAAATATGCTATTATTCAGGTTGGTTTAAATAATCAATTTAATCATCCAAGTGATATTGTAATAGATCGTTTGTCAAAGAGAAATATTAAAACTTTCAAAACAAGTATTAATGGTAATATAAAAATAATTATTAGGGCTAATGCTATAACTGTTATACCATTTAAAACATAAATTATGGTGGACACTAATTTAGTGTTTATATAGATAAAAGAAGCCTTTAGGGGCTTCTTTTCCCTAAATATATGATATACTTATTATATTCAGGTTGGAGGCTAGTTATGGAAATACTTATTAATGGTTTACTTATTTTCGGAGTTAGAATTATTGATGTTTCACTTGCAACTTTATGTACTGTTCTAATTGTTAGAGGTAAGAGGGGCATTGGAGCAATAATTGGTTTTATTGACGTTTTTATTTGGTTTTTAGTTGTTAGACACGCTCTTACTATTGAAAATGCAAGTATCTGGATTGCTATAGCCTATGCAGGTGGTTACGCAGTTGGTTCTTTTGTTGGGTCTTGGGTTGAGGAAAAACTAGCGATTGGAAATTCATCAGTGACAGTTATTACAAAAGGAATTAGAAATGATTTAGTAGAAATAATCCGTTCAAGTGGCTTTGCTGTATCAGTTGTAGAATGTCAAGGAAAAGAAGGCAAAAATTTAATGTTAATAATTCAACTTGATAGAAAAAGAGTAGATGAGCTTAATAAACTTGTAAAACAGGTAGCTCCTGATTCATTTATAACAATTTCCGATACAAGGAAAATCATTAATGGCTATTTTAGGTAGGTGATTTATGACAAAGATATTTGTATTTTATGGAAATGAAGATTTTCTTATTGATAAAGAAATTTTAGAGATAGAAAAGCAACGTCCGAATGGACAAGTTATAAAGTATGAATTAAATGAAACTAATATACGAACACTTATAGAAGAGGCTTCAATGATTTCACTTTTTGAAGATGAAAAGATAATCATTGGTTATGATGCAGACTTTTTAAGTGGGGCAATTAAAAAAGAAAAGATTAATCATGATATTGAAGCTTTAAGTACTTATATAGAACATCCAAATCCAAATTCTACGATTATTTTAATTGTTAATAGTGATAAATTAGATAAACGTAAAAAGATTGTTAAAAAAATACTTGAAAAGGCTGAAGTGAAAGAATTAAATAAATTATCTTCTAGTGGTCTTTTAAACTTTGCTAAAACTAAATTTGCTAATAATAATTATCAAATTACTTTAAAAGCTTTAAATATGTTAATTGAATTAGTGGGTAGTAATTTATATTTATTAGATAGCGAATGTGAAAAACTGATGATATATAAAATAGATGAAAAGAAAATAGAAGAAGTAGATATTGATGATATGATTGTTAAATATGATTTTTCCAACGATTTTGCTTTAATAGATGCTGTTATCGATAAAGAAATAAATAAAGCACTTACTTTATATCATGAGTTATTAAAAAGAAATGAAGAACCGATTAAAATACTTGTTATGTTAGCTAACAAGTTTAGATTAATTTTTCAAGTTAAAAGATTGCATTCTAAAGGTTTTAACAATTATCAAATAGCGGGTGAATTAGGTGCTCATCCTTATAGTGTTGAACTTGCTAATAAAGTTAAATTAAAAGATGAAGAATTATTAAAATATTTAGAGTTACTTGCTAATTTAGATGAATCAATAAAAACCGGTAAGATAAACAAAGATGTTGGTTTAGAAATGTTTTTATTAAAGTTATAAAAAAATCCATTATATAATGGATTTTTTCTTTATAATTTACGGTATAAACCAATTGCTTTTCCTAGAATACTTACATTAGGTAATATTATAGGTTTTAACAAATCGTTTTCTGGTTGTAATCTAATATGATTTTTCTCTTTATAAAATCTTTTCAATGTAACTTCATTTTCATCTGTCATTGCTACAACAATATCTCCATTATTAGCAACGTTTTGTCTTTGAACAATAACAATATCTCCGTCATATATACCTGCATTGATCATACTTTCACCACTTACATTAAGTGTAAAGACCTCTTTTTTATTAGGAATAAGATATGAGGGCAAGGCAAAAAACTCGTCAGGTCTTTCGATTGCTTCAATAGGAGATCCGGCTGTAACTTTACCTAGTAGCGGGACTTGAACAATTTCATCGTTTTGATTAGCATATTCATTTTTAACTAATAGTTCAATAGCTCTACTTTTGTTATTTTCTTTTTTAATGTAGCCTTTATTCTCAAGATTGGATAGGTGTACTTGAATAGTAGCAGGGGAAGACAAACCTAAAAATTTTCCTATTTCCCTAACTGTTGGTGGGTAACCGTTTGAGGCTATTTCTTCTTTAATAAATTTTAAAGTTTCTTCCTGCCTAGTCGTTAATTTCTCCATCTTTATTCCTCCTTGGTCTATGATAGTTTACAGTTTAACATAGAAAGTGTTAAATGTCAAACAAATGTTTGCAAAAGTAATTGACACGAACAGAGGTTCGATATATAATTAAGACAAGAAAAGGAGGTTATTTATATGAATATGAAAGGTGCAGTTATTACTTGTATGGTTGTTGTTTTATATTTATCTTTTTGCTCTTGGCGTTTTCAACAATTAGAGAAAAGTGAGGGCGAAAATAGTCAAACGCTTGTAATAAACGTAAAATATTAAACTATACTTTTAAAACCACTTCTTTTTTGGTATAATACAAATATAATAAGGATGTGTATTATAAGTATGAAAAAAGAAGTCAAGAATATTGATAAAAAAATAATCGATAATATAAAAGCTTTAGCAATTGACATGATAGATGTAGCTGGTTCTGGGCATCCTGGTATTGTTTTGGGTGCTGCTCCAACTATTTATACGTTATATGCTAGACATATGAACATAAATACAAATGATGAAAAATGGATGAATAGGGATAGATTTATTATGTCTGCAGGACATGGCTCAGCCTTACTTTATTCTACTTTGTTTATGGCAGGCTATAATCTATCAATGGATGATTTAAAGAATTTTCGTAGGATGGGTTATAAGACTCCGGGTCATCCAGAGTATGGAGTAACACCTGGTGTCGATATAACAACAGGTCCATTAGGTCAAGGCTTTGCATCTGCAGTAGGTATTGCTATGGCAGAGAATATGCTTTCTAATAAATATAATGAGCAACGAAAAGGTGCGTTCAATAAAAGCAAACAATTATTCGACTACAATACATATGTTTTGTGTAGTGATGGCGATTTAATGGAAGGTGTTAGCAATGAAGCTGCATCTTTAGCGGGTAATTATAAATTAGGTAAGTTGATTGTTTTATATGATTCAAACAATGTATCACTAGATGGTAATACAAATTTAAGTTTTACAGAAAATGTGTTAAAACGTTTTGAAGCTATGGGTTGGCATACTCAATATGTAAAAGACGGGGAAAATGTTGATGAAATTGATAAAGCTATAACAAGAGCTAAAAAAGTTGGAGATAAACCATCTATTATTGAGATTAAAACAGTAATTGGGCGTGGTTCACTTTTGGCTGGAACAAATGCAGTTCATGGTAAGCCTTTAACTAAGGATGATATTGAGCAATTAAAAGGTAAACTTGATGTGCGTGCTATTGCTTTTTCCACATCAAATGAAGCGAGTCAGGAATTTAGGGCTACGATTAGCAATAGATCTGGCAAAAAATATAGCGAATGGGCTGAAACTTTAAAAATTTATCTCGAAAAGGCTCCGGATAATGTGAAATTTGAGATTGAATCTATAGGTAAGCAAATTCCAACGGTGAATATTGATTTACCTAAATTGATGTGGAATTTTAATGATGATATGAAAGAATCTTTAAGAGATACAAATGGTAAAGTTATGGGTGTTATTGCTGATAATGTCTTTAATTTTATTGGAGGAAATGCTGATTTAGCAGCATCAACTAAAGCTTATTTACCTAAATATACGGTTTATAATACATCTTCTTATATTGGACGTAATATTTTCTTTGGAGTTAGGGAACACGCGATGGGATCAATTTTAAATGGCCTTGCGGTTTCTGGTTTCCGTGTATTTGGTGGAACCTTTCTTGCTTTTGCTGATTATTTAAAACCGGCAATAAGAATGTCTGCTATAATGAATTTACCTGTAACATATGTGTTTACTCATGATTCCGTTAATATAGGACCTGATGGCCCAACTCATCAACCAATCGAACAATTAGCAATGCTACGTAGTACACCTAATTTAGATGTTTACAGGCCGGCTGACGCTAAAGAAATAGTGGGGGCATGGAATTCTATTCTAAAGTCAAAGAGACCAAGTGCTCTTGTTATTTCACGTAATGAAGTTCATTTATTGAAAGACTCTAGTATGGCTGAGGTTAATAAAGGAGCTTACATAGTTAGAAAAGAAGTAGTTCGTTTATCTGGCATCATTATAGCTACTGGTAGTGAAGTAACACTGGCTCTTAGTGTTGCTGAAGAATTATATTCAAACGGTATTGATTTACGTGTTGTAAGTATGCCTTGTATGGAAAAGTTTTTAGAACAGTCTGTAGCTTATCGAGAAGGACTTATACCAGTGGGTTATAAGACGGTTGTTATTGAAGCCGCTTCTAGTTTTGGTTGGTCTCGTTTCGTATATAATGATAAATATTTAATGACCCTAGATAAATTTGGAGCTAGTGGAACAAAGGATGAAGTTATGGAACACTTTGGTTTTAAAGTGGACCAATTAAAAGCAAAAATAGAGAAACTTTTTAGATAAGTTTCTCTATTTTGACAATTGTTGACTAATTTTTAATATATACTCGTTAAATAAGAGGTGATAAATATGCGTGTATATTATGTTTTTGTTGTCAATGATTATTTTGCAAGTTTTTATAATTCGAGACCCTCATCTCTTTATAAAATATTCGAGCAAATATACAACTTGAATAATAACGATATTATTTTAGGGTATCGTATTTTCGAACAGCTTGCAATTCCTTTCAATAAGATAAATGTAAATGAATATATATATAATAGACACTGTGGAGAATTGTCATATTCTAGAAATGTTAATACCCATATTATAAAAAATCTTTATTTTGATGAAATAAGCAAACTAACTGTTTTTAATTCACACTTGAAGATTAAAAGTAATATAAATTATCCAACTTTTATTGATTCAATTCGTGATTTTGAAAACAATATTTTTATCTGTGATTTTATTAACAAAGATTATTTTTGGTTAGACAAAATAAAAAAAGAAACACTTGTCTAAAGTGAATATTTCTAGTAAAATATTATTATGAGGAGGAAAATAAATGGAACTATTTATTGATATTTTATATATTTTAATAGGCCTTATAATTGGTGGTATAGCAGGCTTCTTTATTGCAAAGAAATATATGAAGAAATATATTAAGGAAAATCCACCTATAAATGAACAAATGATAAAAATTATGATGCAACAGATGGGGAGAACTCCATCCCAAAAACAAGTTAATCAAATGATGAAGACAATGAGTAAACAATTATAACTCATTGTTTTTTATCGTTTTTAATTAATTCTCATATAATATGTTAGGTGATTATATGAACTTAATTATTGGTATTTTAGGACGCCCAAAGATGCTTGATAAAAAGATTGCGTCTTTTTCTTCTTCTCTAACTGATGTTATTATAGATAAGGGTAATATTCCACTTGGTATAATAGCGCCCGTTAAAAATGAAAATGAATCTATGAATATTATGGATATAAAAAAATTGAAGAAAAGCATTGATCTTTGTGATGGTATTATATTACAAGGAGGTTCGGATTATTATCAGTATGATTTAGAAGCTATAAAACATATTTATAAGAAAAAGATTCCGATATTAGGAATTTGTTTGGGAATGCAGTCTATGGCTGTCTCCTTTGGATCTGATTTAATAGCAATATCTAATCATAATCATAGTGGCATTGATTATGTTCACGAGGTCTTACTTGAGGAACAATCTATGTTATTTAAAATAATAGGTCAAAAGAAGATAATGGTAAATAGTAGACATAATGAAATGGCTATTAGCCCTAAAGATTTAAAAATAGTTGGCTTATGTAATAATGTTATAGAAGCGGTTGAAAAAGAGGATCATCCTTTTTTTATAGGCGTTCAATGGCATCCAGAGGATATGGCTCAATATGACGAAAGAAGTCGCAAACTATTTACCGCTTTTTTTTCATCGTGTAATGCATACAAAGAAAAGAATAAGAAATTATGATATAATAAATATATAAGTATAGTTTTTAGAAACGGGTGAAGATAATGACAAAGGTAAGTATTGTTATTCCAATTTATAATGCGTATAAATATATGTCTATCTGTTTAGATAGTGTTGTTTCTCAAACTCATAAGAATCTTGAAATTATTTTAGTAGATGATAAAAGTACTGATAAATCGATGGTTCTTTTAAAAAAATATAAACAACGTTATAAAAATATTAAAATAATTAGTTTGAGGAAGAATGCGGGAGTTAGTCACGCGAGGAATATGGGGATTAATGCTGCAACAGGTGATTATATATTTTTTATTGATAGTGATGATTTTATTGGACGTGATGCTATAAGTAAAATGATAAAAGTAGCTTCTAAATATGAGGCTGATGTTGTTGATACAGAAAGATTGTTTTGGTATCAAAGAAAGTCTAGGATTTTAACTTTTACGGAGCAAAAGAGATTAAAAGAAGATTTAGTAATAGGAAATATTCATAATGATACAAGAAGTATTACATATCCAAGATATGTTACTGGTAAATTATATAAAAGAAGTGTTATCAAGGATGTTAGATTTGATGAAAACATTAGATGTTATGAAGATGCTTTATTTAATCATCAAATAAAACCTAATTTTTCTAAGTATGTATATGCTAAAGGAGTATTTTATCACTATCTTCAAAGACCTTCTTCATTGATAAATACGATAAACGTAAATCATATGGATTATCTTTATGTAGGTAAAGAAATTAAAGTTGCATATGAATCTAATAAATATTATAAATTAAATATAAAACAGATTGTAGATAATCTCATAATGGAAGATATTATGGTTATTTTAAGTGTGAAAATACCTAAAATGAAACTATCTAAGATGCGTAAGAATAAATGTGTGAAGGATATTTTGGAGTTAGCAGGGGAATTATCAACTAAAAACTTGAAAAAAAGATATAGGATAGTTTTGGCATTATTTAGGAGCAATCTATTTATTTCGTTTTATTTTGCTTTAACAAGTCATTTAAATTTAATTGATTTAGGATTTAGATTTTTAGCAATTACTCATCCATATAAAATTAAGGATGAACGTTTAATGAAAAAGGTAATCCTTTTATATAAAAAGATTAATTAGTAGTTTTAATACTGCTTTTTTCTTTTTAATATATTTTTAAACGACAAAATCCGCTTTTGTTTTCTAATGATAAATGTTATTATATATAGATATAGGAGGTCTTCTTAATGACTAAAGGTATAAGGGTAATTAGTAATAAGAATATGTCTTTGAGTGACGAATTAGTAGAGTGTAAGAGGCCGGAAATTGTTTATATCCCACTTGTTAATCATTGTAATTTTGAATGTGAAAGTTTGGTTAAAAAAGGGGATAAAGTGCTAAAGGGTAGTGTAATAGGGAAACGTAACGATAAAATAGATCTACCAATTCATTCTAGTGTTAGTGGTAAAGTGCTTGGTATTGAAGAAAAATTATATTTGAATGGTGAAAAAGTGAAATGCGTTGTTATTGAAAATGATTTAAGGGAAAAGCAAATCAATTTAGTAGGAGCTAAGCCAACAATTTCATCTTATTCCAAGAGTGATTTTATAAAGCTATTAAAAGAATGTGCTGTAGTAGGTATGGGAGGCAGTGATTTTCCAGCTTATATTAAATATCAAGGGAAGTTAAAAACAATTATTGTAAATGCTATTGAATGTGAACCATATGTTACAGCAGATTCTATGATTATTAAAAAATATGCTGATGAAATTTTAGAGACTGTCGACGCTATTATGGAAATAAATAATATTGAACAGGGTATTATTGCTATAAGAGAGGGTCATTCTAACATACGTAAAATGTTGGAGCAATATATTGGAACATATCCTAAAATAACAATTGTTTCTCTAAAAAATGTTTATCCAATGGGTTGGGAAAAAATGTTGATAGAAGAGACCTTAGGTGTAACATATGATAAACTACCTATTGAAAAAGGTATTGTTGTTAACAATGTTTCTACAATATATGCAATTTATAAAGCCTTAAAATTTAAGAGACCAATTAGTCGTCGTATTGTTACGGTAACAGGTGAGAGCATAAGTGAGCCAAGAAATATATTAATAAAAATAGGTACTTCAATGAAGGATGTAATTACAGAGTTTGGAGGTTATAAAGAGACTTCAAAAGTTAGATTTATAGCAGGTGGTCCTATGATGGGGACTTGTGTTGAAAGTGACGAATTAATTGTTACTAAAAATTTAAATTGTGTGTTAGTTATTCCTGATAAGGACGAGGATGCTCTTCCTTGTATAAGATGTGGACAATGTATTGATGTATGTCCTGCTAATATATGTCCTGTTTTAATTAAAGATAAAGTTAGGGACTTTAATTCATTAAAGTATTTACATCCTGAGAAATGTATTGAATGTGGGTTGTGTTCATATATATGCCCTTCTAAAATTAGAATTAGGGAAAGTGTAAGAGAAGCTAAAAAGGAAATAAGGAGGCACTAAAATGGAGTTTGGATTTGATAAAGGACCACATTTAAAGGATACTAATCATACCTCGAAAATAATGCGAAGGCTCTTTATTGCTTTAATACCAATAATATTATTTGCAATTTATAAAAATGGTTTTTTACCATATAGTGAAGGCACAATAGATTTATATGGTGCTTTAAGACCTTTACTTATGATAATTCTTGCGGTAATAACATCTTTATTAGTAGAAACTATTTATTTAGGTTTAATCTTAAAGAAAGATGATTTGATTAGGAATTTGAAAGAATCATATGCTATCTTCCCAGGTTTGTTTATGGTGTTATTATTACCTGTTAACACACCTTTATGGGTTGTTATTTTAGGAAGTGCTGTAGCAACATTGTTTGGGAAAATGATTTTTGGTGGCTTTGGATATAATATATTTAATCCTGCTTTAGTAGGAGTTCTATTTGTCCTTACATTTTTTAGCTCTATTATAATATCACGTGGTGGTTACCTTAATGCTATAGAGCTTAATACAATAGCATCTCCTCTTAGTAATTTAAGTAATATCAATTATGTTGGTACTTATGATGAACTTATGACACCTTTTGGAACAATCTGGGACATGCTCTTTGGTTTTATTCCTGGAGGGCTTGGAGAAACTAGCAAAATATTAATTATTTTAGCCTTTTTCTATCTTATATTTACTAAAGTTATAAAATGGATTATACCAGTTAGTTGTATTTTGGTAGTATTTGTAATGACTTATATAATTGGTTTTATGAATGATATAAATATTTGGTATCCCTTATTTCATATTTTAAGTGGAGGTTTATTATTTGGCTCAGTCTTTATGGCAACTGATCCAGTTACTAGTCCTACTACTAAATTTGGCCAATTGTTATTTGGCTTAGGTCTAGGCTTACTTACTGTTATCAATAGATTTATTCTTCCTTTTCCAGCCGCTATTGTAATAGCTATACTAATGATGAATATGCTGGTCTTTATAATTGATACGATCGGAGCTAAAGCAAAATTTAAGTTATCTTATAAATATCTATCCCTTTCATTATTTGCAATTGCAATAATAGGCTTTAGTATTTATTTAGGTAATGGCTTTAGAAATGATAACTTAGTAGAAGCTAATTCAATAACTAATCTTAGTATAGTTTGTAAAACTAATGTAAATTTATTATGAGAGGTGATAATTTGAGTCTTATATTAATATTTTTAGGATTTATTCTTCTTGAGAATGCTATTTTGGAGAAGCTCTTAAAAACAAATCCTTTATATGATGATTCTAAAAAAGAAAAAGAAAATTTTATGTTAGCGCTTGCTATTATTATAAATATTACTTTATCTAGCTTACTAACATATTTTATTTACACTTTAGCGTCAATCAATATCCAATATGTTAAAGCAATTATTTTTCTAATTATTGTTATAAGTATTACTTTAGCAATCCATATGATAATAAAGAAAAATAAAACACCATATTCTGATATGGTTATTAATTATGAACTAGCGATCTTAAATTGTGCTATATTTACCGTGGTTTTATTAAATCTTCAAACTGAATATACTTTAATCAATGTGTTAGGTTCTTCATTATTTATTAGTACGGGATATATGGTTAGTATTTATGTTTTTGAATCTATCAGAGAACGAATGAATCGTGCGCCAATTTTAAGAGTTTTAAGAGGTTTCCCAATAGCGGTAATAACAATTTTTATTATACTTCTTATTTTTTACTCATATATATAGAAATTAAAAAGAAGAGCAATCTTCTTTTTTTAATGGAATTTATCTTCAAAATAATCTAAAGCTGCTTCATAACCTTGTTTATATAAAAATTTATAATCGCTATTACTAATATTAAAATCTAAGGCTGATATTCCACCAGTATTTATATTGATGGTACGTCCTTGGTTTAATTTATCATTGTTATAAATATCTTCTTGTACTTTTAAAAGAGTATTAAAGACATTGCTAATATAATCGATTGTATTTTTTGTTTCTGTATACTTTGTTTTGTTTTTAAATTGCATCCCTAGAGTTTCATAATTAATTCCATTATAATCAAATAAGTTGATAGGATAATTTCTCATTAAACTTCCATCTGCATAAATATAATTGTTAGTTTTATTATTTATTTTAACAGCTTCAAAATATAGAGGGACCGACATAGAGATTCTAACAGCTTCAGCAACTTCCATTTTAGGAGTGGTAGCATAGGAAAAGACAACTGATGTTTTAAACGATATATCAGTACCAATTATATATAAGTCTTTGAATATTTTATTATTTAAATGTAGTTCTTCGTTTTCAAAATCTTCAAAAGTATAGGGTGGTTGTTTTTTCTTTTTATCAAATTGATTTGCAATTACCTCTTTTATCCAGTTATAAAAGTATTTTGTTGAATACCATCCATAATTATTTATAAGTCTGTGAACACAATTTATATCATCAAACAATTTCTCAAATTCTTTTTTGATGTCATCATTTATATCTCTTAACTCTGTTTTTTCTTTTTGTGGTATTTTTTTATAGTCTAGAGAAGATGCTATTATCTTTAATTCATTAAATGATGTATTAAATGATAATAAACATGCTGTAATAGCTCCTGCTGATGATCCAGCGACCTTTTCAATTTGGGGTAGGATTCCTATTTCATCAAGATAATCAACAGCGCCTAAGTAAGAAACTCCTAGAACACCACCGCCTTCAAAAATTAAATTTTTTATTGATGGATACATAATCATCACCTATTAAATATTATGATATATTGATATTTTTATGAGCTATGATATATATAAATGTCAATAAGTTATTCACTAATTGTTAATAATTGAATTAGCTTTATAAATATGCTAAAATTAAATGGAGAGTAGGTGATAACGTGAAGCGAAGTATGGGTTTTACGTTAATTGAATTACTTGCCGTGATAATCCTTTTAGCAGTTATTTTAGTTATTACTGTTCCTGCTATTAAGGGACTGATAGAAACTTCTAAATTGAAATCATTTGAAGCTAATGCATCAACTATTATTAAAGCTGTTGAAAATCGAAATGCATTACATGATGGTTTTGATTGTTCAACTATTACTGTAGATAATATAAAGGATGAATTAGGTATTGATAATAATAATTATGAATTTGTATCGATTTATTTAGTAAATGGTAAAGTTAATATTGATATTGTAGGTAAAAATAAATGGGCTGGTTTGGAAGTTCATGGAACGAGAAACAATTTTACAAACGATTCAATTATGTATGCATATGAATACACAGGGGATTATCAAGTGTTCAAAGCACCTAGTGCTGGTGATTATAGGATCCAATTATGGGGTGCCGGTGGTGGAAGAGGCCGACAAAATGGTAAGTTTATTTATAGTGGAGGTACTGGTTCTTATACCACTGGCGTTGTCTTCTTAGAAAAAGATGCTGAAATTTATATATATGTTGGAGGTGTTGGAGCAGATTCACCATCTAATTCCGTAGGGGGAGCTGGCGGATACAATGGAGGCGGAACCGGAGGTAGTGATGATGATGATGAAGGAAGCGGAGGTGGCGGTGGTGCTACTGATATCCGACTTGTTAATGGATCTTGGGATGCTATCGATTCACTGCGTTCAAGAATAATGGTTGCAGCAGGTGGTGGCGGTAGTACTTATGGAAGTGTTGGAGGTTCAGGCGGGAATTTAATGAGTCCTGCTATATGTTCGTCTCCAGGAGCTACTCAAACGACAGGCTATTTATTTGGGGTTGGAGAAATGGGCCATGATTATAGTTATACCCCTTCTAGTGGTGCAGGTGGCGGTTATTATGGTGGACAATCTGAAAGAGTCGGAACAGGAGGCTGTCAATCAGGATCAGGTGGTTCATCATTTATTTCTGGTTATAACGGCTGTGATGCTATGGATCAATCTGGTGTTCATACAGGTCAACCTAATCATTATTCAGGAATAGTATTTAAAGATATGCTTATGATTGATGGTAAAAGTTATATGCCTGGTTCTGATGGAATAGAGGAAAAGGGGCATTCAGGTAATGGATATGCTGAAATTTCAAAAGTAATCACCCAACAAAATATTTTTAGGTTTGATTACACTGGGACTCCCCAAACTTATAAAGTCCCTATAGCTGGTCGATATAAAATTCAATTATGGGGTGCAAGTGGTGGTAGAGGTAGACAAAATGGTGCCTTTATACATGATGGTGGAGCTGGGTCATATGTTGAGGGAACAGTATATTTAAATAAAGATGTTGATCTTTATATGTATGTGGGTGGTGTTGGATTAGATTCACCATCTAATTCTGTTGGAGGTGCTGGTGGATATAATGGTGGCGGTACTGGAGGTAGCGATACTGATGATGAAGGAACTGGTGGTGGCGGTGGTGCTACCGACATTAGACTTGTTAATGGATTTTGGGATAACGTTGATTCGCTGCGTTCGCGAATAATGGTTGCAGCTGGTGGCGGAGGTAGTACTTTTGGTAGTGCTGGTGGGGCTGGTGGTAATACAATCAGTTCTCCTATTTGCTCATCCAACAGCGCTACTCAAACGACTGGTTATTTCTTCGGTATAGGTCAAACAGGAACTGATTATGGATATACTCCATCTAGTGGAGCTGGAGGAGGCTATTATGGTGGCTTTTCTGGTTTTATTAGCAGTAGCTCGCAAACTTGCCAATCAGCATCAGGAGGTTCTTCATTTGTTTCGGGATGTACAGGGTGTGATGCCATAGATCAAACAGGAATTCACACGGCTCAAAACAAACATTATTCAAATTATAGCTTTAATAATATAATAATGGCTTCAGGTAGTGAGACAATGCCAGGTATTTTTGAATCAACTAAGACAGGCCATTATGGAAATGGATATATTATAATTTCGTATTTACCGTAGAAATAACAATCTAACGTATTATTGATTTTCAGAATAATACATGATAACATTAAGTAAAATAAAATTGAGAAAATGATAATCAACAGGAATTACATTGTGTTAAAATAATAGAATTAAGAGGTAGTTGTATGAGAAAAAATAAAGGTTTTACTTTAATAGAAATACTAGCCGTAATAATAATTTTAGGAATTTTATCAGCAATTGTAGTACCTAGTATTTTTGCAACGATAAGGAAAGCTAAAGAAAATTCTTATGATATTTTAATGGGAACTTTTGAGGATAACGCTAAATTATATGTATTTAGACATCAAGAAGAAGTGGCAGAAAGTTTAGATTTATATAATTATTATATTTTAACCTTAAATGATTTGCATGAAAGTGATTTATTAAAGAATATTTCACTTAAAGACCCACGTACTGATTTAGATATTGATTTAACTAAAAAGATTATTATAACAAGAGAAACAGATGAGTCTTTGGATGTTTGTTTTGAAGATAGGGTCTGCTATATTCCAACTCTTCTTGTAAATGAATTAACGTTACCAGAAAATGTAGTTACTGGTACAACTGAAGGATTATATTATGTTTCTACAGAGGATTTTTATTATTATAGAGGATCAAATCCAAATAACTGGATTACTTTTAATGGATATCTATGGCGCATTGTTAAAATTAATACAGATGGCTCAATAAAGATGGTTTTCGAAGGTGTTAAAAAGCCATATAATACAGCACAGAATGGTACTATAGGTAGTAGTCAATTTGATGCTGCAAATTCAAATAATTATAATACGTCTATAACGGTCAAGACAACTTTAAATACGTGGTATGAGACAAATATTACTGCGCCAAATAAATCAAAAGTAGCATTGACTAATTATTGTATTGGTAAAACAACTTATAATGCAGCAGGTATATTGAAAGAAACGTTTTTATCTAACGAATGTAGCACTACAACAGGATCTTTACCTATTGGATTGATAACGGGGAAAGATTATTTATATGCAAGTTTAGATGCAGCTTGTTTAACTTCATCTAAAACAACAGGGGATCAAGGAGTTACTTGTAAAAACGAAAATTATTTGTATAAACCAGCTTATAATTATTGGAGTTTAACTGGCGATGAAACTTCAGTAAATATATGGCCAATCAAATCCAGTGGTGCTTTAGGTGCTCCTATTGCATCTAATACTAATTCAAATGTAAGACCAGTATTAACTTTAATCAATGGATTATATGTAGATAAAGGAAACGGAACTTTTGATAATCCTTATACTTTAAAAGATATCGTAAGTGTAGATAGAGAAAAACCAGTTATAACAATGAATGGCTCGTCTCCAACATATGTCGTAGTAGGCTCAACCTATCAAGATGCAGGTGCAACTGCTTTTGATAACATAGATGGTGATTTAACATCTAAAATTATTGTATTAAGCGATGTAAATTCAACTGCACTAGGCACTTATTCGACGACTTATGTCGTAAGTGATAAAAGTGGTAATAAAAAGAGTGTCAGTAGAATAGTTACAGTTGGACCTCCACCTGTACCAGCAGATAATAGTACTGCCAATGAACCACAATTAGGATCGAACATGATTCCAGTTATGTATTATTATGGTACATGGGTGAAGGCCGATAAAAACAATTATGTAGGAAAGAATAGCTGGTATAATTATGATGAGAAAAAATGGGCTAATGCTGTAACAGTGACAAATGCCACTTTTGAAAAGTATGCAGATGATGTTCAAACTCCTATAGGAACACCAATACCAGAAAAGGATATTCTTACTTATTTTGTATGGATTCCTAGATATAAATATGCAATCCCTTCTGAAACTGGTCCAAGAGCAATTAATATAGTGTATGAACAAGGAACTCCTGCACTAGCAACAGGAACTGCTACTGATACAAGCTATAGAACTCATCCTGCTTTTGATTTTGGTACTGCTAAATTAACTGGGTTTTGGGTAGGGAAATTTGAAGTAACTAGCAGTTTAGGTGATGCTCCTATAACTGTAAAGCCAGGTAGATCAGTAATAAATGATTTAAGAGTATCGCAATATTACACTTTAATACGTGATATGAAGTTAGTTGGGAATGAATATAGGTTTGATTCTACTGAAGTAGATACCCATATGATTAAAAATGATGAATGGGGAGCTGTATTATATTTATCACATAGCAACTATGGAATCAACGAGGAAATATATAAAAATAATAGTTCTTTCTATACAGGAATAAGTGGTGGTCAAGTAGGTGGTAAGCAAATAAAAGTTGGCACAAACGAATATAGTAGCTCAGGTTTTTACACATATGATGGTAAATGTGCTACAACTTTATCAGCGGTTACTGGGGTAGATGCTTATAACAAGCCTCTTGATCTTAATTGTACAGTAAAGGGTAATATTATAAGTGATTTATCACTAGCGTATAAAGCAAGCACAACAGGAACTATCTATGGTGTATATGATATGTCTGGTGGCTCGTTTGAATACGTCATGGGAAATTATAAAAATTATAGTGGTTATACTATTGACTATCATTCAGGTTTTAACGGACCACTTGATGATGGATCTAGTGTAACAAATGGTATTCCTTTTCCAGCCGGAAAATATTATAATTATTATAGTACTAATAATCCCTCTACCGCATGTAGTGGTATATGTTATGGACATGGTTTATCAGAGACACTTGGTTGGTATGAAGATTATTCAGTCATGGTAGAGACGATGTATCCTTGGATGTGCCGTGGTGGTGATTATCGTTATACTAATAATTCGGGTGCGTTTGGTTTTTTGAGCCATAATGGTGATGCGTTTGGTACTGATAATACCCGTGTTGTTGTGACTATGATTAATTAAATTTTACATTAAAGATAATAGATTTATATAATTTTTCTGCATATAATAGATTGACAAGGTTAAATTAATGATATATAATCAAACTACGTTTAAAAAGAGGAAAGAAGATGTATTTATCTCACCTGATTGCTTAAAGCTTTGGGTTAATGCCATTTAGTAACTACTATTTTTATAGTGGTTTCGGCTTGAGTGAATACATATATGTATTCACTTTTTATATTTAAAATGGAGGTGCTATATATAGCTTTAAAAGAAAAGGATTTGCCTATTAACGGGCAAATAAAACACAATCAAGTATTGGTTATTGGTCCTAATGGTGAACAATTAGGTGTTAAATCAAAAGCTGACGCGTTAACATTAGCGGGGTATGCAGGCTTTGATTTAGTTCTTATTAATGGATCGGCAAATCCGCCGGTTTGTAAATTATTGGATTATAATAAATTCAAATACGAGAAGAAGAAGAAAACTAAAGAATCGATGAAGAAACAACGTGAGGTTAATACTGAACTAAAAGAGTTTAGATTATCCGTTAACATTGATAAGCATGATTTTGATACTAAGGCTAAAAATGTAGTAAAATATCTCGAAAAAGGTCATAAAATCAAAGTTTCAATAAGATTTAGAGGACGTGAAATGGCTCATACTGATTTGGGTAGAGAAGTATTGTTGCGTTTTGCAGATAATTTAAGTGAATTTGCAGAAGCTGAACAACAACCTAAATTAGAAGGCCGCAGTATGTTTATGGGACTAGTCCCTAAGAAAAAATAGGAGGAATTACAATGCCAAAAATGAAAACCCATACGGGTACTAAAAAAGTAGTAAACAAAAGACCTGGAGGAACAATTGCTATTGGTCGCTCTGGCGGTAGACATAATACAGGTAAAAAATCTACAGCTATAAATCGTAAAAAGAGAGCTGGAGCTCAATTAAGTAAAGCTGATGAAAGAAGAATAAAATCTTTAATATAGATTTTGAGGAAGGAGAATTACAATGACAAGAGTTAAAGGCGGAAGCGTTGCCCGTGCACGTCGCAAGAAGATTTTAAAACAAGCAAAAGGATATTTCGGAAGTAAACACCGTTTATTTAAAACAGCAAAAGAACAAGTAATGCATTCAGGAGTTTATGCATATAGAGATCGTAAACAAAACAAAAGAAACTTTAGAAAACTTTGGATTATAAGAATAAATGCTGCTTGTAGAGAAAATGAAATAAGTTATTCTAAGTTTATTAATGGATTAACTAAAGCAGGAGTAGTTATAAATCGTAAAATGTTGTCAGAAATAGCTATAGATAGTCCTGAAACATTTACTAATTTTGTTAATATTGCAAAGGATGCTTTAGAGGGTATTGAGTACAAGCCTAAAGCAGTAAAATTAGACAAAGCAGAAACAAAAGCTGAACCTAAAGAGGAAAAAGCTCCTGTTAAAAAAGCAACTACTGCAAAAAAAGCAGCTGTTGCAAAGAAACCTGCTGAAGTTAAAGAAGAAACTACAGCTAAGAAAAAAGAAACAGCTAAGAAAACAGAAACAGCTAAGAAAACAGAAACAGTTAAGAAAACAACTGCAACTAAGAAAGCAACAACTGAAGCAAAACCAGCTGTAAAAAAAACAGCAACTAAAACTACTTCAAAAGTAGCAACTAAAACTACTGCAAAAGTAGCAACTAAAAAAGCAGAAAAAGAAACAAAATAATATAAAACGAGTCTATGAGAGTAGACTGTTTTTTTCTTGACAATAAAGAGTCCCTATACTATACTAACACTTTATAGAGGACCTTTTTTAAACAATTTTGAATATTTAGGGGAAAAAAGATTGCTTCTGTAGAATAATATAGGTAGGAAGTAGTGATATTATGGCTCGTATAAGTAATGAAAAAATAATTGAAATACGTAATAGTGTTAATATTATTGATGTTGTATCTGAATATGTGTCATTAACACAAAAAGGCAAGAACTATTTTGGTATTTGTCCTTTTCACGATGATCACAATCCAAGTATGAGTGTTTCAAGTGAAAAACAAATATATACTTGTTTTGTTTGTGGTGCAACGGGAAATGTGTTTACGTTTTTAATGGATTTTGAACACATTTCATTTCTAGAAGCCGTAAAAAAGATAGCGGATAAAACAAATATATCACTAGATATTGGTACATTTAAAAGAAGAACTGATTCCCACTTAACTAAATTCTATGAAATGTATGATTTAGCCATGAAGTTTTATCAAAACAATATAAAAACTTCTGGAGGAACTCATGCTCTTGAATATTTGAGTAAGAGAGATATCGATCAAGAGATAATTAAGGAATTTGGGATTGGTGTATCTTTTACTGGTAATAAAATATATAAAACTTTAAAAGCAAGTGGTTACAATGATAAAGATATTTTAAGCAGTGGCTTGTGTACGGTTAATGACAGGGGATATTATGATATTTTCTCTAACCGTATCATGTTCCCTTTGTGCAATATAGATGGCAAAACGGTAGGGTTTAGTGGTCGTATTTATAACAGTGATGATAGTTCTAAATATATAAATTCAAAAGAATCACAAATATTTAAAAAAGGACATTTATTATATAATTATCATCGTGTTAAAGAATATGTTAGAAAAGAAGGACAAGTTATTATTGTTGAAGGCTTTATTGATGTTATAGCGTTATATAAAGTTGGTATTAAAAATGTAATTGCAACAATGGGTACAGCAATTACTAAAGAACAAGCTCAACTTATTAGAAAATTATCACCAAATGTAATTTTAATGTTTGATGGTGATTCAGCTGGTAATAAGGCAACAATATCTTGTAGTGAAGAATTATTAAAATTAGGTGTTGCATCAAGAATCGTTCGCTTAGATAATAATCTTGATCCAGATGACTATATAAATAAATTTGGTTTAGATAAATTAAAAGAGCATCTAGAAAATCCTATATCACTGATAGATTATAAAATGATTGTTTATAAAGAAGGAAAGAATCTACATAATAGTAATGATGTATCTAATTATATAAATGAAGTTATTAAAGAACTTAATTTGGTTAAAGATAACATTGTGAGAGAAATAACAATTCAAAAACTTAGTAAAGAAACTGGTGTTATGGTATCAACCTTAACTTCATTGGTAAATAAAAATGATAAGGCAAATCAATCAACCCAAGTTGTATCTACTAAGAAAGAAATAAAAATACGCAATAAATATCAAAAAGCATACGAAAGTTTACTCTTTTACATGCTTAAATATAAAGAAGTTATAAGATTATTTGATGAAAGTAATGCTTTTATTCCTGATAAAGAATATCGTTTTCTAGCTTGTGAAATAATGGATTTTTACAAGAAATTTCAAAAGATTGATATTGCTGATTTTATAGCATATTTAGGGGATAAAAAAGAATTTATTAATACACTTAGTGAGATTATTAGATTACCTTTACCTGAAAATTATATTAGGGAGGAAATCGATGATTATATAAAAGTATTAAATGAATATTCCATTTTAATGGAAGCTCAAATGCTAACTGATAACTTTGATCGTAGTAATAGTGATAGTGATAAAGCTCACATTGCTAATCAAATTTTAGAACTAAAAAAAGGAGTGGATACAAATGGAACATATTAAGACATTTGAAGAAAGAAAGAGATCTTTAATAAATAAAGGTAAAGAAAAAGGTTATATTACATTTGAGGAATTAGCTGACGAATTAAAAGGCCTTGATATGGATAGTGATTCCCTAGATGAATTATATGAGCTGTTTAATGAATTAGGTATTGATGTAGTTGCTGAAGATGTTGATGGTGAAGGAGATAAAAAGGTTCCTGAAAAGGATCTTTTACAAGATTTATCATTACCAAAAAATGTTAGTATTAATGACCCTGTTCGTATGTATCTAAAAGAAATTGGCAAGATTTCACTTTTGACTTTAGATGAGGAATTATCTTTATCTAGAAGGGCAGCTCAAGGTGATGAAAAAGCTAAACACATTTTAGCAGAAGCTAATCTTCGTTTAGTTGTAAGTATTGCTAAACGTTATGTCGGTCGTAATTTATCATTTCTTGATTTAATTCAAGAAGGAAATATAGGTCTTATGAAAGCAGTTGAGAAATTTGATGCTAGTAAGGGATTTAAGTTTTCAACTTATGCAACTTGGTGGATAAGACAAGCGATTACAAGAGCTATAGCAGATCAAGCTAAAACAATAAGAGTACCAGTGCATATGGTAGAAACGATAAATAAACTAAAGAGAATTCAACGTCAAATGACACTCGAATTAAATAGAGAACCAACAGAAGAAGAACTTGCTGAAAGAATGGGTATAACAGTTGAAAAAATAAGAGAAATATTCAAAATTTCACAAGATCCTCTATCTTTAGAAACACCAATAGGTGAAGAAGAAGATTCTCATTTAGGAGATTTCATTAAAGATGAAAGCAATATGAGTCCTGAAGAATATGCTATAAATGAAGTCTTAAAAGATGATATATCTCTTGTTTTACAAACGCTTACTGAAAGAGAAGAAGAAGTACTGAAATTACGTTTTGGTCTAATTGATGGAACATCTCGTACTTTAGAGGAAGTAGGAAATATATTTAATGTTACAAGAGAACGTATTAGACAAATAGAAGCTAAAGCTTTACGTAAACTAAGACATCCATCTAGATCACGTAAGTTAAAAGAATATTTAAATGATTAAATTATCTAAGAGACTTAAAACGATAGCAAATTATGTCAACTCTAATGCGAGAATTGTTGATATTGGTTGTGATCATGCTCTTTTAGATATTTATTTAGTTAGCAACAATCCTAATATTAAAGCAATAGCTGTTGATGTTAAAGAAGGTGCTTTAAGTCAAGCACGTAAAAATATTGTTAAATATAAAGTACAAGAAGCAATTGATTTGCGATTGGGTGATGGTTTAGATGTTATCGAAAAGAGTGAGATAAATACTGTCATTATATCTGGTTTAGGTTGCCCTAAAATATTAGAGATACTTACCAATAATAAGGATAAATTAACTAATGTTGATGATTTAATTCTTCAATCTAATACCGATTATTTTAGTTTACGTAAACAAGTATGCGCCTTGGGATACTATATTGCAGCAGAAGAACTTATCAAAGAAAATAATATAATATACGTAATAATTAATTTTAAAAAGGGTACTAAAAAATATAAGTCTAAGGATTACTTATTTGGACCTTTCTTAAGACAAGAGAGAAGCAAACTTTACATTGAATTAATTAATTACGAACTCCAGAAAAAAGAGATATTGTATTTACAAATACCTCGGAAATATGTTTTAAAAAGACAAAAATTAAGGATAGAAATATTAAAGTTGAAAAACGAGCTTAAACGAAAAAGTTAGGCTCGTTATTTTTGTATATTTGTTGATTATTATCTGGAATGGTATTGGTATCTTTTGTACTAGTATTGCTGTTATTATCGTTTATTTTACCCATTTCTCCCATAACTCTAAACATTGTTTTAGCATTGTTCCAAATAGGTTTTACCTGGTAAAAAACAGGTATAGCCTGATTAATTATACTGAGTGTTTTTTGGGTATTGTTTAACATTGCTCCCCAATTAAAAGTCGCTTTTGGTGTTGCTTTGTAAAAGCTATTGAATGGTTGATACATTTGATTACGATTAAACATAAGAATACCTCCTTAAATTAATATATGATAATGTTAAAAAAAAGTTTTGTTTTTAGGACATTTATGCTATAATTGTAATCATGATAGGTAACTCGTCTTAGGAGGTGCAACTTTATGAATCTATGGAGTTTGTTATTGCCTTTTAAGTGGATTATGATAGGGGTCAGCGTAGTATTAAGTGGTATTTTTTATTTGCTTAAAGAAGCTTTTCATTTTTTAGGATCTTTATTGTTGTATTTAGTAGAGGGTTTAATAATAGTAAGTCGAGTTTTTGGATTATCTATTAAGTGGCTTATTTCAAAAATAGGTTTGCTCTTAATGATGCTTTTTGTTGGCCTAAAAGTTACTTTTGTAGGTACTTTTAGGATTTTTGCGTCTCTTTTTAACGGTTTATTTAAAGGTTTAAAATATATTTTTGTTGGTTTAGCTGAAGTGGTTAAGGCTCTTGGTTTGGGATTATTTAAAGTATTGAAGAGTATTGCTTTCTTCTTATATAAAGCTTTTAGGGGCACTGTTTTACGGTTTGTTAATTTTCTAAAATTCATAATAACCAACACACTTAAAGGACTTGCAGCAGTAATCAAAGGACTACTTAAAGCTATAAGTTTAATTATTAAACTTATTATTAATAGTTTTAAATATTTATTTATATATTCAATTAAAGCTATAAAACTTATATTTAGATATCTATACATTATTATTAAAACGATTTTAACTTACATTGGCAAATTTTTAAACTTTCTATTTGTCGGTGTCATTTACAGGTATTTTGGGAAGCTTATAACGGCTATTCTGAATGCCGTTTTTGCCGTTTTAAAGTTTATCGGTAGAATACCCTCATATATTTTGATGGGAATAAAGGCTTTTGGTCGTTTTCTTTACAAGATATTTATTTATCCATTCGTCTATTTGAATGATAATTTTGGTCGTATTGTAAAGGAAACTTTAGCTAAAATCAATTTAAAAATTGAAGAAGGCTTTATGTATCTTATTAAACTTCCTGAAAACATTAAGAAGAGTGCTATAATGTGGTTTTATTCGCTTAGTTTTGTCAAAGATATAATTAATAGGCGTGATATGAAACGTAAAACGCTTCTAATTGACTTTGATGCAGAGGACGCTATGCGTAGTGAAGAAAAACTTGTATATCGTTATGTTGCTAAAAATACTAGTGGTAAGGTTGAAAAAGGAATGTTAAGTGCCTATTCAAAGTTAGACGTCCATTCATTTCTTTTATCTGAAGGATTTGAAGTTTATGAAATTGAATTAGCGAAAGGCTTGAGCTTAAAACTTGCTGGTGGTGGGGCTCGTAAGATAAAGATAAGTGAATTAGTTTTCTTTCTTGCTCAATTATCTACATATATCAAATCTGGTATTCCATTAGTTGATTCAATTAAAATATTGGAAAAACAGGCTAGAAAGAGCAATACTAAAGCTGTATATAAAGCTATTATTTACGACTTAACAATGGGTGTTAGCCTTAGTGAAGCCTTAGAAAAACAAGGACAGGCTTTTCCTAAATTGTTGGTTAACATGGTTAAATCTTCTGAATTGGCAGGTAACTTATCAGAAACGTTAGATGATATGGCTGATTATTATGCTTCTGTTTCTAAGACGAGAAAACAAATGAAGTCAGCACTTACATATCCGACAGTTATTATGGTTTTTGCTATAGCGGTTGTTATCTTTATTCTAACCTTTGTAATACCTTCATTTATTAAAATGTATAAGGATGCCGATGCTGAGGTTCCAGCTATAACAACAGCTGTCATTAACTTAAGTGATTTCCTTATTAATAACTCTCTTTGGTTGATAATTGGAACGGCTGTCGTTATCCTATCTGTATACTTTATGTATAAAAACGTAAAGGTGTTTAGAATGATAATTCAATGGCTTGCAATGCATTTTCCAATTCTTGGAAACATTATAATTTATAATGAAGTAGCAATGTTTTCTAAAACCTTTGCTTCCTTGTGGAATCATAACGTATTTATTACTAGTAGTATGGAAATTCTTAGTAAGATTACTTCCAATGAAATATATAAAATGTTGATTTTTGATGCCATAACTAACGTAGCTAGAGGAGAATCTGTCTCAGCAGCATTTAAAGATCATTGGGCATTTCCAATAGTAGCATATGAAATGCTAGTAACTGGTGAACGAACCGGTCAGCCGGGACCAATGATGGATAAGGTTGCAACATACTATCAAGAGGAACATGAGAATGCGGTTAATCAAATAAAAGCATTCATTGAACCAGCTTTGATTATTGTCTTGGCAGGTATCGTAGGAATGATCTTATTATCAGTAGTTCTACCAATGTTTAGTATCTATGGTCAAATTGGACTAGAATAAAATTAGAAGAGGTGAGATTATGACAATAGAAATCTTTTATGTAATGATGTTCTTTATTTTAGGAACTATCATGGGATCATTTTATAATGTAGTAGGGTATAGATTACCAAATGGGATGTCGCTTATTAAGCCGGCATCACATTGCCCAAACTGCAATAAAAAGTTAGGGATAATGGAATTAATACCAATTGTTTCCTATATTATCCAGTTAGGTAAATGTAAAAAGTGCAAACAAAAAATAGCAATGTTTTATCCTATCTTTGAATTTGCAACAGGAGTTTTATTCGCTATATCATATTTGGTTTTTGGTTTTACAGGCGAACTTATTGTAGCATTAACTTTCGCGTCAACATTGTTGATTGTAATGATTAGTGATATAAAATATATGATTATTCCTGATGAGTTACTTCTTTTCTCAGGGGTTATGCTTGTTATAGAGAGATTGATGACTGGATCTGAAATAGGTGGTTTATTATTGGATGCTGTATTACCATTTCTTATATTATTGTTAATAAAACTATTTGGTGATCTCCTCTTTAGAAAGGAATCACTAGGTGGCGGAGATATAAAATTAATGGTTATCTTTGGTCTTGCTCTTGGCTGGCAATCAGCTATTTTAGCAGTCGTTATAGGGGCTTTTATAGCATTACCTGTCTCATTACTTATTTTAGCTATTAAAAAGACTAATGTAATTGCCTTTGGTCCTTTCTTGAGCATAGCAGCTTTGATAATTTATTATTTCAAGATTGATTATTTAGTAATAATAGATAAACTTATTATAGGAGGCTAGAAATATGAAAAAAGGATTCTCATTAGTAGAGTTATTAGCAGTAATTGTAATTTTAGGAATTATAGCAACAATAACAATTCCTAAGATACAAGATCTCTTAATTGAATCGCGAGATAATGCTTATGACTTAGTTGTAAATCAATTAGAAACAAGAGCAAAAGATTATGTTATTGATAAAAAGTTAGATGCTAATATCACTAATACAGTACCGTTGGATGTTTATTTATCTACTTTGATTACCGCAAATTATATTAAATCCTCTGACTTAGAAGATCCCAGATATAAAAATCAAGTTATTAACCCAGATCTCAGCTATGTGCATTTTACTTTAGAAAATGGAAGTCTTAAATCTGTGACAAACTTTACAACTACTGTAAATCCATAATAGTATAGAAAATACAAGGGAAGTAGGGCATTTACTTCTTTTGTTTTGTAAAAAGTCGACAATTTTATAAAAATAGCACTCATATATTGACATTGCTAACACATAATATTATAATAGTAGTACATCATTTAAAGGAGGTGTAACATGCTGAGTGAAAGACAAGATACTATCTTAAAAATGATTATTGAAGATTATATAAAAACAGCTCATCCTGTTGGTTCTAAATCAATATGTGAGATCTTAAATTGTTCAAGTGCCACCGTTAGAAATGAGATGGCTTCGTTAGAAGAGATTGGTTATTTAGAAAAACCACATACCTCATCTGGTAGAGTTCCAAGTGAAAAAGGATATCGATATTATGTTGATAATTTAATGGAACCTAAAAAGATGACTGGTGAAGATGTATTAAAATTGCAAACTATTTTTCATAATCAATCACTAGGATTAAACGATGTTATTTTAAAAAGTATCGAAATAATTTCGGAACTAACAAATTATGCATCGATTGTTCTTGGTAATTCAACATCTGTTAACAGATTAAAAAGAGTTGAAGTTGTCCCTGTAGATGCATCTAATTTAATAGCACTCGTTATTACTGATACTGGTCATGTTGAACATAAAAATATTAACATAGCTGAAAACATGGATATTGAAGAAATACGTAAAATGGTTGATCTAATTAATAATTTATTAATTGGAACCCCCATAGATGAAATTAATCAAAAATTAGAATTTGAAATTAAACCTATTATTGGTAAATATATAAAACAACATGAAGCTATATACAATGTATTTTATAATGCGTTTAATGATTTTACAATCAAGAATGATGTTTATTTTGCTGGCCGAAACAACATTTTAAATCAACCTGAATTTGATAATGTAAGTAAGATTAAAAATATTGTTAATAAGTTAGAGGATAAAGAATTAATACATAGTATTGAAGAGGATGATAGTGGTATTAATATCTATATTGGAAAAGATTCTAAAATAGATGAGGATGTTACCATTGTTAAAACAAAGTATGTTATTGATGGAGAAGCTCATACGATGGCTATTATTGGTCCTAAAAGGATGGAATATGATCGTGTGGTAGGTATTCTGGAATATATTAAGAAAAATATTGAAAGGTGATGATTATGAGTATGAAAGAACCGAAAAAAAAGCCGGTATCTAAAGAAGAAGAGGTAATAGAACCTGTTGAGAATGAGAATTCTTCACATACAGAAGAAGCTGAAACAAAAATAAAAGAACTTGAAGATAAGTTGCTTCGTGTTCAGGCTGAAACACAAAATTATAAAAGACGTAAAGATGAAGAGACAGAGAGAATGGTTAAATACGCTAATGAACAATTAGTTGAAGAATTATTACCTGTCTTAGATAACTTTGAAAGAGCTATTAATCTTGATGATTTAAATCTTGATGATGAATTATCTAAATTTTTAGAGGGTTTTAAAATGATTTATGGATCATTTGTAAATGTTTTAAATGATATTGATTTAAAAGAGATAGAAGCTTTAGATCAGCCATTTGATCCGGCTTTTCATCAAGCTGTTTTAACAGATAAAGATGAAACTAAAGAAGATGGTATTGTCTTAGAGGTATTACAAAAAGGATATACCTTAAAAGATAGAATTATAAGGGCCTCAATGGTCAAAGTAAATAATTTATAAAAAGAAAAGGAGAAAAAATTATGAGTAAAATTATAGGTATTGATTTAGGTACAACTAATAGTTGTGTTAGTGTACTAGAAAATGGGGAACCAAAGATAATCCCAAATCCAGAGGGAGGAAGAACAACACCTAGTGTTGTTGCATTTAAGAATGGTGAAAGGATGGTAGGAGATACTGCTAAAAGACAAGCGGTGACTAATCCAAACACTATTTCATCAATTAAAAGAATAATTGGTACTGATAAAAAGGTGGAAGCAGAAGGAAAAAAATATTCACCTGAAGAAATTAGTGCAATGATTCTTACATATATGAAAGAATATGCAGAGAGTTATTTAGGCGAAAAAGTAACTAAAGCTGTAATTACCGTTCCGGCATATTTTAATGATGCCCAAAGACAAGCAACAAAAAATGCTGGTAAAATAGCAGGTCTAGAAGTTGAACGTATTATAAATGAACCAACGGCAGCAGCCTTAGCATATGGTTTAGATAAACAAGATAAAAATCAAACAATATTAGTATATGACCTAGGTGGGGGTACATTTGACGTATCTATCCTTGAATTAGGTGATGGTGTATTTGAAGTTAAGTCAACTAGTGGTAATAACAAATTAGGTGGAGATGATTTTGATCAACGTATTGTAGATCATTTAGTAGAAACCTTTAAGAAAGAAAACGGGGTAGATTTATCAAAAGATAAAATGGCTATGCAACGTTTAAGAGATGCTGCTGAAAAAGCTAAGAAAGATTTAAGTGGTGTTACTACATCTCAAATCTCTCTACCATTTATATCTCAAGGAGAATCTGGTCCATTACACTTAGACCTTACACTTACAAAGGCTAAATTTGAAGACTTAGTAAGAGATTTAATAGAATCAACTTTAGATCCAGTTCGTAAGGCTTTAAAAGATGCTAAGATGACAAAGAAAGATATAAATCAAGTTATTTTAGTTGGTGGTTCATCACGTATTCCACTTGTTCAAGAATTAATTAAAAAAGAACTTGACCAAGAACTTCACAAAGGAGTTAACCCTGATGAAGTAGTATCAATGGGTGCAGCTATCCAAGGTGGTGTTTTAACTGGTGAGGTTAATGATATAGTATTACTAGATGTTACACCATTATCTTTAGGAATTGAAACATTAGGTGGTGTTATGACGGTCTTGATAGAACGTAATACAACTATTCCAACATCTAAACAACAAATATTCTCAACCGCTGCAGATAATCAACCAGCCGTTGATATTCATGTTTTACAAGGTGAAAGACCAATGTCAGCTGATAACAAAACTTTAGGAAGATTCCAATTAGGAAACATTCCACCAGCTCCAAGAGGTATTCCTCAAATTGAAGTTAAGTTTGATATCGATGCTAATGGTATTGTTAATGTTACAGCTAAAGATTTAGGTACTAACAAAGAACAATCTATTACGATTACAGCAAGTACATCTTTAACTGATGAAGAAATTGATCGTATGGTTAAAGAAGCTGAAGCAAATGCTGAAGAAGATAAAAAACGTAAAGAAGAAGTAGATACAAGAAATGAAGCTGAACAACTAATATTTGCAACAGAGAAAGCTCTAAAAGACCTTGGAGATAAAGTTGAAGAAGCAGAAAAGACTGAAGCAGAAAAATTAATTGAAGAATTAAAAGAATCATTAAAAGGTGATGACATCGAAGATATTAAAAAGAAAATGGAAAGCCTTAATGAAAAAGCAATGGCTTTAGCAACTAAAGCATATCAAGAAGCTGCAAAACAACAACAAGAAGCAGCATCAGCTGAGAATGATTCAGCTAATGCAGATGAAACTAAAAAAGATGATGATGTAATCAATGCAGACTTTGAAGAGAAATAAAATTAAATCCCCTTTTAAAAGGGGATTCCTTTTAAAGGGCAAACATCTTTGTTCTGCCTAAATATATTATTTTTTCTTCCAATCACATAAAATTTTAAAATAATTAGTTAGGTGGAATGTTATGAAAAAGAAAGATTATTATGAGGTCTTAGGAGTTAGTAAAACTGCTACAGACGCTGAAATAAAAAGTGCTTTTAGGAAATTAGCGAAAGAATATCACCCAGATGTTTCAAAAGATCCTAATGCTGAGGAAAAATTTAAGGAAATACAAGAAGCTTATGCAGTATTATCTGATTCAACAAAGAGAAGTCAATATGATCAATTTGGTCATGATGCTTTTAATGCTAATGGTGGAGCAGGTTTTGGTGCAGGTGGCTTTGATTTCAGTGGTTTTGATTTTAGTGATATTTTCTCTGATATTTTTGGTTCGTCTTTTGGCTTTGGTGGTGGATCTACTCAAGGGCAACGTAGACAAAAAGGTCACGATGTAGCAATGAAGATGCATCTATCATTTGAGGAAGCAGCTTTTGGTACTGAAAAGACCATAAAGTTAGATGTTGAAGAAGAATGTTCAACCTGTGATGGACGTGGAGGCCTGGGTGAAAAGCGATGTGAAAGATGTCATGGTAGTGGAACTATTACATCTGAACAAAGAACCGTCTTAGGAACATATTTAACCAAAACAACTTGTCCAACATGTAGTGGTAAAGGTTATACCTATGATGAAACTTGTTCTAAATGCCGTGGTCGAGGGCGAATTAAAAGAACTAAAGAAATAGTTGTAAAAGTTCCAGCTGGTGTTGATGAAGATAGTCAATTAAGACTAACAGGCAAGGGAGAAGCAGGACACAATGGAGGCCCTAATGGAGATGTTTATATTGAGTTTTCAATTAGTTCCCACGATCTGTTTGAAAGAGAAGACGATGATATATACCTAAATTTACCAATTACTATAACTGAAGCTATTTTAGGTACCAAGAAAGAAGTACCAACTCTATATGGAACAGTTATCTTAACCATTCCAGGAGGTACACAAAGTGGTACTAAACTGTTATTAAAAGATAAAGGTGTAGTTAATGTATCTAGTAAACGAAAAGGTAATATGTATGTTGTGGTAAATGTAATTATTCCAAATCGCATAGATCGCAAACAAAAAGAGATGGTTGAATCATTATCAAAAACTAATCTTGAAAACCATGAAGCATTTAATAAATATTATAAGAATTTAAAAAAGAACAGTTAATTAATTTTTAACTGTTCTTTTTAATCGTTTACCCTAACATTTTCTTCAAGTAAATAATTAACAAATTCTTTTTTAAAGGCTTCTTTTTCTTTCTTTAATACATCAGGATATATACTCTGACAAGTAGATACTGCTTGCCAGATATGTTTAAAGTTTACAACAGAACTATTATCGAATATTGCAAAAGAAAAAGCTTTACTAATAAGGACAAATGAAACATCGGGATATCTAGATGTTGTTTCAAACATTCTTTTATATTCACTTGTCATATTAACAAGAAAGGTTACAATTTTTTCGACTACAAAGGGGCTATAGTTAAACTTAACGCCCGTTTTTTTCTCAATTCTAGGTAAACTCCCAATTATAATTTTAACGGTTGTTTCAGCTGTTGGTTCAACAACTTCAATTTTTTCAAAACGTCTTAAGAAAGCTCTATCTCTAACTAAATAATGATTAAATTCATTAGTTGTTGTAGCACCTATAATTTTAATACTACCTCTATCAAGACCAGACTTTAACATATTCGCAAAGTCTAAAGAACTATTAACAGCACCAGTACCAATAACATTATGAATTTCATCGATAAATAAAATTGTTTTATCAAGCGTTTTAAGTTCATCTACTAAAGATTGAAGCTTCATTTCTTCTGTTCCATCCTCTGTTGTTGTTCCAATTAAAGCTGTTATATTAATTTTAATAATTTTATATTCCTTTAAAGCTTCAGGAACATCACCATTTTGAATTTTATATGCTAGTCCTTCAACAATAGCTGTTTTACCAATACCAGGTTTACCAACTAAAATAGCAGATTTATCAGGGATTAAAAGTGCTAACACCATTTTCTTTATTTCTTCTTCTCTTGCAATAGCAGGATTGGTAACATAGACACCTTTAGTCATATCTTCACCATAACGTTCTATCATAGTAAGTTTCTTAGGTGTTTCATTTCCCGTTAGGTCTAAAATTTCTTCTTCCATAAGTATCGCTCCTATCAGTTTAATTATAACATAAATTCTTATGTATATTATACAACATAATGGCACATTGTGTTTTAATAACTTGAATTATGTATTTAACAAAGCTATAATTAGATTAGGTGATATTTATGCAAAGATATTTTGCTTTTAATAAAAATTTAGATTTAGACGAAAAAGATATCTTTCATATTTATAAAGTTATGCGTATGAAACCGGGAGATAAAATAGAAGTAATTTATAATCAAATGATTCATTTGTGCCAGATAATGGAAATAAGTGTAAATAATGTAAAGTTAGAAATATTAGAGCAAAGGGAATCAAAGAATGAATTACCATGTCAGGTAACAGTCGCTGTTTCACTTGTTACAGAACAAAAATGGGATTATATTTTACAAAAGGCAACGGAGTTAGGTGCTAGTGAAATAATACCCTTAGAATTATCTAGAACCCTTATAAAAATTGATCAAAATAAATATGATAAAAAAATAGATCGTTGGTTAAAAATATGTAAAGAAGCTACAGAGCAATCCCATCGTACAGTGATACCAAATATTTTAAATGTAATGAAAATAAGTGATTTAATAAAAAAAGATTATGATGTTAAAATCGTTTGTAGTACAGGAAAAGCTGTTTTAAACCTAAAACAAGTGTTATCAAAATGTGAAAACTATGGTAGAATATTAGTAGTTATTGGTCCTGAAGGTGGTTTATCTCAGAATGAGGAAGAATTGTTAGCCCAAAATGGATTTATAAGAACATCTTTAGGTTATTTTATTTTAAGAGTAGAAACAGCACCGTTATTTGTTTTGAGTGCTATAAATTATGAATTAATGAGGTGAAGTTAAAATGTTTTTAGAATTTGATTTGAGATTATTTTTTAATGATTTATATACTACTTATGAAATATTACCAAACGAAGCTAAATTAATTATATATATAATTGTAATATTACTATTTATAGCCAGTATTCTTACAATTATTCTCTTAGAACAAAAAAGAATTAATAGTAAAATTGTTAAAGAGTATGATAAGGTTAGTGAAAATACCGAAGTATTAGATTTTGATATAGAGGATATTGATGAAACAAATGAAAAAACACGTAATCTAAAAGAAATAACAGATAAGATTCAAGCTGTTATAGATAATAGAGCTGTGGATTTAACAAAGTTTGAACAAGATCAAGAAGAAAATTCAATTATCAGCTATGGAGAACTTATGAAATCAGTAGGTAAACCTGTTGAGAAAGAACCAGAGAAAGATTTTTCACTACCTAATTTAGTTCGTAAGATAGAAGTAGATGAAGAACTAGATCAAGAAGAACCATATGTTGAACCAGTAGAGGAGAAAAAGTTTAAATCATCTGTCTTTATTTCGCCAGTCTTTGGCATTCAAGGTCAAAATCAAAATCAAACTAAAACTGTTGTTGAATCAGAACTAATTAAAAAACCAACAGAGATATATAAACAAGATGAATTCAAAGAAGAAGAAACATTCCTTAATAATTTAATAAATTTTAGAAAAAACTTAGATTAACCCTTTGGGGTTTTCTTTTTTAGAGGTGAATTATGAGAGTAGCTTTTTATACATTAGGATGTAAAGTTAATTTATATGAAACACAGGCAGTATTAAATTTATTTAAAAAACAAAATTATGAAATAGTCCAGTTTGAGGATATAGCAGATATTTATGTTATAAATACTTGTACTGTTACAAATATGAGTGCTTCAAAAAGTAGAAAAATAATTAGAAGTGCTATCAAGAAAAATAAAGATGCCATAATAGTTGTAATGGGATGTTATTCCCAATCTAATACTGAAGAAATTAAAGACATCTTAGGCGTTAATATTATTGTTGGAACTAATGAGAGAAATAAAATAGTTTCATTAGTTGAGGAATATTTAAAGACCAAAGAAAATATAAATATCGTAGGGAGTATTGAAGATATTCCCTTTGAGGATATGGAAGTATCCTTTTTAGAAGGAAGAACACGAGCTTTTGTTAAAATCCAAGATGGTTGTAATAACTTTTGTAGTTATTGTATAATTCCATATACAAGAGGCAGAATTCGTTCTAAGAAAAAAGAATTAGCCTTAGATGAAATGACTAATCTAGTGAAACAAGGATATCTAGAAGTTGTTTTAACAGGTATTCATACAGGTAATTATGGCTCTGACTTAGAAGATTATGCTTTCGCAGATCTTTTATTAGATATTATAAAAATAGAGGGTTTAAAGAGATTAAGAATATCATCAATTGAAATAACAGAATTAAATGATAGAGTATTAGATATTATTAAAAATAGTGATATTATAGCAAATCATTTACATATTCCATTACAATCTGGTAGTGAAAATATTTTAGTATCAATGAATCGTAAATATAATAAAGACTATTTCAAAAAGAAGATTGAAAAAATCAGATCAATTAGAAATGATATAGCTATAACAACTGACGTTATAGTAGGATTTCCAGGAGAAGATGAAGAACATTTTGAAGAAACATATAATTTTATTAAAGAAATATCTTTTGCAGGACTCCATGTTTTTCCTTATTCTAAAAGAGAAGGAACTAAAGCAGCCTTAATGGATAATCAAATCCCTGAATCAATAAAAAAGGAAAGAGTACATAAATTAATGTCTTTATCAAAAGAATTAGAATTGTCTTATATGAAGACTTTTATAGGTGAAACTTTATCTTTTATACCTGAAAACTATGAAGATGGATATTTAATAGGACATAGTTCTAACTATTTAAAGGTAAAAGCCTTAGGTAATGAAAAAGATTTAGGTAAAATGATGAAAGCTGTTATTGCAAGCATAAATTATCCGTTTTGTACAGCCAATTCTTGCCAAAAGTGTACAGAATTTGACAAAAATGAATAAATATGCTATAATTTAGCCACTTTAAGAAATGGTACATGGTGTGTCAAATTTAGGGGGTTGAAATTTATGAAGGAAGCTTATGTGTTTGAATATTTAAATGAAAACGAATATAAGAAGCTAGAGAGATCAGTAAAAAAATACAACATGCTAGCTTATAAGAAATTAGTGTTTGAATATTACCCATCTTTAAAAGAAGGTAAAATCTTAGGTAAATTAGTATCAATGAACAGTCAAGAAAAAACTAAAACATATGAACTAAAATTACCAACAGATGAAAGATTTGCTAAAGTTCACGGTGATATGAAATTAAATTACACTATTTATGAAGAAAAGAAGATTGTTTTATTAAATACGTTAACACCGGAAGATATTTTATCAGAGGGTCATCGTACAGAATTATCTACTTGTAATGGTGTAGTTATATCTAAAGCTAATGCAGAACGTGATATGTTTAAGATTAATTTATTAAAAATGATGGAAAGATAATAGAAAGGAGAATAAAATCTCCTTTTTTACTATAAAAACAAATAAATAATGTTGCTAATAAATTAAGAATATGTTATTATGATTAAGCAATGGACCCTTAGCTCAGTTGGTTAGAGCATCCGGCTCATAACCGGACGGTCGTAGGTTCGAGTCCTACAGGGTCCACCACATAATTGCGGGTATGGCGGAATTGGTAGACGCGCTAGACTTAGGATCTAGTGGAGCAATCCATGGGGGTTCAAGTCCCTTTACCCGCACCAATTGAATATGAAATGGCTTTCAAAAGCTGGAAAAAGTTATGTATAATAAATGTCAATTCAGAAATGGATTGATTTTTTGTTGTATGAATGCTAATATACACTTATAAGATAGATAGGAGAGTGTGGTAATGGGTAAATTTAAATTAATATTAATTATAATATCAATATTTTTAATTCAGATAGTTACGTATGTTTTTCTTAATGAAAATGGTGCTTCTGATTATTTATTTAATCCTGATACTGTTTGGTTATTTTTAAGTTTAATAATTTTAATATTATATTTGGTAAAGCGTAATACAATTAAAAAAGCATTTCAATTAAGTAATGTAGAATTTTATACAATAATTAGTATTAGTTGGACATTATTATGTATTATTAGTAGCTTTGTATTATCTTCACTTTTAAAAGCAGATATTATACATGGCCAATGTGGTGGTGGATTTATTTGCTTGGCAGGTTTAGAGTATGTTATCGTGCCATTTCTTTATGAATTTCAACTATGTGTAATACTAGCTTTAGATTTGCTTTGGTTTATCTTTAAAAAGGTTTTCAACGTAGAAAAGAATATGAATAAAGAACAAACAATAAGGGTAATTAAAAAGGCAAGTACTACAATTGGCATTCTTATTGCAATAGTTTGGTTAGGATATTATACAATTTTAGGATTAAAGTTTTTGATTTACAAAAATGAGATAAATAAGATAAGCAAAGAAGCAGAAATAGAGTTTAATTATAATGATTATGCTGTGGTATATATAGATTTAGATAATTATAAAGCTAGTGTAGTGAGAAACAATGGCTCTGCACTAATCATTCATAATATTAATGAATTAACATATGACAAGATACAGGAAGATTATATTAATTTACTTAATTATGAAGGAATGACAGAAGTTTATAGTGGAGATGGAATTACTTGTTATATACTTAAACACGATAGAACAGATGATGCAATTTTAATCAGTATTAATGAGAGTCAGTATTACATTATATATGATGATGGTGAATATATATTTTAATAATTTTGGGGGAATGGAAAATGAAATTAAATGAGACTATTGTAAAAAGGATTAATCCAACAATTTATGAATATATAGAAAAAAATGTTTTTTCAGTGTATGCTGAGGATGATAGTGGACATGGTTTAGATCATATCTTTGATGTTATAAATAGAAGTTTTGCTTTATTAGATAATTTAGGATTGGATTTAGATCAAAATATCGTGTTTGTGATTGCGTCTTATCATGACATTGGTAGAATAATGGATGATGGGAAACATGAAAAAAGGTCAGCTGAAATGTTTTTAGAAGACAAGTTTATGGAACAATATTATTCTGATGATGAGAGAAAATTAATGTCAGAAGCAATTGAAGATCATAGAGCTTCAATAAAATATGAACCAAGAAGTAATTATGGAAAGTTAGTTTCTTCGGCTGATCGTAGTCATGATTTGATTAAACCATTAATAAGAACTTATCAATATCGATTAAACAGAAATTCCAATTTATCATTAGATGAAAAAATAAGAGATTCTTATAATCATTTACAAGAGAAATTCGGAGAAGAAGGTTATGCCAAAAACGTTTGGTATGATGATGGTGTTTACAAACAATATTTAATTGATTTTAGAGAATTGATTGATGATTATGATGCTTTTAAAAAAGCCTATCTTAAAGCTAATGAAATTGATTACTAAATAGATATTTAAACAAAATAAAATCACTATATTTTAGTGATTTTTTATTGCGAATAAGTGATTAAGTATTAGATAGTTTTGGGGAAAGAATTTGTCAATTTTCCAATAACTTACACCCTCAATATTATATTTAATAACTAGCTCTAATTTAGCTTGAATACTTCTTGCATCTTCAAACCATACTTCATGTTCAAATGAATCCGAATCATAATAATTAAAATAAGGGGATTGTTCTTCATAATCATAATTTATAGATTGTCTATAGTAATTAGCTATATCAACTGCTTCATAATTTCCGACTGACCTAGCTAAGTTACCTTCAACATATGGTAAAGTCCAATCATATCCATAGTTAGGTATACCTAGTAACATTTTGTTGTTAGGTATTTTTTTAGTAGCATAGTCTAAAACTCTTTCTACTAAATTAACTGGCGCAACAGCTCTTGCAGGTCCTCCTGAATATCCCCATTCATAGGTCATTAGAATTACATAGTCGGCTATTTCACCAATTTGACTATAATCATGAGCTTCATATAATAAACCTTCTTGATCGTCACTATATTTAGGCACAAGGGCAACCGAAAGAAGATAATTATTTTTCTCAAGTTCAGTTTTCGCTTTCTTAAGGAAATTTATATATGCTTCTTTATCTTCTGGATAAACATATTCAAAATCAATATTTAACCCACCATATCCTTTTAACCTCATCACACTTAGGATATTAGTTATTAATCTATTTTGAGCATCTTCATTATTTAAAATAGCGTGAGCTAAATCACTATCAAATCTATCCTCTAGACCAATATTAGTAATAACCATAATAGGAACAACATCATTGCCTTTAGCTATAGCTATTAGCTCTTCATCATTTATGGTATTTAGGTTACCATCAGGATCAGTTGAATATCTAAAAATACTTAAATAGGTTAAAGAGGGTAATACATCATCTAAAATAACTCTATCAATATTGGTAAAAGCATAACCATTAACGGTAATTTGTTTATATTTACGAGTATTAGTGTCAGGTATAACGACAATAGTTTGACCAACAACTAACGTTTTATCAAGAGGTATTTTATTATCTTCAGCTATTTTTTTATAGTCCATATTATATAACTCACCAATTTTATATAATGTATCTCCCTGTCTTACAACATGTATTATAATGACTCACCACCTTTATATTTCTTTATATATTATGCTTTTTAATTATATATAGCATTGTAAAGTTAGAAAAAGAATCTTGTAATAAAGTTCACATAAGGTATAATTATTATAGAAAAGAATAATTATAAGGAGGAAACAATGAACAATAAAAAGAAAACTATAATTATAATTATATCCATAGCAGTTATAACATTAATATTATATGTCCTATATTCAAATAGATCTATAGATATCTTGGAAACAGATCATATAACAATTAAATATAATGAAAGAGGAGTTCAAACAGCTAAAACGATAAGAGGGTATGAAGATAATAATCTCGATTTAGTTGAACCTGATACAATTAAGGAAATAAAAGATGAAAAAACAATTTTAAAGATAACAAGTAACATTAAAAAGTCTAATATTGAAGAGGTTGAGTTAGCTGTGAAGGGGCAAGTAGAAATTGATTTTAATAACGGAGCAGTAATTTCTTTTGATACTAATAATGATTTGTATGTATCTTTATCATATAAAGATAAGAAAAATCGGGATGCAATCAGAAGTCATATTATAAAAATATCCCCATCTTTTAAAGAATATATTGACGGAATATTAGAATTAGAAAAAATCCTTTAAAAGGATTTTTTTGATTTATATTAACCTAAATTAGATAAAACCATAAGATATATATGAATAGTGATAAATCACTAGTAAAGGAGGGATTATGAATAATCAAAATGTAATAGTTCATAAGTTAATGCCAGGGGATAATTTATATCAACTAGCAATACAATATAAAACAACAGCCGATGGTATTTTGGCAGCAAATCCATATTTAAATCCATACAGATTAAAAATAGGTGATGAAATAATTATTTATCCGGGGCGTAGTGGTTTAAATGGAGATTCAATGACTAAAAGAGAAGTTGATTTAATGAACAAAATGCGTAACCTGTGGGAACAACATTCAATATGGACGAGGTCATTAATTATAAGTACAGTAGATAATTTAAGAGATTTAGATTTTGTTACGAGAAGATTACTAAGAAATCCTAAAGATATTGGAAATGTATATAAAATATATTATGGTGATAATGTTGCAAAACAAATTGAAGAATTATTTACTGATCATCTTGTTATTGGCAATAAATTAATAAACTCACTAAAAGCAGGGGAAACAACTAATGCAGCAGCTTTTGATAAAGCTTGGTATAAAAATGCCGATGATATAGCATCTTATTTAGCGAGTATTAATCCATATTATGTTGAAAACGATATAAGACAAATGTTATATAATCATTTAGATTTAGTAAAAAAACAAGCATCAAATCGTTTAGCAGGTAATTACGAAGACGATATCAAAGCCTTTGATGATGTTGAGAATCAAGCTTTAAAAATGGCAGATACTTTTTCAAGAGGAATAATAAATCAATTTTCCACTCACTTCCTATAATTTTTAAAAAGAATAACAGAAATATTTGTTATTCTTTTATAATGCTAACAATTTAGATAAAAAAAGTGTAAAGTGTCATTTAATATAAGCCATTATGTTGTATAATATACATATGAACTTATGGGTTAATATCTCATATAATAATATTAAGCAGGTGATTTTATGAATTTAAAAGATACATATATTAATTATGTTCAGTATGGAAATGAAGAAGGAAAAGATATTGTTTTACTACATGGATGGGGTCAAAACATTGAAATGATGGATCCTATAGGAAGAAGATTACAAGATGATTTTAGAATAACAATCATTGATTTCCCAGGTTTTGGTAAAAGTCCTGAACCACCATATGCATTTACAGTATATAATTATTATGAAGTATTAGATGAATTACTAAAAAAACTCAAGATTAAAAAACCAATTCTGATAGGTCACTCTTTTGGAGGACGTATCGCGATGATATATGCTGCTACTAAACCTACATCTAAATTAGTTTTATTTGGATCTCCATTTAGAAGAAGCAATAAAAAAGCTAATGTTAAATTAAAAATATTAAAGACAATGAAAAAGATACCACTTATAAAGAATTTAGAGGGTTATGCAAAACGTCATATGGGATCTAGAGATTATCGTAATGCAACACCTATTATGAGACAAATATTAGTTAATGTAATTAATACTAATTTGTATGAATATCTTCCTAAGATTTCAGCTTCTACAATCCTTATATGGGGTTCAGAAGATACAGAAGTACCATTAGATGAAGCTAAAGTAATAGAAAGTACAATAAAAGATTGTGGTTTGATTGTTTATGAAGGTTGTACACATTATGCATATTTAGAAAGACTTGATCAAACAGTAAATATCTTAAATGAATTCTTAAAGGATGTGAAGTAATGACTTATTTTATTCTTTCGTTAGTTGGATGGCTTGCATATATGTTCTTAAGAACAAAAAAAGCACTACATATGTTACAACAAAATCTATATGATGATGATCATCGTTATTTTAAATGGATTTTAAAAAATAGGAGTAAAGTATTTGAAGCTATAGATTTATTACCACTGTTATTAGCGTTATATATTTCATTCATAACTAATAATACTATTATTGCTTCCGGTTCAATCATTGTTTATGGTATAACATTTATCGTTACTTATAAACGAATGGAAAAAGAAAGTACAAAGAAGCCATTAGTAGTTACCGCTAGAGTAAAAAGACTCATAGTAACAAATATTCTTCTTTATTTAATACCTATAATTTCAATTATAAATAATTATCAATCAACATCATTAAACATATATATCTATGCACTTATCTTACTAGCGTATTTTCAATATTTCGTCGTTTGGTTATCAGTAAAAATAAATATTCCAATCGAAAAACTAGTTTATTTATATTATTTTAATTTAGCGAAGAAAAAATTAAAGAGGATGCCTAATTTAAAGAAAATAGGTATTACAGGAAGTTATGGTAAAACAAGTAGTAAAAATATTCTAAGTGATATTTTAAATATTAAATATACAACACTACCAACACCTAAGAACTTTAATTCACCATATGGTTTAATGATTACGGTTAATAATTATTTAGATAAATTTACAGAAGTCTTTATCGCAGAAATGGGAGCTTATAAAAAGGGAGAAGTAAAAGAATTATGTGATTTTATTCACCCTAAATATGGCATTCTAACGAGAATTGGCACCGCCCATCTAGAATTGTTTGGAAGCCAAGAAAACATTCAAACAGGGAAGTTTGAATTGATAGAAAGTCTACCCCATGATGGTATTGGAATACTTAATGGAGATGATCCATTACAAGTAAATTATAAACTTAAAAATAATTGCCAAATAAAATGGATTGGTATCGATAATAAAGATGTTGATGTAAGAGCAGATAATATAAAAGTAACACATGAAGGTACAACCTTTAATGTTATATTTAAAGGTGATAAAAAGAAACATCAGTTTGAAACAAAATTACTTGGGTATGCTAATGTATATAATATTTTAGCAGCGATTACACTAGGATATGAATTAGGAATAACTATTCCAGAATTACAAAAAGCAGTTAAAAGAGTTAAACCTATTGAACATCGTCTTGAATTAAAAAAATATGTTGATATAAATATAATAGATGATGCTTATAATTCTAATCCAATTGGTTCTAAGATGGCGGTTGAAGTCTTAGGTATGATGCCAGGTAAAAAGATTATTGTAACCCCTGGAATGATTGAATTAGGAAGTAAACAATATGATCTTAATAAAGAATTTGGTATTGAAATATCTAAAGCATGTGATGAAGTTATATTAGTTGGAAAAAGTCAAACAAAACCAATCCAAGATGGATTAAAAGAAGTAGGGTATCCTAATAAAAATATTCATATTGTAAATGATGTAAAAGAGGCATTTACATTAATGAGAAAATTAAAAGATGGCGATACGTATGTATTGCTAGAAAATGATTTACCTGATATATTTAACGAGTAGGAGTTGAGAAAATGAAATTAAGAGTTGGTGTTATTTTCGGGGGAGAAACTGTTGAACATGAAGTAAGTATTATTTCAGCAGTTCAAGCAATGAAAGCATTAGATAGTGATAAATATGAAATCATCCCTATTTATATAACAAAAGAAAAAGAATGGTATACTGGTAATCTCTTAAAGGAGATAGAGAATTATCAAGATTTAGATAATTTGAAACGTTATGCTAAAAAGGTTGTTTTATATAATAAAGATGGTAAATGTGTTTTACAAAATCTAAAGGGATTCAGAAGAGTTGTTGAAGAAATAGATATTGTTTTACCAATTGTCCACGGTGTTAATGTTGAAGATGGCACCGTAGCAGGATATTTAAATTTAGTTGGTGTTCCATTTGTAGGAAGTGATCTTTATGCTTCTGTCGTAGGTCAAGATAAAATATTTATGAAACAAATATTTGAAGCGGAAAAAATGCCTATTACTAAATATGAATGGTTCTTTGATTCTGAATATAAAGATAATTCAAAAGCTGTAATAGATAAAATAAAGAAATTAACTTTCCCGGTTATAGTAAAACCTTCAAAATTAGGGAGTAGTGTAGGTATTAGTAAAGTTAAGAAAATAGAAGATATTGAAATTGCAATTGAAGAGGCTATGCAATATGACCCTAAGATTGTTGTTGAAGAAGTAGTTGAAAACTTAGTTGAAGTTAATTGTAGTGTTTTAGGTAATTATGAATATCAACAAACAAGTGAAATAGAAGAAGTAATAAGTGCTGATGAATTCTTAACTTATAGAGATAAATATTTAGGTAATTCAAAGGGTGGCAAATCAAAAGGAATGGTTTCTACTAATAGAAAGATTCCTGCTAGTATAGATGATGAAATGAGAAAAGAAGTAAGAGATTTAGCAAAACAAGCATTTAAAGTTCTTAATTCAGCAGGTGTCTGTCGTATTGATTTCTTAATTGATAAGAAAAAGAATAAAGTATATATAAATGAAATAAATACCATCCCAGGATCATTATCATTCTATTTATGGGAACCAGTCGGTAAGAACTATACAACTCTATTAGATGATTTAATCTCTTTAGCTGTTAAAGATTATAAGAGAAAAACTAAGATGATATATTCATTTGAAACAAACATTTTACAAAATTATAACGGTTTAAAAGGCGCTAAAGGAAAAATAAGAAAATTTTAATTAAAGGCAACCATGAGTTGCCTTTAATTTACTTATAAAAATCAAAATTTATATTAAATAGGTTGTATTTTTAGAGATTGTGTTGTAAAATAAATATGCTTTGTGGATGATTAGCTCAGCTGGTTAGAGCGCTACCTTGACAGGGTAGAGGTCGTAGGTTCGAGTCCTACATCGTTCACCATAGTGTATTACGTGTCTCCTTAGCTCAGTTGGTAGAGCAACTGACTCTTAATCAGTGGGTCGTGGGTCCGAATCCCCCAGGGGACACCAAGTTGAAATAAAATGGCTTCCAAAAGTTGGACAGAAAGTTGTATAATAAATATAACTTTAAAAAACTGAAGGGAGCTATTTTTATAAGAATAATGATAAAAACAAATTTGAATCCTTTACATGGTTATTAAAATATACCAAATAAAAATAACATTTGATAAATAGTTGAATAGTATTATATATTTTGTTAATATGATTATAGAAGTAATAAGGTGCAAAGTGAAAAAAATCACCCATTTATCCGATAAAAATTTGACAGGAATTAAAGTGGTGATTGTACATTTTTCACCACTTTTTCTAGAAAGGTGAAAAAATGAAAGAAAAAGTAAATAATTTTGATGAAATTGTTAATTTGTTCAGAAAAATAATAGCTTCAGCATTATGCATTGAAAAAAAGACTGTTGATGAAAAAATAAGACAAACTTCTAGTGAATACCTTGAGGATTTTATTAACCAATATGAGAATTATCTGATGCACAAAAATATTGATAAAATAGATTTTAAATTTAGCGAAAAAGAAATAGTTGATTTTGCTAATGAATGTTATGAAAAAGTTGATATTTTTATATTTGCGGAAGATTTGCAATTCGGATTTAGTGAACTAATGGAAAGAATTTTAGAAATGAGGGGGATAAACAATGGCTAAAAAAAATAAAGAAGGAGTATGGATTGATGTTAATAATGATGCTGAGAAAGGACATGTAAATATATATGATAGGGATCCTAGAGGTGAGCATAATTCAACACATATAAATATTGATTATGAAAAAGGAACTTTCAACATTAACGAAAAAACAGATGGTGATAAAACAACAACAGAAGGGAACTGCTATTTAACCTCTGCATGTATTAAGCACTTTCGAGAAAAATTTAATGATGATTGTGAGGAACTTACTATACTTAGAAATTTTAGAGATAGTTTTGTGTCAAAAGAAGATATAGATTATTATTATAGTACTGCGCCAATTATAGTAGAAGGAATTAATAAGATTGAAAACAATAATTCAATATATAGTTATATTTATCAAAATGTTGTGAAGGTGTGTGTAAATGCAATAAAGAATGGAGATTATCAATTTGCATATAATAGATATAAAAGTAGTGTTTTAACTTTAGAAGAACAATTTGCTAGACCATTAATGGAACAGCAAATTACTAAAGTTTTGAAACCAAAAACAAACTAATAACTTAAAAATATAATATCATATTTAAAATAACAGTACATAAGAAGTACGTATTTTATGTAGTGATTTATCAGCTTGAATCTTTAGCGGATATTAATAATTTAAAGACTTCCAAATAATTGGAAAGTCTTTTTCTATAAAGTTATTGTTATTTATTATATAGTATTCTATATTAATCTCTTATAAAAATTTGAGTCCAATATAAAGTTCCATCATTAGCTCTTGCAACACCTACACCAATTTGATTATACGTAGAACTTAGAATGTTTGCTCTATGACCTGATGAATTCATCCAACTGTTCATGACCTCAGCAGCAGTTCTTTGTCCTCGTGCAATGTTTTCTGCAGCTGCAGAAAAATTAATTCCGAAAGATCTAAGCATCTCAAATGGAGTACCATAAGTAGGGGAATTATGAGAAAAATAATTGTTCTCAATAAAATCATTTGATTTAATTCTGGCGACACGACTTACTTCATTGTTTTCGGTTAATGCTGGTTGACCGACTCTTGCTCTCTCGATGTTAACCAATCTAATTACCTCGTTTTCTAATGCTCTTATATCATTAGGAGTACTAGGAGTGCTGGGAGTACTAGTACCATTAGGAATATTGATTGTTTGTCCCGGAAGAATAAAAGAAGGGTTTTCAATTTGAGGATTGGCTTCCGTCAAATCACTTAATCCAATCTCGTGTTTTTTTGCTATATTCCACATAGTGTCTCCAGGCGAAACTGTATAAGTTGATGCGTTGTTACCAGGAATGTTAATTATTTGTCCTGGAAGGATAAGAGCTGAATTTGTAATCTGAGGATTAGCCGTCAATAATTCGTTTAATCCAATTTCATGCTTCTTAGCAATTCGCCACATAGTATCCCCTGACAAAACCGTATAAGTTTCCATAATAAAACCACCTTTCTATTTTTAACAAAAATATATACTATAGTATATGAAATTGCGTGGCTTTTTGTAACACACTGGTTTTGATAGCACTTTAATTATTATGTGATTTTGATATACTTTAATAAAAAATGATAATACTATAAGTACGATTTGAGGTGAGTAAAAGTGGAACTTGAAAAATTAAAGGAAAAAATTAAACAATGCCGTTTATGTGCAGAACGTTTTGGTTTTACCCCGCATCCTGTTACATTTGGAAAAACTAATTCTAAAATAATGCACATTTCACAAGCACCATCTAAAAATGTTCATTTAACATTAAGATCATTTAATGATGCAAGTGGTGAAAGATTAAAGTATCAATGGTATCAAATAACCGATGAAGAGTTTTATAATGAAGACAATTTTTATATTACCTCTGTTGGTCATTGCTATCCAGGTAAAAACAAAAGCGGTAAAGATAATCCACCTTCTAAAAACTGTCGGGATTTATGGCTAAAAAAGGAACTGGAACTTGTTAAATGTAAATTATATGTCATTGTTGGAAGTTATGCTGCAAAATATTTGTTTCCTAATGAAGATTTTGCTACTTTAGTATTTAAGGATAATGTTTTAAATGGTAAAAAGGCTTTGGTGTTGCCACATCCGTCCCCCTTAAATATGAAATGGTTTATGGATCATCCTGAATTTGAGAAGAGGCGAATTGTTGAAATAAGAAAAATAATAAAAGATGTTCTGAAGGAATAATTGACGATGTTATAAATAATTAAAATTATTTTGATTATAGTCTTGTAGAATCGAATACGAAGAGAAGAGGGTATGTGTAGGCATATCTTTTTTGTTGAACACAAATTTACAAAAGCTTAGAAATTATATTTTTATATGATATAATATAAATAGGTGATTAACATGGAAGTAAAGGAACAAATACTTAATTTTAATCAGGAAAGAGATTGGGATCAATTTCATAGCCCTGAAAACTTAGCTAAATCTATTTCTATTGAAGCTGGAGAATTATTAGAATGTTTTCAATGGAACAGTAATTTTGATAAAGAGGAAGTATGCGACGAACTTGCCGACGTTGCTAATTATTGCATCTTATTAGCAGATAAATTAAATGTAGATTTAGATCAAATTATTTTAGATAAGTTAGAAAAAAGTAAATTAAAATATCCTGTTGAAAAATCTAAAGGGGTAAGTACTAAGTACAATAAATTAGGAGAATAATTATGTTAGTATACGAGGGAATTAAACAAGGATTTATTAATGATGTTTTAACTGATAATATAACCAGAAAGATTCATGAAAAATATCAAAAATTTTTTGGAAGAAGTGGAGAAGCTCAAATCAAATCTTGGAAGAATTCGATGGAATATATGTATAAAGTGTTAAATGATAATGAAATACCTGATGATTCTGGTGTTGCAATTGAATTTAATATTCCATCAACTTCAAAAAGAGTTGACTTCATGTTGTCTGGGTATGATAAAAATAATAAGGATTCTGTAATAATAATTGAATTAAAGCAGTGGGATACTTGCGCTAGAGTTGAGGGAAGGGATGGCCTCGTTAAAACCTTTGTTGGTGGAGGGTTTAGAGAGGTAACTCACCCCTCTTATCAGGCTTGGTCGTATGCTTCTTTAATAATGGATTTTAACGAATCGGTTCAAAAAGAATTAATTAACTTGTATCCTTGTGCATATTTACATAATTATAAAATTACTCCAACTGATGCGTTAGTGGACGAAATGTATAAAGAGTATATCGATGATGCTCCATTATTTGGTATGGGTGATGTACTTAAACTGCGTGAATTTATAAAGAAATATATTACATACGGTGATAATAAGGAACTGTTATATAAAATAGAAAACGGTAAGATCAGGCCTTCAAGAAGACTGCAAGATTCATTAAAGAACATGTTAAATGGTAACAAAGAGTTTGTTATGATTGATGAGCAAAAAGTAGTATATGAGACAGCCTTAGATTTGGCTAATAAGTCTTATAATGATAAAAAAAAGAGGGTGCTAGTAGTAAATGGTGGACCAGGTACTGGAAAGTCGGTTTTGGCCATTAATTTATTAGTTGAATTAACAAATAAAAATATGGTTACTAATTATATTACTAAGAATGCTGCACCTAGAAATGTTTTTTATGATAGATTAAAAGGTAATTTTAAAGCTAGTTACATAAAGAACTTATTTAAAGGCTCTGGAATGTATGTGGATTCCGAAAAAAATATATTTGATGCATTGATCGTGGATGAGGCACATAGATTAAATGCCAAATCAGGCATGTTTAAAAACAAGGGTGAGAATCAAATTAAAGAAATTATACATGCTTCAAAATTTTCTGTATTTTTTTTAGATGAGAATCAAAAAGTAACTCTTTCAGATATTGGTAGTTTGGATGTTATAGAAAAATATGCAAAGCAATTAGATGCGGAAATACAAGTGGTAGAATTGGAATCACAATTTAGATGTAATGGGTCTGATGGTTATCTAAATTGGTTAGATAATGTTTTAGATATTAGGGAAACAGCTAATTATAATTTTGATTTTGATTATGATTTCAAGGTGCTTGACGATCCAAATGAATTAAAAGAATTAATATCCGAAAAAAACGATGTAAACAATAAATCAAGAATGGTCGCTGGATATTGTTGGAATTGGATTAGTAATGCTAAAAACAATAGTGAAATTCATGATGTTGTTATACCTGAACATAACTTTGGAATGAGCTGGAATTTAGCTAATAGTAGTACTTGGGCAATAGATTCTGACTCTATTAAAGAAATTGGTTGCATTCATACTTGCCAAGGATTAGAATTCGATTATGTTGGTGTGATAATAGGTGAAGATATAAGATATGAAAACGGTCAAATAGTAACAGATTTCACAAAAAGGGCGGGCACTGATAAATCATTATTTGGTATTAAAGCAATGTATAATAGGAATCCAGAGGAAGCACTAAAAGTATCTGACAAGATAATAAAGAATACATATAAAACTCTAATGACAAGGGGAATGAAAGGTTGTTATGTATATTGCGTAGATAAAAATCTACAAAACTATTTAAAAGAAAAACTTAACAACTTGTAATCGTTTAAGTAAAACAATTGTTTTAATTGGAGGTGATCATATTAACTCACTTAATAGAGAAAATTCTAGCGAAATAATTCTACAACAAAAGTTAGTTGAAAATAAAACGTATTTTGATGAAATGTTTGAAAAGGTTGATCCAAATATAAAATTGGATGAACAACAAAGGGGAGCTATTTTAAATGATGCTGATAATCTGTTAGTTGTTGCTGGGGCTGGTAGTGGTAAAACAACAACCATGATTGCAAAAGTTAAATATTTGGTTGATAAATGTGGATATCAACAAAGTGAAATAGCAGTTTTATCTTTTACGAAAAAAGTAACAGAAGAAATCGAAAAAACTCTTCATGATAAATTCGGATTAAAAGGAGTAGATGTTCATACTTTTCATAGCTTAGGTTTGAAAATAATAAGAGCTAGTGGAGAAAACTTCAATGGAATAGTAGACGAAAAAATGCAATATAACATTTTTTCTAATTATATAAAAGATGAGTTATTTGTTGATAAAGAAAAGTTCAAGTTATTTGAGCATTCTTTTAGTAAGTTTCTAAGATTTGGTAAAGGGTGGGAGAACTCTTCCAATTTTGAAGAATATCACAATAGTATTTACAATGAAAATCTGATAAAAAGTGGTTTTGATTTAAAAACATATAATCACAGTCAAATAAAGAAGAGAAGAGCATATAAAAAATCAATAAGAGGTGAATATCTAGCTTCGAAAGAGGAAGTTGATATCGCTAATTTCCTTTATAAGAATGGAATAGATTATGAATATGAAAGAAAATACAATGATCCAAAGAAATTGCTACGACCAGATTTTTTTATATCTCAACTTGGAAAAGAAAATTATATTGAACATTTTGGGGTAGATCAAGAAGGAAATAATTATATGTATGACGAAGAGACATTAAGATCATATCTCAAAACGATGGAAAGAAAAACGGAATTTTATAACCAGGGATATAATAAAAACCTTTTTATTATAACGCAGTCTAAATATAAAGACGGAACATATCTAAGTCATTTAAAAGACCAATTGATTAAAAAGGGTTATCAATTTAATCGCCTTAGTGATGAAGAAATATTTACTACTTTACGTGATACAAATAAAGATGGTTATATAAACACATTTATTGAAAAGATGCTAATTCCCTTTATTAATCTTTTTAAACAAAGGAACTTTAATGTTGATAATTTTGATAATCTAACAAAAGAAAATACAGGCATTTTAAAAGATCAATTAATAGTGATGAGGGACTTTTATATTAACTATCAAAAGAAATTAGCAGAAATGCAAAAGATAGATTTTAATGACATGATTATAAAAGCATATACTGTTATGCCAAATGTGAAAGAGAAAAGCTTGGGAGTAGATTATAAATATTTAATTATTGACGAGTACCAAGATATTTCTAGTCAAAGGTTTAATCTGGTTGAAAGAATGTCAAAATTATTTGATGCTAAAATAATGGCTGTAGGTGATGATTGGCAATCAATCTTTGGTTTTTCTGGAGCTAGAATAGATTTATTTAAAGATTTTGATAAGAATTTAGAAAATGCTGAAAGTGTTCCAATAGAAAACACTTATCGCAATAGTCAGGAACTAATAGATATAGCTGGTGAGTTTATTTTAAAGAATGAATATCAAGTTAAGAAGAAATTAAAATCAAGTAAACATTTAAATAATCCTGTAGAGATAATTATTTATGATGATAGTGATTTTAGAAAAGCAGATATTCAAAGATCTAAAATTGTAAACGATATAATTAATCATATTTATTCCCGACATCCTAAAAGCAAAATCTTGCTTCTAGGGAGATATAGAAAAGATATATATACGATTCAAAATGATAATCTCTTTAATATAATTGGTGAAAGGATAACATCAAAAAAGTATCCGAAAGCTAATTTGAAATTTTTAACAATTCATAAAGCTAAAGGATTAGGATGTGATCATTGTATATTATTGAATTTATCAGATGAGAAATATGGCTTTCCATCTAAAATTGAAGATGAGCCATTAGTAAAATTAATAAGACCAAAAAATGATGAATCAATAGATTATGCTGAAGAACGTAGACTCTTTTATGTGGCTTTAACTAGAACAAAAAATAAAGTATATCTCTTAGTTCCAAAAAGTAAACAATCAATTTTTGTTAATGAAATAGAAGAATACAAAAATGTTGAAAAAAAGTTTGCCAATCAGGTATAACTTTGTATAAATGAAACATATTGTATAAAAATTAATTATCATATATAATGATAATAGAGGAGATGAAGATAAATGTATTTATTTAGTAAAGACAAGGAAATTATTTTTAAAATTACTAATGCTATCTTACTAATCTGGCTTATTGGTGCTACTGTAGTTGTCAGTAGTAGTATCATTGAATTGGTATTGAAGGAACCAAGTAGAAATTATACATATGAGCAATATAAAATTGCTAATTGTAAGTATTATATGGAGGATAAAGACTTAACAGATGAAACAAAAGATCAACGTTGTAAACTAGAATATGATAATTATAAATTATCTAATGAAAATAGTGATTATTATAAGTATTTATCTCTATATGTAGCTTTAGCTAACATGCTTATTGTTGGTGGCGTAATGTTCTTTATTAATAAAAAAGATGAAAAAGTAAAAAGTAAGAAATAATTTAATTGATACTAATAAAGACTGCAAGTGATTGCAGTCTTTTTAGTTGGTTAAGAATTTACTTGAAATTTATATATATGTTATAATGTAAAATAAATAGGAGGTTTTGATATGTATAAGGAAAAAGAATTGCTTGAGATTATTAGAAATCTTATTAAAAATGAAAGAAAGTTCTATATAGCCGTAGCGGATCAGTTATCCATTGAAGAATATCAATATATAGAAAGAGCTTTAATTGGAATGAGATGTTATAACTGTACGAATGGCTGTTGCACAGTACCATCATATGAAAAACATGGTGATGCGGGTGATGGTTGTATCGGTTGGCAAAATAGAGAATATGTTGGAAGAAGTAAGGTTTTAAGAGAGAGAAATATATTAAAATTAAAATAAAAGGACTGCAAGTAATTGCAGTCCTTTTAGATAATTGAAATTTACACAAATATATAGTTGCGTGCTATAATGTAATTAACTTAGGAGGGTTTTTAAACATGTCAAAGGAAAAGAAATTGCTTGAAATTATCAGAAATATTGTTGAAGATGAAAGTGAATTCTACATGAAAGCAGCTGCTCAATTGTCTATAACTGAATATCGAAGTCTTAAACGTGCTTTATTTGGCATAAACTGTCTTAATTGTATAAATGAGGGTTGTCCTATACCACCTTATGAAAAAACTGGTGATAACGGCAGTAAATGCATAGGGTGGGATAATAAAGAATTAGTTGGCCGTAGTAAAGTATTAAAAGAAAACCTAGTTTTTAAATTAAGATAATTCTGTGAATTATACCTGTAGTTTATTTATTTGAAGGTTAAGCAAATGAATGGTATAATAGAGAAGTATAAAAAATACTAAGGAGGTAATTATGAGTAGAGTGGGATTAATAAATTTTAAAAGAGAAATGCGAGAAATTACCGAATATTATAAAAAGTTAATAAGGAAGACCAAAGAAAATGTAAGTATTGGTGGTATTAATGAATGGCTTATTGATAATTATTATATAATTAGTGAACAAGAAAAAAATATTAGTGATGAATATCTTAGCAAAGTAATGAAACAAATGAAAGGTAAAAGAAAGAAAGCGCTATATGCTTTAATATATAACATTCTTAAGACTAATGATTTTCAAGTTAAAATGCCATCTTTAATAGATAAATTAAATATTTATCAAGAAGAAACAAAAGATTATTTTTCTTATTATGAAATCAATGTAATATATACTTATATAAAAGTGGTATTAATTTCTGAATTAAATGTATTATGTAAAAGATTAGATGAGAGACTAAATGAAAAAGCTGATGTTGATCATCTTTTTACTGTGGTTGCGAATAACATAGGTGATGAATCTTTTGAATTAGAAAAATACATAGATATCGATGAGGAAATGATAAAACATCCTTATTATATTGAAGAACTTAATTATAAATTAAAAGAATTAGGTGTTTTAGCTGATGCAGCCTTTGTTAAATTAAATGAATTATTAAAAAAGGAAAATTTATCATTAAGAGAGTTAATTGAACAGTCACATAATGAAATGGCTAGTGATAACTTTTTAATGATTAATTTATTTGGTTCATTAAAGAAAGTTTCTAAATATAAGATTGAAGATTTATATAAAAATACAAATTATGCAGAAAAGACTTTGATAAGTGAAAATGCTAATGTTTATAATAATATCTTTGATAATAGTAAGAGAGAATATCGCGAAAAAATAATCTTAAATGCTAGAAAAAGAAACATAAGTGAATATGAATATACTAAAGAGATTGTAGAAACTGCTAATAAAGAGAAACAACATGTAGGTTGGTATTTATCCAAACCAAAGAATTATATGTTTAGAGCTAGAATCTATATTTTAGTTATTTTATTATTAACTTTCATTTTATCGTTTGAGATTGCAAAACATGCGGGTATGATATCATTCTTTATTTTATTAGTACCTATTAGTGGCTTAGTTATTGAATCTATTACTCAAATATTAATGCATTATGATAATGTTAACAGCTTATTTAAAGTGAAGTTTGATGATGGCTTGCCTAAGGAATTTAGTACGATGGTTGTAATACCAACGCTTCTTAGTAATAAAAAGAAAGTACAACAAATGTTTGATAGTTTAGAGCTTTATTATTTATCTAATAAAACAGATAATCTTTATTTTACCTTACTAGGAGACTGTACGAGTGAGAAGGTTAAAGATGTTGAAGTAGATAAAGAAATCATCGAGGCTGGGCTTTCTAAAGTTAGTGAATTAAATGAGAAATATGGTAAGAATATTTTCTATTTTGTTTATCGTAATCGTTTTTATAATGAGGGTGAAGAATGTTTCTTGGGTTTTGAAAGAAAAAGAGGAGCTCTTCATCATTTTAATAAATTGTTATTAAATAAATTAACGGATAAAGAAAAGAAAGAATATTTTAATTGTCATACTTTTAGTAATCTTAATGTTCCTATTAAGTATGTTATAACATTAGATACAGATACTAAATTAGTACTAAATACGGCCTTTAAATTGATTGGTGCGATGGCTCATCCTCTTAATAGACCTGTTTTATCTGAAGAGAAAGACAAGGTTGTAAGTGGTTATGGGATTATGCAAACCAGAATTAATGTCGATGTTGAGGTTACTAGTAAATCAAAATATTCTCAATTATTTGCTGGTTTAGGTGGTTTAGATATATATACCACAGCGTCATTTGATTTATATCAAGATATCTTTAATGAGGGTAGTTTTGTTGGTAAAGGTATTTATGATTTAGAGGTCTTTGATCAAGTCTTAGGTGATGCTTTTCCTAACAATCTTATTTTAAGTCATGACTTATTAGAGGGTAATTATTTAAGATGTGGCTTTATTAATGATGTCGAATTATTTGATGATTATCCAAGCGCTTATTTAAATGATGCTTCAAGACATCATCGTTGGAATAGAGGAGACTGGCAAATAATTGGTTGGCTTAAGAAAAAAGTTAAAAATGCTAAGGGAGAAACTGTTAATAATCCTATATCAATTCTTTCTAAATGGAAGATCTTTGATAATTTAAGAAGAAGTTTATTAAGTCCTTTCTTACTGTTACTTATTTTCTATGGTTTTACGATTGGCAATGGTAATGCTTCTGCTTATTTAATTTTAGTATCAATCATAATTATGATTCCAATCTTCTTCTACTTAATTTCCAAGATTTTATATCGAAATAAATATGATATGTTCTTAAAGTATTATCTTAATTTAATAAAGGGTGTTTTTGCTGTTATAAATAAATCTTTAATTGTTTTAGCAGTTCTTCCTTATGAAGCTTATTTATATATTGATTCGATTATAAAAGCTTTATATCGTATGTTTATAAGTAAAAAGAGATTACTTAATTGGATTACAGCTGAAGAGGTTGAAAAGACACTTAAAAATAATTTATCTACATATATGAAAGCTTTTAGAACAAATTATCTTTGTGCTGTCTTATTAATTGTTTTAGCAGTTATCTTTAAACCTACTGAGATTGAACTTGCTTGTGTTATTGCAATTATTTGGTTTTTAGCTCCTGTTTTACTGTTCTTAATTAGTCGTAATTTAGTAGAGGATAACAAAGATCTTGATAAGAGAGAAACAGCTGAGATAATGAATGTTGCTACACAAACATGGAGTTATTTTGATGATTTAATTTGTGAAGAATATAATTATTTAATTCCTGACAATTATCAATTAAACAGAGAAGAAAAGGTCGATCATAAAACATCTCCTACTAATATAGGATTCTCTATCGTTAGTGTTGTATCGGTCTTTGAGTTAGGTTTAATAAATAGTAATAAAGCTGTGACAATGATTAGTAATATTGTAAAAAGCGTTGAAAAGTTAGAAAAATGGAATGGTCTTTTATATAACTGGTATAACATTTATACAATGAGAAAAATGCATCCATATTTTATATCAACCGTCGATACGGGTAATTTATTAGCGTGCTTATATGTTGCTAAGAGTTTCTTAGAAAAACAAGGAAATAGGGAGACTTTGTTTCGTGTTGAAAAGTTAATCGAAGAAATGGATTTCACTAAATTATATAATAAAGATTTAGACGTCTTTAGTATTGGTTATAATTATAGTGAACAAACATTGCTTTCATATCATTATAATAATTTTGCATCAGAAGCTAGACTTACAAGTTTTATTTCTATTGCGAAGGGAAATGTCCCATATAAACATTGGTTTTGTTTAGACAAAGCTTTAACTAAGTATAAACGTTATAAAGGTGTAGCTTCTTGGTCTGGAACTGCTTTTGAATACTTTATGCCGTTAATCTTTATGAAGACTTATCAACATACTTTGTTAGATGAAACCTATTACTATGCTTATTTTGCTCAGAGAGAGTTTATTAGAGAAATAGATCCAGATCTACCTTGGGGTATATCAGAATCTGCTTATAATGAATTAGATGATTCTCAAAACTATAAATATAATTCATTTGGTATTCCATATTTAAAATTTCAAGAGAGTGCTTCTTATCCTATTGTTATATCTCCATATAGTTCAATCATGGCTATTGGGATTGATGATAGAGAAGTATATGATAATATAAACAAACTAAAGAAACTAAATATGTATGGAAAATATGGCTTCTTTGAAGCTTATGATTACGATGATGATGTTGTTATTAAAAATTATTATGCTCATCATCAAGGTATGATTTTAGCAAGTCTTACTAATTATTTGAAAGATAATGTTATACAAGAACATTTCCACGATGATAAGACTGTTCAATCTATTGAGATGCTTCTTAAAGAAAAAGTTCAAATTAAAACTTATATTGATTTGAAGATTGCTAAATATAAAAAATATCAATATTCAAAAGAAAAACAAGAAAATGATATGCGAGAAGTAGATACTATAAATCAAATATCTGAACTTGGTGTTTTATCAAATGGTTTTTATTCAGTTTTATTAAATGATCGAGGTAATGGTTTTAGTAAATATAAGAATCTTCAAATAAATAGATTTAGGAAAGTCAGTGATGATGACTATGGTTTATTCTTATATATTAGAAATCTTAATAATAATAAAGTGTGGTCTAATACCTATGCTCCTTTAAATGTTAAACCAAATAATTATAAGGTAACTTTCGCTTCAGACCGTATTAAATATCTAAGAGAAGATGATAATATTATAACTAGTACGGAAATTACGGTTGTAAAAGATTATAATGCTGAATTAAGAAAAGTAACCTTTCAAAACAATTCAAATAATGATGTTACATTAGAAGTTACTTCTTATGGTGAAGTTATTATGAGTCGTAATGATGAAGATGTTGCTCATAGAGCATTTAATGGCTTAACTATTTTAAGTGAGATTGATCAGGGTACATCATCATTAATCTTTAGTAGAAAATCTAGAACAAAAGGAAATACTAGATATTATGTAATTAATAGAATGTTTATGGAAGATGAAAAATATGATTCATTTCTTTATGAAACTTCTAGAGCGAACTTTATTGGTCGTAATAGAACATTATCAAATCCTGATCTTATAGTTAACAAAAAGGATTTATCTAAATTAACAGGAGCGTCACTTGATCCAATAATGAGTATTAGAAAAAGAATAACGATTAAAGCTAAAGAAAAAGTAAAACTTTATATACTTGTTGGTTTTGGTAAATCAAGAGAACAAGTTATGGAAATTGTAAATGAATATAAAGATGAGTTCTCAATTGATAGAGCATTTGATATGGCAACTGTTTTAAATAATATTAGAACTAAATATGCTAATTTAAATGCTAATCAAATGCGTTTATATAATACGATGTTAAAATATATTTTCCAATCATTACCATCAACTGAAGAAAGAAAGAAGCTACTTGCGTCAAATCAATTATCACAAGAGGGATTATGGAAGTTTGGTATATCAGGTGATTGGCCGATTATTTTAATAGAGATTGATGAGATTGAAGATATTGGTTTTGTGAAAGAGGCTTTACAAGCATATGAGTTTTACAAAGTAAGAGCCCTTGCGATTGATTTTATTATTATTAATAATAATCAAGATATTAATGAAAAGGCTATTAGTGAGCATATTAATTTGTTGTTATATCAAATTAATAATTCAAATAATTTTGAGGGTATACCTGGTGATGTCTTCTTAGTATCTTCTTCAAATATAAGCAAAGAAGAACGTGTCTTATTAAACTTAGTAGCATCTATTTCTTTAAATGCTTCAAGTAGTAGTTCATTTGCAGAACAAACTTATAATCTGATTGATGAGGTTAAACTTATTTCAAATAAGAATGAAGATGCTGTTAGTTTAGAAGTAGCATTACCTAAGGATGTAGAATTATATAATGGTTATGGTGGTTTTACTAATGTCGGTAGAGAATATATACTTGATAAAATAGACACTCCAACACCTTGGGTTAATGTTATCGCGAATGATAATTTTGGAACCATTGTAAGTAATAATATGGGTGGTTTTACTTATGCTTATAATAGTAGAGAGTTTAAACTAACCTCATGGAGTAATGACTCAACGAGGGATCCCCGTAGTGAAAACATCGTTATAAATAATCAAAGCTTTAAACCTAGTTTAGTTAAACATGGTTTTGGATATTCAACATTCTACAGCAAAACAAAAGAATATGAAGCCTTTGTTAAAGTCTTTGTAGCACGTAATGATAATGTTAAATTCTATGAAATAAACATTAAAAACAATTTAAAAACAAAACAAATGATTAAAGTTGATTTAGTCTTAAGTATGGTGTTAGGTGTTACGGAAGAACTTACTAGTCGTTTTATATCTTCTAGTTTTGATAAAAAGAATAATTGTTTATATGTAGAGAATAAATATAATACAACCTTTAATGATGCAAGTGTCTTTGTATCTGCGACAGAACCAATTATTGAGTTTAATGATTCTGATATTATTAATAAAAGTGTAACTGTAAATGTTGAAGTAGAGGCATCCTCAAACAAAACATTCTCATTTATGCTTGGTTGTGATAATGTTTCTGCATCACTTAAAAAATATAATAATGAAGCAATCAATAATGAGTTTTTAACAGTAACTAAGTATTGGGATAAATTATTATCAACCATTACTGTTTCAACCCCAGATAAAACATTTGATTATGCTCTAAATGGTTGGGCTTTATATCAAACATATGCATCAAGGTTATTAGCGAAAGCGGGCTTCTATCAAGTAGGTGGTGCGATAGGCTTTAGAGATCAATTACAGGATGTTATGGGAGTAGTCTACAGTGATCCATCTTTTACTAGAAATCAAATATTAACTCATGCTAAACATCAATTTAAAGAGGGAGATGTCCTTCACTGGTGGCATGAAGAAATTATGTTTGGTTCAAGAACTAAATTCACTGATGACTATTTATGGTTAGTTTATGTTACTTATGAATATTTAAAAGTAACGGGTGACTTTTCTATCTTAGATGAAAAAGTACCATTTGTTGATGGTGAAAAACTAACTATCATAGAATCTGAAAAGGGTATCAGATATAGATATATTGATGAAGAGGACACACTATATGGTCATTTGAAGTTATCAATTGTGAAAGCTTTAAGTCAAATGGGAAGACATGGTTTACCATTAATGGGTAGTGGTGACTGGAATGATGGAATGAATAGAGTTGGTCATAAAGGAAGAGGAGAGAGTGTCTTTGTTGGTTTCTTCTTATATGATATCTTACAAAAAGTATCTGCTATTTCTAGAAAATATAATGATAAAGATTTTGCAAAGTTATGTTTGGAAAAAAGAGATGTTTTAGGCGAAGCCTTAAAGAAGAATGCTTGGGATGGTTCATGGTATTTAAGAGCCTACTTTGATAATGGTGATTCTCTTGGTTCAAGAAATAATTTGGAATGTCAAATAGATTTATTATGTCAATCATGGAGTGTCATTAGTAATTTTGCCGCAGATGATAAAAAAGCTCTTTTGTTTGGTGAGGTAGAGAAAAGATTAGTAGATAAACAAAATAAAATAATAAAACTGTTAACTCCAGCATTTAAAGATACTAACAATAATCCTGGTTATATAAAAGATTATGTTGCTGGTACGAGGGAAAATGGTGGACAATATACGCATGCTGCCTTATGGTATATTTTAGCTCTCTTAAAAGATGGTAAGGCAGATCTTGCTTATGAATACTACCAAATGATTAATCCGATTAATAGGGTATCATCTAAGGTTGTAGCGGATGTTTATAAGGTTGAACCTTATGTTATCGCTGCTGATATATATTCTAACCGCGATCACTTAGGTAGAGGTGGCTGGACATGGTATACAGGTTCTGCTAGTTGGGCTTATAAAATTGGTCTTGAAGATATTTTAGGATTTAATAAAGTAGGAGATACTTTAACCTTAAATCCAAGAATAAATAAAGATTGGGAGGGTTATGAAATCAACTATACTTATTTAAATACTAAATATATAATTAAAGTAGAAAACAAAAATCATATTGCAAGTGGTAAAATAGCTGTTGTATTAGATAATATGCCAGTAAAAGATAATGTAATTAAGTTAGTGGATGATAAAAAAGAACATCGTGTTATCATTACCATGAAGGAGGATGTATAATGAGATTTGATTTTGATACTTATACCAAAGATTTCATAAGTGAGGATCAACTAAAAGAATATACAGCTAAAGTATCCTCAATAAAAGATTCATTAGGAAAAGGTGATATGTTAGGTTGGTATAATCTTGACAACCTTTTTAATGAAGAATTAGTTGAAGATATTAATTTGACCTCTTTATTTGTTCGTAATAATTGTGATGTATTTATCGTGATAGGAATAGGTGGTTCTTATTTAGGTGCTTTAGCAGGTATAGAAGCTTTAAATCCTTATTTCTATAATGAAACAAATAATCCTAAAATATATTTCGTAGGAAATAATTTATCTAGTGATTATTATCATGATTTAATCAATATTATAAAAGACAAGCGTATAATCGTTAATGTTATATCAAAGTCTGGTTCTACTTTAGAAACTTTAGTGTCATATAAAATCATTATGGATTTAATGAAAGAAAAATATGATGAATCTGAGTTAAAGAAAAGAATTATTATTACAACTGATGAACATAATGGTTCTTTAAGAGAAGAAGTAAATATCCATGGATACAAATCATTTATTATGCCAAGTGATATAGGAGGCAGATACTCTGTTTTATCTCCTGTTGGTTTGTTACCGATGGCTGTTTCTAATATTAATATAAGAAATATTTATAAGGGCGCTAAAGAGGCTAGTAATAATCTTGACAATCAAATTAAATATGCTGTAATTAGAAAACTTATAAATGAGCAAGGAAAAACAGTTGAAGCTTATGTTGCTTATGAACCAAAGTTATATGCTTTTACTGAATGGTTAAAACAATTATATGGTGAATCTTTAGGTAAAAATGAACAAGGTATTTTACCAGTATCATTTATCAATACAAGAGATTTACATTCATTAGGACAATTTGTTCAACAAGGAAATAAAATACTGTTTGAAACGGTCTTAAATGTTGAACGATCTAATAACGACCTTGAATTAGAACAATATAAAAAATCTCTAAATGATATAAATAATATTGCCTCTAAAGCAACATCAATAGCTCATTTAAAGGGTGGAGTTTTAAACAATGTTATTAATATTCAAGAATTAAATGAAGAATTAGTAGGTTATTTATTCCAATTCTTTATGATATCTTGTTATATAAGTGGTTTTCTAGAAAACGTTAATCCTTTTGATCAAGAGGGCGTAGAAGAATACAAGAATGTTATGAAAGAGTTAATGAACTAAATAAAAACAAAAACAAACCAATTTGGTTTGTTTTTTGTAAAAAAGTAGACATTTTAATCATGTCTACTGCAACTTATTTAACAACTGTAACGTCATCTTTGTCTCTAACTAAGAAATATGTAACTATTGCCCCGATAATTGCACCGCCAACACCCCATAGTAGATTCTCACCAAAGTCATTGTCTTCAGCCGCTTCTATAGGATCATTATCATTATCATTAATTAAATCATCGTCATCATTATTATTATCATTAATTATACCATCATCATTATTGTCATTATTTAAATCACGATCATCCGTTGGATTGTTGTTTAAATCATTATCGTCAGGACTAAGATTGTTATTTAAATTATTATCATTGTCTGTGCCATCATCAATGATTGTACCATTATTATTAGTAGTACCATCAGGATTAGTTGGATCTTGGGCAAAAACCAAAGGCATACCAAATGTTAGATAAGAAAAGACAAATGTAAGTAATGTTGCTTTTAAAAATCTTTTCACAAAAACCTCCTTCTTTTGTATTATTAACTAAAACAATGTTTTTATGCTTATGATTATATATATTAATTGGTAAAATTTAGAATGTTAGAAAAATTTTTAAAAACTAGTAAATTGTAGTATAATATAAAATAGAGAAGGTATACATAAGAACAGAAAGAGGTAAAATATGAAAAAAGGATTTACAATAATTGAATTATTAGCGGTAATAATCATTTTAGGAGTTTTATCTATTATTACGGTTCCTGTGGTTATTGATAATGTAAATCGTACGAGGGAAGCCTCTTTTGAAAATTTAATTGATAACATTGAAAATACAACCGAATTATATGTCAGAAAACATAAAGAATTAATTCCGGGAAGTACTACAATTGGTAATACCGTTACTATTACATTACAGGATTTAGTTGATACAGGGGATTTAAAACCTCCATTGATTGATAAGAGAGAAAATAAAGAGATTTCCTTAAATACTCAAGTATCTATCTTAGTAAAATCTATGAATAAATACGAAGTGACTGTGGGAACAATTATTTATACAACACCATAATAAAAAAATAAAGATTTCTTAATTAAGATTTCTTTATTTTTTTAGCTTCCCTTGCGGTAGTAAGAACTTTTTTTCCGTCAATTTCAACTTTTTGCATATTAAGTTTTTGTGCATGTTTTGTTTTTCTATTAGAATGAGATTTTAGATTACCAAATAATGGTTTCTTCTCAGTTACTTTTATAGCCATTATATTTCCTCCTCTTGCCCTATAAATGTACCACATTGATGGTTATAAGTCAATTTAAATAGTAAAAATTATCAAAATATAGTAAAATGAATATGAGGTGATAAGATGTATATACCATTTAATATTAAAACCAATTATTATTTGCTATCTAGCTTAAATGATATCAATCGTCTTATCAAAAAAGCGCTTACTTTAAATATTAAAACAATGGCTGTTACTGATAGTACAATGTATAGTACCATGGACTTTTACAAACAATGTTTAAAAAATAATGTTAAACCTATTATTGGTCTTGATATAGAAGTTGATAATCATACTATATTATTATATGCTATGAATTATGAAGGATATCAAAATTTAACAAGACTTGTTTCTATAAAACAAGATTCTAAAATAGATTTTCCTACTTTAAGAGAGTATGCTGATAATTTAATATGTATTATGCCATATACATCAAGTTCTATCTTTAATAATTTAAAGGATATTTATTCATACCTTTATGTAGGCTATTCTTCGAAAGAAGAACGTAATTTTTTAAAGAAATTAAGTGAGAAGACAATCTTTATAAATGAAGTTTTATACTTGAATGAAAAGGATAGTGAGTTTTTAAAATATCTATATTTAATTAGAGATGGTAAAAAGATAGATGATATAGAAGAGTATATTCTAGAAGATAATAATCATTTGATGTCGGAGGCTGAAGTTTTAGAAAATAGTTTTGAAGAAGATTTAAAATATATGACAGAGATAAATGATTTATGTCATATTACTTTTGAATCTAATCCTCATCTTTTACCTAAATATAAAGATGACGAAAAATTTAATCCTAAAATATATTTGCAATCGTTATGCAAAGTTGGTTTAGAAAAAAGAATGGACAATAAAATACCTCGTTCTTATGTTGAACGCTTAAAATATGAACTTAGTATTATCGATAAGATGGGCTTTAACAATTACTTTTTAGTCGTTTTTGATTTTATAAAGTATGCTAAAACTCATAAAATTTTAGTGGGTCCTGGTAGAGGTAGTGCTGCTGGGAGCTTGGTTTCATATTGTCTTGGTATAACTGATGTTGATCCTTTACAATATAATTTACTATTTGAACGTTTTTTAAATCCTGAACGTGTTTCTATGCCTGATATTGATATTGATTTTGAATCAACTAGAAGGGGTGAAGTTGTAAACTATGTTATTAATAAATATGGTAAAAAAAGAGCTACGCCAATTATTACTTTTGTAACGCTTAGTGGCAAACAAGCTTTAAGGGATGTAGCACGTATTTTTGATTATACATCTAATAAAATAGATACTGTTTCAAGAATGATTGATATTAAATATTCTCTTAATACTAATTATAAGAATAATGAGAATTTAGAACGTCTTCTTATAATGGATAAAGATTTAAACAATATTTATAAGATAGCCTCATATATTGAGGGTGCTAAAAGACAAATTTCTGTTCATGCTGCAGGGGTTGTAGTATCAGAGCTTGATCTTGATTCTTATATTCCTCTTCAAAAGTATGATGATTATTATCTAACGGGTTTTTCAATGGAACACTTAGAGGATTTAGGACTTTTGAAGATGGATTTTCTAGGTTTAAAGAATTTAACCTTAATCGAAGGTGTTGAAAAAGATATTTTGAAACAAGATAAGAATCCTATTGCTTTTAAAGATATTCCACTAGATGATAAAGCAACTTATGAGTTGTTTTCTAAAGCTTTAACTGAAGGTATCTTCCAATTTGAATCTTCTGGGATGAAGAATTTTTTGCGTAAATTAAAGCCTTCTTCTTTTGAGGATATTGTTGCTGCTATAGCGTTATTTAGACCTGGCCCGATGGCAAATATAGATAGTTATATTAGACGTAAAGAAGGGCGCGAAGCGATTGATTATTTAGATAAGAGTTTATATAAAATCTTAAAATCTACTTATGGTATCATTATATATCAAGAACAAATAATGCAGATTGCCCACGTTATGGCTGGATACTCATATGGTGAAGCTGATATTTTAAGACGTGCTATGAGTAAAAAGAAGAAAGAATTGTTAGAGGGCGAAGAGACTAAATTTATTAAACGAAGTGTAGCGAAATGTTATGATGAAACTACAGCTTCTAAAGTTTATCATTTAATTTTAAAGTTTGCTGATTATGGTTTTAACAGAGCACATTCAGTTGCTTATTCATTAATAGGCTATAAAATGGCTTATTTAAAAGTTCACTATGCTAAATACTTTATGAGTAATTTACTAACAAATGTAATTGGTAATGAATATAAAACGAAAGAGTATATTGATGAATGCAGAATGATGTCAATCAAAGTATTAAATCCTTCTATAAACAGTAGTGAATATAAATATAAAGTAGAAGATTCTGGTATCAGATTCTCTTTAGCAGTGATTCATAATGTAGGTGGTATTACTTGTAAAGAAATAATTAAAGAACGTGAAAATGGCGTGTTTAAGGATTTTTTTGATTTTGTTGGTCGTACATATGGTAGAGCTGTAACAAAAAGGACAATAGAATCATTAATTGATGCAGGTGCTTTTGATGAATTTGGTTATAATCATCAAACCTTACTTTATAATATTGATAATGCTTTTACTTATGCTGAATTAGTATCTGGTATTGATCCATCATTAGTTGAAAAGCCATTGATTGCAGTAGTAGATGAAATGAATAAAGAGGAATTAAGTAGAAGAGAAGTGGCAATATTTGGCTTTTATCTTAGTAATCATCCTGTGTTAGAATATAAAGCTGCAAATGAAAAAATAGTAAAGCTTAATAATATTAAAGACTATTTTGATTCCGTAATTGAGGTTATTGTTTATATAAATAAAATAAAAGTTATTAGAACTAGAAATAATGAAGAAATGGCCTTTCTTACAGGAGAAGATGAATCTTCTAATGCTGAATTAGTAATGTTTTCTAAGACATATAAAGAATATTCAAAGATAGAAGTTGGTAATATTTTAAAGGTTAAAGCTCGAGTTGAAAAGAGAATGTCAAGGTATCAATTGTCAGTCCTCAAAGTGGAAATCTTGTCCGATTTATGATATAATTGACTGATATTAAGTATGATTAATAAAGTGGTGATATAAATGCAAAAAATAACGTTGCTGTTTACGTTTCTTATAACACTGGCACTAAGTACTGTTGTCATTGTCTTTTTTGATCAAGAAAGAACAACTGTTTCAGCGATGCCAAAAGAACTATATCAAGTCTATTTAGCAGGTGAAAAAATAGGTGTTATAGAATCTAAGGAAAAATTAGTAGATTATATTAATAAAAAACAGGATGAGATTAAAAATAAATACAAAGTTGATTATGTTTATCCCCCCAAGAATTTAAATATTCAAAAATATATTAGTTATAAAGATAAAGTTTTAACTGAGGAAGAAGTATATAATCTTATAAAAGAAGAGAGTCCTTTTACAGTGAAAGGATATGTCATTAAGCTTAAAGGTGATGAAGAAAAAGTAATTAATGTTATTGATAAAGATTTATTTACTAATGCTGTAACAAAGTCAATCCAGGCTTTTGTTTCTAAAGAAGAATATGAGGATTTTAAAGAATCCAATCAAAAAGAAATTACTAGTACTGGTAAAATTATAGAAGATTTATATATAAGTGAAGAAATAACAATTAAACAAGATTTTATTTCAACTGACGAATTTATTTTTACTGATGGTAATTTATTGGATAAATATCTCTTATTTGGAACAGTTGAAAATCAAGATAAATATATTGTTCAAGCTGGTGACACTATTGAGCAAATTTCTTTTAACCATAAATTAGGTGCTGAAGAGTTCTTAGTGGTTAATCCTGAATTTAAAAATTCAAATAGTCTTTTATATCCAGGTCAAGAAGTATCCGTTGGTTTGATTTCGCCAATCTTTGACATTGTTGTTGAAGAACACGTGGTTGAGGATCAATCGATTAAATTTGAGACCGAAACAACTTATGATCCAACCATGGTTTATGGTACAACGAAAGTTACTCAAGAAGGTGTAGACGGAGTTGAACGTGTTATTTTAAAACGTCAAACAACTAACGGTGCTATTACAAATGTTCAAATTGACCGTGGTTCCTCTTACGTTTTAAAAGATCCTGTTAAGAAGATTATTGTCAAAGGTACAAAGAGTATAAGCGGTGGAACAGTTACTGTAAGTTCTGATGGTAATTGGTATTGGCCTACAAACACACCATATGTCATAACAAGTCGTTATGGTTACCGTTGGGGTAAATTCCATGAAGCGATAGATATTAGTGGTACTGGTTATGGATCACCAATATATGCTGCTAGTGATGGTGTTGTTGCGAAAACTGCTTATGATAAAACATGTGGTAATAATATAGTGTTACAACATGCTAATAACTATTACACATTGTATTGTCACTTATCTAAGATTTATGTTAAGCCAGGTCAAAGTGTTCAAGGCGGAAAGATAGTCGCTGCTATGGGTAACTCAGGTTATACTGTAGGAACAACAGGGACCCATTTACACTATGCTTTATTTATAGGCGGCATGCCATATTCAGCTGGAAGTAAATCAGCAAATCCATCATTGTTATATAGATAACAATAATGGATTTTTTCTTGTAAAGAAGAACTTATTCTCTTTATATATCAAGTACTTAATGCTATAATAATATAAACTAATAATAAGTGAGTGATAATATGTATAAATTTTATATTGAAAAAGATTTAGCTAAATTTGATAAATTTGTGTTAGATAATAACGGATCTGTTTTTCAAACAAGTAAAGGTGATGAACAAAAGACGGCTTGGAATGGTATTTATATCATGGCTGAGGATAAAAACAAAAACAGTGTTTTGAGTTGTCTTCTACTTGTGAGACCCGTTGCGAAAATAATGAAAATGGGTTATATCCCCCTTGGCTTTGTCTGCGATTATAGTAATGCTAAATTAGTAGAAGAAGCTCTAATTTATATAAAACAACTAACTAAAAAAGAGCATATTGGACTTTGCTTTATTGACCCGACGGTTGTTTTAGCTAAAAACGATGAGCTTGATAATGTAGGAGTTTCTGTTTTGAAAACTTTTGAAGCAGCCTCATTAAAAAGAACTCTAAATCGTAGACCATATATCCAACCAGATACGACCTATATTATTGATTTAGCAGATGAACAAGGTAAGACTAAGTCTTTAGATGAGATAGTAAAAAACTTTGAGAAAGGTTTGAAATACAGTATTAGAACATCTCCAGAAAGAGGATTGAAATACGAAACATTTGTTTACAGTGATGTAAAAGAAAATCCTATTCTGATGGAAGAGTTTATGAATGTAATGAATGAAACGATGACTCGCTTAGAAGCGAGTACAAGAAGTTACAATTATTTTATCAACATGCTTAAAAATTTCGAACCATACGCCAAACTAAATATGGTTTATTATGATGCAGATGAAGACAAAAGGAAAACAGATGAGTATCAGGAAAAATTATCAAAGCTTGATAAAAATGATAAGAGACATACTAAAGAAATTAATGAATTAACTTCTAAAATAGAAGGGTATAATAAGAGAGTCTTAGAACTTGAAAATAATAAGATTGATTATTCTACTAATAAAAAGTTATATTTAGCAGGTGGGATTACTATTATCTTTGGAAACAATTCTATATGTTTATATGGTGGTAGTAAAAACATTCTTCGTAATTCAACGAGATCAAGCCACTATTTAAATTATAAAAGAATTGAAGATAGTATTAATCATAAATGTATAGGACATGATTTATCTCGAATTCATTTACAATATAAGAATGAGCGAGATAAAGATTATGGATTATATTTATTTAAAAAAAGCTTTAATGCTGATGAAATAAAATATATTGGCGAATTTGCAATTATAAACAGCAAACTTATGTATTTTCTTTTTACTAAGATGTTACCATTATTAAGAAACATTGCAAAAAAGCTAAAGGGGACTAAATAATGAAGTATAAATTTAGAGAGGTAAAACCAATAGAAAATGATAAGTTTTCAATTCCAAATGGTATTTTCCGTCAAACCTCAGGCTGGGCAAAACTAAAGAAGTTTTTCCATAACACTTGTATAAATGGGTATGATGATCAAAATAATATCGTTTTTAGCTGTTCTTTATTGCGCTTTTATATACCTTTCACTTTGATTTCAGTTTGTTATGCTCCAAATGGTTTTGTTTGTGATTTTAAAAATACAAAATTAATAAAAGAATTCACTACTTATTTTAAAAAATATATGAAACAAAATTCTATAGCATATGCTTTGTTTGATCCTGAAATAATAAAAATGATTAATTTTGAGTTATCGGAAGAGGGACAAATAATACATAAGCAAATGCTATCATCTGGTTATATTTATGAAGATAAAAAGGCTCACCAGTATATGCAAATAAATAATAATTATCAAATGGTCTTTGATTATGATAATAAAAATATAGAGGATAAGACATTTAATAATTTTGATAAGAGTTTGCAATATGATATTAACTTATGTCAAACAAGAGGAGTTACTGTTGAAAAATACAAAGGGGAAGAATATATAAAGGATAGCAATATTTTTGATATATTCTATGATTTGTTTATTGAGACTAGTGATCGTAAGGGTTTTGGTATTAAGAAAAAGAGTTTTTACCAGAAGATGTTTAATAATTTATATAAACATTCAACCATCTATTTAGCTAAATATAATTATGATATTGATTATAAAAATATTAAGGAACTTATAACAGATGCTAATTCTAAAATAGAAGAATTAGAGAATAGTGGTAGTAAACATATTGAAAAAAGAGTTAAGGAATTAAATGAGAATATAAAATCATATGAGAAACGTCTTGATACTATTGAAAAATATAAGGATCAAACTATATATATAGGAGCTGCTTACTTTATATCAATGGGGTCAAAAAGCTATTATTTATTAGGAGCTAATTCTAAACAATTAAAGTTTACTCAATCAACCTCATTATTAGTTTGGCAAATGATTAAAGATAGTTTAAAGAAACGTGTTTCAATTTTTAATCTAGGTGGTAGTTTGAGTCATACAACTGAGAAAATAGAAGATGATCCAATGTATAGTGTTTATAAATTTAAGAAACAGTTGAATGGTGAATTAGTTGATTATTTTGGCGATTATTATTTAGTTAATAATTCAAAAATATATAATTTTTTAGAGAAAAAACATCGTTTATTGAAACGCTTAAATAGTCGTTTCTAGGAGGTATAATATGTATAAGTTTAAAGTTAATCTTGATCAAAAAGAATATGATGATTTTATTGCTAAACACAGCATGATTAGTATTATGCAAGAGAGAGGCTGGGTACAGGTAAAAAACAACTGGGATAATGTCTTAGTTGGTTTATATAAAGACGAAGTCTTAGTAGCGACAGCTCTTCTTTTAATTAGAAATTTAGCTTTAAATGTTAATCTTATTTATATTCCTAGAGGTTATACAATTGATTATACTGATTCTTCATTAGTAAAAACATTCACTGGTTATTTAAAAGATTATGCTAAAGAAAGACATGCTTATTGTCTAAAAATAGATCCATTATTTTGTGTTACAGAACGTAGTATTAAGGAAAATATAGAAATACCTCTTAATTTTAGTGAAGATTATGATAAAAAACACAAGGTCTTACTAAATAATGGTTATATACATAAAGGCTTTAAGAAAAATCTGGCAGCATATTTACAACCCCGTTTTAATCTAGCTGTTCCAATGATTGATAAAGATAATAACTTTCTTGATGAAAATACACTAAGAAGTAAAATAAGTAGAACAACCAGAAATTATATTGGTAATTATCATCAAAAGAGGGGAGTTTACTTTACATATTCATCTGATGTCAAGAATATTGAGGCGTTTTATGATATTATTAATATGACAGAGAAAAGACAACATATTACTCTAAGAAGTGAAGATTATTTCAAAAGAATAATTGAAGCTTATAAGGATAATGCTCAGTTGTGTTTTGCTCATGTTGATTTAGTTAAATATATTTCTTTTTTAGAGAGTGAACTAGAAGTTGGTAAAAATAATGTTGAGGATACAAAGCGTCAATTAGACCAAGCTAAAGGTATAAAAAAAGAATATGGAAATGATGTTATAACATCAGTTGCTTTAATAATAAGTCCTTCTAATAATGAAGGTATAAGAATGATGGAATATCTTTATGCTGGTAATAATGTTGAGATTTTGCCTCATTTAAATACTAACGTTGGTTTATTGTTTGATATTTTTAAGAAGTGTTTAGATAATAAGATTCATTATTGTAATCTAGGGGGAGTAGGGGGAGCCCTTGATGATAAATTGTTTGTATTTAAATCAAAGTTTAATCCTGTTATTTTAGAGTTTGTAGGTGAATATGATTTACCTATAAATAAGGGTATTTATAAATTGTTTGGTGTTGTAATGCCAATTGCTAAGAAAGTTTTAAAGGGCGTACGCTATATTATAAAGAGGTGAAGTATATATGCTAAAAAGAGGTTTTAGAATTCTTCTTATTTGTGCACTGTTGTGTAATTGTTTTTATGTGCCAAATGTATATGCTAAAACAGTTGGTGATCTTGAGAACGAATTAAATCAAAAAGAAGTAGAAGCTAATGAGACGGAAACTAATATTAAACAAACAGAGCAACAAATTGCTAATACTAGAAGTAATATTAATCAATCATATAAAGATATAGATCGTATTCAAAATGAAATGATTGCTGCTACGAAAGAGATTGAAAGTCTTAATCAACAAATCAAAGATAAAGATGCTGAAACAAAAGAATTAGTTAGTGTTCTTCAAATATCTGAGGGGAATAATGAATATTTAGAATATATAGCTGGTTCTAAAACGATGACTGATTTTATTTATAGGATTTCAATTACTGAGCAATTAGTTGATTATAATAAAACATTGATTGCGGATATGAATCAAATGATTGTAAATACTGAAGCTAAGAAAGTTGAACTAAACAATAAAGAGGCTCAACTTAAACAAATGCAAGTTACTTTAGCTAATCAATTAAATTCGTTAGGTTCTAAAAGAGAAGACTTAGAAGACTACTCTCAAAGTATAAGTGAAGAAATTAAAATAGCTAAAGAAGTGTTAGACATATATATAAAAGCTGGGTGTAAGAGCAGTGATGATATAAGTACTTGTGCTAATAAAATTTTGCCTCCTGATACAAAATTCTGGAGACCTCTAGCTAATGGTTATGTAACTAGTGAATATGGCTATCGTGATCTTTATGGTAAGGGTTCATATGCTTTCCACTATGCGCTTGATCTTTCAAGTACTAACAAATATGCTTCACAAGTCTTTGCATCTGCTAATGGTAAAGTTGTAAAGGTGTTACGTAGTTCAACTGGTGGTGGTAATCAAGTAATTATTCACCATAATATACAAGCTAATGGTAAATCAACAAAGTATACAACTTATTATTGCCATTTAGCTTCTATTAGTGTGAAAGCTGGCGATGTCGTTAGTAAAAACACTGTTATAGGAATTATGGGTTCGACAGGTAATTCAACAGGTCCCCATTTACACTTTTCAATAGCTTACGGTTATTGGTATACAGATTATTCTTCATATTATACTTTTACATCAAAGACCGTTAATCCACGTTTACTTATAAATTTCCCAGATGGGACACGTAATACTTGGGTAAACCGTACGACAGCATATAAATAATATTAGGTGGGTGTATCGATGAAAAAAAATACTTTTGTACAAGGTGCTATGATAGCGACTGTAGGTGTTGTTATTAGTAAAATACTAGGCATTGTATATGTTATCCCTTTTTACGCCATTATTGGCGCCCAAGGAGGGGCTTTATATGGTTATGCTTATATAATATATAATATTTTCTTAAGTCTTTCTTCGGTTGGTATACCGCTTGCTATAAGTCGTTTAACGAGTGAATATGACTCGCTTGACCAACAGGATTTAAAAATAAGAGCCTTTAAGATAGCGAAAAAAATTATTACTATTTTAAGTGCTTCAAGTTTTATTATTTTAATTGTTTTTGCTCCTAATATAGCATATTTCTTTATAGGTGATATAAAGGGTGGAAATACAATTGAGGATGTAACCTTTGTTATTAGAATTATTGCAATTGCGATTCTTATTGTTCCTAGATTAAGTGTAACCAAAGGTTATTTACAAGGACATAGTTTTATAACGGTATCAACAATAAGCCAGGTCCTAGAACAATTAGTTAGAGTACTTTTTATTATTGTAGGAAGTTATATCGCAGTTAGGGTTTTAAGTTTATCTATTACCGTTGGTGTAGGTGTCGCTACTTTTGGTGCAGCGATAGGTGGTGTCGTAGCATATTTATATATCAAGTACAATATGAAAAAATATCGAGAACAAATTACTCCAACTATTAGCAAATCAGAAACAAAATCAAATGTTAAGAACAAAGATATTGCTATTAGAATATTAGGTTATTCATCAGCCTTTGTTTTTAGTAGTATAGCTTTATCATCTTATGATTTAATTGATTTATCTACTATTCTAAAAACAATGGTTAATGGATTAGCATATACCGTTGAGGAAGCTGAAACTGTAGTCAGTATCTTCTCAACTTGGGGTTCTAAATTAAATATGATAGTAGCCTCTGTTGCAGCAGGATTATTAACAAGTTTGGTTCCAACAATAACCAATAATTTTGTTACAAAGAAATATGATGATGTAAGAAGTAAAATAAATAAATCATTGCAAATACTATTGTTTATAGCGGTTCCAATGACTATTGGACTTAGTCTTTTAGCTAAACCAGTATGGACAATGTTCTATCAATATGATGAGCTTTGTAGTAGTATCTTTATGGTATATATTTTTATGGCCCTGTTCTCTAGTGTTCTAGCAACACTTAATGCTATTATTCAAGCCTTAAGTTTTCAAAAAATTATGTTTGTTAACATATCAGTAGGTTTTATACTTAAAGTATTATTAAATGTTCCCTTTATGTATTTATTTGCATACTTTGGATTACATCCAGCTTATGGAGCTATCGCAGCAACGTTATTAGGTTTCTCATCATCAATTATTATGAATCTTAAATTCTTAAAACGTAAATTAGAGGTTGTCTATAAAGAGACTCTAACTAGAACGCTAAAAATTACAGCATCTTGCTTAGTTATGATAGCTGTTGTTATACTATTAAAAGTAGTTATACCATTTGATGTTGTTCATAGATCACAAGCACTATTAGCCATTATCTTATATGGTGGTGTAGGAGCTATAACATATTTTGTAACAACTTACAAAATTGGTTTAATAAAAGACATCTTTGGCGCTACTTTTATAAATAAAGTTTTAGCAATATTTGGTAAGAAATGTAAATGATAGGAGGAATAGAATGAAAAAGACCAAAATTATTTGTACAATTGGACCATCAACCTATAGTAGGGAAATGTTACGTATTATGATGGAAAACGGTATGGATGTAGCTAGAATAAATATGTCTCATGCTACGCGAGATGAAGCTCGTAATATTATTTATACAATCAGAGAATTAAACAGAGAATTAAAGATGAATGTTGGTATCTTAATTGATACTAAAGGTCCAGAGTTAACTCTTAAAGCATATAGTGATGAGGATACAATGCTATGTGAAGGAGACACTGTTGTTTTAACCGTTAAAGATTCTTCTAAAAACAATGAAAAGTTTTTAGTTAATTATCCAGGACTTATTCAGGATGTTAAAAAGGGTGATAAGATATTACTTGAAGAGGGTACTATTGAATTAGTTGTTGTTGATGAAACTATAGATGATGTTATATGTGAAGTAGTAACAGGTGGTTGTATAAAAAATGATATAGGTCTTAATGTTCCAGATGTTAATTTAAATATTGATTTCTTATCTATCGCTGATAAAAGTGATATAACTTTTGCGTCATCAATAGATGCTGATTATATAGCTTTATCTTTTGTTAGAAATGCGAATGATGTGCTTGATGTAAATGATATGCTTATTCAATTACGTAATGAACATATGCAAATTATTTCAAAAATTGAAAACAAGAGTGCTATAGAAGATCTCAATAATATTATTAAGGTAAGTGAAGGTATTATGGTTGCTCGTGGAGACTTAGGTGTTGAAACATCTTTTGAAGAAGTACCATATCTTCAAAAGAAGATTGTCCATGAATCATTACTTTCTAATAAGATTTGTATTGTCGCTACGCAAATGTTAGCGTCAATGGAATATTATTCTAAACCAACCAGAGCAGAAGTTTCAGACATCGCTAATGCTGTCATTGATGGTGTTGATGCTGTTATGTTGAGTGGGGAAACAGCTGTTGGAAAATACCCACTAGAAACATTAGAAACTATGAAGAGGATTATTACCAATATGGAAGATAATCTTGATTATGATAAATTTATGCTTGATAAAAAAGATGAAGCTCAAGATGACATAACAACAATTATTGCAAGCAATGTAACTAGTAGTGCAAACAAACTTAAAGCTAAAGCAATAGTTGCTTCGTCAGTATCTGGATATACAGCTAGAATGATAAGTAGTTTTAGACCAAGGTGTCCTATAATTGTTACAACTCCAGAGGAAAAAACAGCTCGCAGTTTATCACTTAATTATGGAACTTATCCTGTTGTTACACCGACTTTTGAGAGCACTGATGAAATGCTTGATAACAGTATAAATGAAGCTAAAAAAATAATTCCTCTTGAAAATGATAAAATCATTATAACGGGTAGTATTCCAATTAAAGCTAATAGTACTAATTTTATGAAAATAGAAGAAATAAAATAATTTATATGACAAGGAATTAAATAATATTATTTAATTCCTTTTTATACTTTTGGATGAAAAGATAATGAAATAATGTTATAATATTTATAATGATTAAATATGACAATTATTGTTGAGTTGTGAAGAATAGAGGTAAACAAAATGAGTGAAAAATTACAATTATTATTAGATAAAATTAATTTTAATAAAGAACATTATTCGTTATTTAACGGTGGAAAATTAGTAAAACTATTTATTGATGAAAAAAATAATGTTTGGAATTTTGTCATTCATTTAAATAATGTTCTTCCAACAAATGTCATTAATGAATTTGAAACAGCATTAAAGACCTCTTTTAATACCTTAAAAGATATTTATGCAACATTTGAATACGAATCTAATGATAATAGTATGGTTGAAGATTATTTTAAACATATTATAGAAAAATTAGATTTAAGTAAGATGTTTGCTAGTCAGAAAATAAAAGTAGAAGATAATGTTTTAAATATTAGTGTTTTAAATAAGTTTGAATTTAATAAACTTGATAAAGCCAAGAAAAATATTGATATGTATTTTAAAAGATATGGTTTTGCTTTAGAAATTACAATTGTTATTGATGATGAAGAACGTCATATTATTAAAGAAGCTATAAAAAAAGAAACTTTTATTAAAGTAGAGCCTACTAAAGTAGAAAATCCGATTATTTATGGTAACGAAATAAAATCAAAACGAGTCATAAGTGTTAGAGATATTATTGAAGAAGAACCATCTATTGTTATTGAGGCGTATGTTTTTAACGTTGAGTTGAAAGAAATTCCTAATAAAGATTTTAAAATAGCTATGTTTAAATTAAGCGATAATACAGATAGTATCAATGCTAAAATATTTACACGGGATGAAGAAATTTTTGCAACTATTGGTTCTAAGGTTAAGACTGGCAAATGGTATAAAATAAGAGGTGGTGTAAAGAACGATACTTATATGCATGAATTGGTCTTAAATATTAGAGATATGGTCGAAATTCCTTCAAAAACAGTTCTTCGTATGGACGAAGAAGAGGAAAAACGTGTTGAGTTACATGCTCATACTCATATGAGTCAGATGGATTCAGTTGTTAATGTGGTTGATTTAGCTGCCCGAGCTGCTAAATGGGGTCACAAAGCTATAGCGATAACAGATCATAATGGTTGTCAGGCTTTTACTGATGCATATCACAAAGTAAAAGGAATTAATATCATCTATGGTCTTGAAGTTAATATGATTGACGATAATATTGATATTGTTATAAGAGAAAATGATGAAGCTTTGGATAAAGCTACTTTTGTTATTTTCGACTTTGAAACAACGGGTTTTAATGCTACAAGTGGGGACTCTATTATTGAAGTTGGAGCTGTTAAAATGTGCAATGGGGAGGTGCTTGATACTTTCCAAGCTTTAATTAATCCGAGTCGCCCTATATCCGCTACAATTACTAAAGTAACTAACATTACTAACGATATGTTAAAAGGACAAGAAGATGAAGAGACAGTTATCAAACAATTTATTGAGTGGTATGGTGATTTGCCTATGGTGGCCCATAATGCTAAGTTTGATGTTTCATTTTTAGAGAGCGCTTATAATAAATATAATTTAGGAACTTTTTCTAATCCTGTTCTTGATACTTTAGAACTTAGTAGGGCTCTTGAACCTAATTCAGCTCGTCATAGTTTATCAGCACTTGTTAAACGTTATGAAATACCTTTTGATGAAAATGGACATCACCGTGCTGATTATGACGCTAAGGCAACAGGACTTGTTCTAAATAAAATGATTATCAAGATGATAGACCGCAATATCGAAAAGATAAGTGATATTAAGAAACTTGTTTCGAAAGAGGATATTCATAAATTTGGTCGCCCTTATCACATAAATTTACTAGCTAAAAATCAAGCTGGTTTAAAGAATTTGTTTAGAATTGTATCATTGTCAAATACAAAATATATGTATAAAACTCCTAGAATTTTACGTAGTGAGATAATTAATAATCGAGAAGGATTATTAATTGGGAGTGGCTGTGCAAATGGGGAAATATTTACTTTAGCTAAAAGCAAGAGTGATGAAGAAATGAATACGCTTATGTCATTCTATGATTATATAGAAATACAACCCTTAAGTGTATATGATCATTTGCTTCAACTTCATGATTTTGATAACCGTGATGAATTAAAAAAACATGTTCTTAAAATTATTAAACTTGCGGAAGATAATAAAAAAATAATAGTTGCAACTGGTGATGTTCATCAATTAGATCCTGAGGATAAAATCTATCGTGAAATTATTGTTAATCAAAATGTTCCTGGTGGAGGTAGACATCCCTTAAACAGGAATGATATAACTAACATTCCTAGTCAACATTTAATGACAACGAGGGAAATGTTAGATGAATTTGCTTTTTTAGGTGAAGACAAAGCTCGTGAAATAGTTGTTACTAATACAAATGTAATAGCAGATATGATTGAACCTATTGTAGTTATCCGTGATAGTCCAAAACCTTTATCTCCTAAGATGGAGAACTCTGATAAAATAGTTCGAGATTTAACTTATGGCAAAGCTCATTCATTATATGGAGATCCTTTACCAGATCTTGTTAAAGACAGAATTGAAGCTGAACTAAATGGTATTATTGGTGGTGGCTTTGATGTTATCTATTTGATAGCTCAAAAACTTGTTAAGAAATCAAATGATGATGGTTATTTAGTTGGTAGTCGAGGTTCAGTTGGCTCTTCTTTTGTTGCTAATATGATGGGGATTACTGAAGTAAATTCATTACCACCTCATTATTTGTGTCCTGAATGTAAAACGAGTCTTTTTGAAAATGAAGAAGGTAAATCCTATGGTTCTTTATATGACAGTGGTTATGATTTGCCAGATAAAAAATGTACTTGTGGAGCAATGATGCGTAAAGAAGGACAAGATATGCCTTTTGCAACTTTCTTAGGTTTTGATGCTGATAAGGTTCCGGATATAGATCTTAACTTTTCTGGTGAATATCAAGCTAAAGCTCATGATTATACCAAAGTATTATTTGGTGATGAGTATGTTTTTAGAGCTGGTACTATTGGAACAGTAGCAGAAAAGACAGCTCTTGGTTATGTAAAAGGATATATGGAGAAACATGGTAAAACAATGCGTTTTGCAGAACAAGAACGTTTAGCTTTAGGTTGTACTGGTGTTAAGAGAACAACGGGACAACATCCAGGCGGAATTGTTGTTATACCAAATTATATGGATGTTCTAGATTTTACCCCATATCAATATCCAGCTGATGATGTTAATTCAAAATGGTATACTACTCACTTTGATTATCATCCAATGGAACTAGATTTATTAAAATTAGATATACTTGGTCATGATGATCCAACAATGTTAAGAATGTTACAAGATTTAACGGGGGTAGATGTTTTAAGTATCCCGTTAGATGATAAAGATGTTATGAGTATTTTTTCATCAACTGATATTCTAGGTGTAACAAGTGAACAAATCCTATCTGAAGTAGGTACTTATGGAGTGCCTGAATTTGGGACAAAGTTTGTAATGGATATGCTTGTTGAGACAAGACCTACCACTTTTGCAGGTTTAGTAAAAATTTCAGGATTATCCCATGGAACTGATGTCTGGAGAGGAAATGCTCAGGAATTAATCAAATCTGGAACATGTAAATTTAGCGAAGTTATTGGTTGTCGTGATGATATCATGGTTTATCTTTCATATCACGGTTTAGCACCAAAAGATGCTTTCAAAATTATGGAATTTGTTAGAAAAGGTAAACCAAGTAAAGAGAAGGAAACTTGGGAAAAGGTTTGGATGCCAAAATTACGAGAAAAGAATATAGCTGAGTGGTATATTGATTCTTGCTTTAAAATAAAATATATGTTCCCCAAAGCTCATGCTGTTGCCTATGTTATAATGGCATGGAGAGTAGCATGGTTTAAGGTTCATATGCCAATTTATTATTATGCAGCCTACTTAAGTATTCGTTGTCATGATTTTGATATTGAAACAATGATCAAGGGTTATGAAACAATCAAAGAACGTATTTTTGAAATAAGAGAAAAAGGGTTTAATAAAACTAATAAAGAGGAAGCAATCCTTGATGTTTTATATACAGCATTAGAACTAACAGCTAGAGGCTTTAGAATAGGGGATTTTGATTTATACAAATCAGATGCTAGAAATTTTGTTGTTGACAAAGATAATAAAACTTTAATTCCTCCTTTTAGAGCGATTGATGGTTTAGGGGATATTGTTGCTAAAAAAATTATTGAAGAACGAGAAAAAGGACCTTTTATTAGTATCGAAGATCTTTCAAAACGAGCTAAAGTATCTAATACGCTGATTGATAAAATGCGTATGATGGGTATTTTAAAAGATATGCCAGAAACAAATCAATTAACATTATTCTAATTTACAAAAAGCAAACGGTTAGTTTGCTTTTTTGTTTAAATATATATCTTTAAGTACAATATATAAATAATACTAATTGTCTATCGTAGTTATCTTAATATTAATTGAAATGTTGGTGAGAATATGAAAAACAAAGGATTTACCTTAGTAGAATTATTAGCAGCTATCATAATTTTGATAGTTGTTTTAACTATATCGGTGCCAATTATTACCAATATAATTGAAACAGCAAGAAAAGAGGCCTTTAGAGCAACGGCCTATTCGATAGCGGATGCTGGTAGATTACTTATTGCTAATGAAAATGAAGGACAAGGATATCAAGAGTTTTATTATTTGGATGGTATCCAATATAATGCTGATGATAAAAGGTTAGATTATACTGGTGATGGTCCTAAAACAGGTACTGTTGTTTTAAATGATAAAAATAAAGTTGTTTTAGCAATTCATAATGGAACATATTGTGCAACAAAATCAGCTAATACAAATAAAATAACTGTTACTAAAACAATACCTAGTGATTGTAAAGCAACTAGCGTTATTGAAACATGTGATACATGGGAGGAATTAGCGCTTCAATATGATATAAGTTTAGCTGAGTTGTTAGAGGCTAATAATGAAACGGATTCTAACTCTTCAACTTGTGATAGAAATATAAATATCCCTGTAGCGTCTGATTCGTCTAGTAGTACTACAATTGGTAGTGAAGGCGATGAAAAAACAGTCTATCGTAAAACTTATTATACAGTTGGTTATATATCTTCATCAGCAACCTTGCCATTATCTTATGAATATACAATTGAATTAGGTGTGTTACCTCTTGACATCAAAGATATTGAAGTAACTAGGGTAACAACACAGACAGTTTTTGAAAGTCTTGATGATTTCAAACGTTATATTAATAAAAGAAATATGAGAGAAGTAATATGGCCTGGTGAAATGCCCGTTGAGATTGATCTTAGTCAGGCGAGTGTTTTTAGGGACCATGCTACTAGAACATTAAATATGGCTCCAGATAATGTTACAGTTATGTGTGATGTTGAGACTTGTTACGCAACTGTAGGTGCAACAGTAGATAATTTAACTAACGTTATTCCCAATACCATTGAAGGAGTAGGAGAAGTAGTTTATACACCAATAAAATTCACGGTTGAATTTAATGGTTCTGAACTCCTTGAAAATAAATATACAATCAATACTGAAACAATTGATTATCAAACAATATATCCAACCTTTGATTCTAGTGTTCATATTAGTCAAATAATAGGTACTCAAAAAGATGCTCAATATTTTTCTGTTTTAACTAGTACTGATTCTCAATATGATGAACGACCTATTATGACTTTTGATGTAACTGATATTAATTTAGCTGATGTCACTAAAGTTGAATTATTTGCGTATTATTATAATGGAGATATTCCTTCTAGACAACAAACGCATCCTATTAGACGTGTTATTGTTCCATGGACAGAGAATGATTACTTAACGAATGATAAGATGACTTCTACATATACAGCTCGTATGAAGAGTTTAAATACAGCTAATTATGGATATGGTTGGCGTTCAGCAGATGTAACTGATATAGTTACTTATTGGAAAAATAATCCTACTGAAAATTATGGTCTTGTAATTGATCATAATAGAAGTACATCAGAAGCTGGAGGATATTGGAATCGTATGAAATATTATACGATGGAATCAGAAACGGATTATAAACCCCATTTAAAAGTTACTTATAAGACATCAATAGTTAATAAAAGATATGTAATGGTACCAGTTTTGTATGATACTAGTGTCAATGTTAATAACACAATTGGGGCTAATGATACAGCAACATCTTTTTATGTCTTATCTTATGATGTTGCCGGTTACGATACACGAGGTTTATTAACTTTTGATGTACCACCAACAGCAATATATAATATTTCTAAAGCTGAATTATATGCATATTATTATAATGGAGATATTCCTGAAAGACAGCAGACACATCCTGTTAGGCGTGTTATTGTACCCTGGATAAAGAATGATAAACTGCCAGATTCAATGATGACTGATACTTATACAAGTCGGATGGTAAGCCTTAATCCTTCTGGTTATGGATATGGATGGCGTTCAGCAGATGTAACCGATATTATTACTTATTGGAATGAAAATCCTAGTAAAAATTATGGTCTTATAATTGATCATAACAGAGGACAATCTAATGCTGGAGGATATTGGAATAAAATGAGTTATTATTCAAAAGAAGCTAATAACGGTAATGCACCATATTTAAAAATATATCTTGAGGAAAAATAAATCAAAAAGATTCTTGAAAATAATTAAAAAATTCAGGAATCTTTTTTTGTTGAAATAACTCAAATAAACATGTAAAGAATATGAAAAAATAACCCCAAAAGACTTTACAAAACAATTTTAAAATAGTATCATAGTGGTAGACAGTGGCATTAAGTGGAAGAAAGTGGGGGATTTTCATGTTGATGGGTGAGTATCATCATAGTATTGATGAAAAGGGTCGTTTAATAATACCTTCTAAATTTAGATATGAATTAGGCGATAAATTTATCATTACAAAAGGCTTGGATGGATGTTTATTCGTTTATCCAAAAAACGAATGGGAAAATATCATCTCAAAATTAAAAGTCCTCCCTTTCACTAAAAAGGATGCAAGAATATTCATGCGTTTCTTCATCTCCGGTGCTACTGAATGTGAATTCGACAAGCAAGGTCGAATAAATATTACCTCTCCACTAGCGGAATACGCCGATTTAACCAAAGAATGCGTTATTATCGGCGTAAACGACCGCTTAGAAATTTGGTCAAAAAATCGCTTTAATGATTTCTTTAAGGGAAATGAAGATAATTTATCTGATATAGCAGAAAATTTATTCAACATGGACATTTAAAGATGCATAAGAGTGTATTACTAAAGGAAACAATTGACAATTTGGAGATTAAAGATGATTTAATTTATGTTGATGCGACGCTTGGCTATGCTGGTCACAGTAGGGAAGTCTTGAAAAGAATTAAAAAGGGGTTCTTATTCGCCTTTGATCAGGATAGCGAAGCAATCCAATATAGTGAGAAAATCTTAAGTAATATTTCAAATCAATATGAAATTGTTCATTCAAATTTTGTAAATATAAAAAAAGAATTAACAGACAGAGGTATAGCAAAAATAGACGGTATTATGTTTGATTTAGGCATATCGAGTCCTCAGCTCGATAATGAAGAGCGAGGATTTAGTTATCACCAGGATGCAAGATTAGATATGCGTATGAATAGGGAAGATAAATTATCAGCATATGAAATAGTAAATAATTATTCAGTTGAAGAATTGTTAGATATCTTCTTCAAATATGGAGAAGAAAAATATGCTAGAAGTATTGCTAAAAAGATAATTGAATATCGTACTCAAAAGCCAATCGAAACAACACTTGAATTAGTTGAAGTAATAAAGAGTGGTGTTCCAGATAAATACAAAAGAGCTGGTCATCCAGCTAGAAAAGTATTTCAAGCTATCCGCATAGAAGTAAATCATGAATTAGACATCTTAGAAAAATCTTTGGAGGATGCAATTGACTTACTAAATGAAGGTGGACGAATATGTGTTATAACTTTTCATTCATTGGAAGATAAAATCTGTAAAAGTGTATTTAAAAAGTATAGTGATGTTCCTGAAATAGTAAAAGGGCTTCCTAATATACCAGATGAATATAAACCAACTCTTAAATTAATAGGAAGATATGTTCCTAGTGATGAAGAGTTAAATATAAATAATAGAGCTAGATCGGCAACCTTAAGAGTGGCTGAGAAGATAAGAAGGAAGGATTGAACTACATGGCTAGAAAAAGAAAAATCAAATTATTAGGAATTGAAAAAGTAATGATTAAAATATGTGTTTTACTATTGCTTTTAATTCCAGCAACAGATGTCTTTGGAAAAGCCATGTTATCAGATAGTAATATAGAAGTTGAGAGGCTTAAAAAAGAAATAACTACCCAAACTAAGAAGAATCAGAGCTTGACGATGAAAGTCAACGAACTTCAATCACTTGAGAACATCCAAGCTATTGCAAGCGATCTCGGATTAGCGTACAATAGTAATAACATAAAGGTAATTGAAGAAAATTAAGAGGTGTTACAATGAAAAAAGGAAAAGATACGACAAATAGAATTAATGTAAACAAATTAATGCTTATCGTACCTTTTCTTTTCTTTTTGGTTATATCCATCCAAATGGCAAGATTATCATTATCCACAACTATTGATGGTATTAATCTAAAACAATTTGCAAATAATCGTAATACCAAGAAAGATATTTTATATGCTAATAGAGGAACAATATATTCATATAATGGTGGTATTTTAGCTCAAAACGTTGATTCATACACCGTTATAGCTTATCTTTCACCTAAAAGAAGTGAGGGCTTTAGTACTCCTAGACATGTCGTTGATAAGGAGAAAACAGCTGAAGCTTTAGAATCAATTATTAATATGGATAAAAAGGAAATTTTAAGATTATTAAACAAAGAAAATCTTTATCAAGTAGAGTTAAGACCTGGAGGGGTGGGTATTACAGAGCTTAAGAAAGAAGAAATACAAAAACTTGAATTACCAGGAATTGATTTTATTCAAACGTTTAAAAGATATTATCCTAACAATGATTTTTTAGCATATACGTTAGGCTATGTCCAAATGAATGATGATTTAAAAATAAAAGGTCAAATGGGAATTGAAAAATATTATAATAAAGAATTGAGTGGAAAAGATGGTTATTTAGAATATCAGAAAGATTTAAACGGTTATAAAATTCCTAATACTCCAGAGGTTCGTGATGAAGAAGAAGATGGTAATGATATTTACTTAACGATTGATGATAATGTTCAATTGTTTACAGAAAGAGTTGTTAAGGAATCAACTGAAAAATATGGTCCTGATTGGATGCTTATGACTGTTGTAGATGCTAAAACAGGTGCTGTTTTAGGAACTACTTCTACACCTTCATTTAATCCTAATATAAAAAACATTGAAAACTATTTAAATCCTTTGGTATCATATACTTTTGAACCAGGTTCAACAATGAAAGCCTTTACTTATATGGCAGCGATGGAGAAAGGAACCTATAAAGGTAATAATACTTTTAAGTCTGGTAAAATAGAAATTGGTGATGATACAATTTCTGATTGGAAACCAGAAGGCTGGGGTAATATTACTTATGATCAAGGTTTTGCTCTCTCATCTAATGTTGGTATTGCTAATATGGTTCAAGAGTTTATAAATAGAAAAGATTTAAAAGATTATTTTATGAAATTAGGGTTTGGTAAAAAAACCGGTTTCACATTACCTAATGAACAAGCAGGAATAATCAATTTCAAATATGATGTTGAAGTTGCAAATGCAGGTTTTGGTCAAGGTATTACCGTAACACCAATCCAATTTGTTCAAGCTCTGACCGCTATCGCTAATGATGGTGTTATGCTTAAACCTTATATTGTGGAAAAAATTGTTAATCCTAACACTAATCAGATAGTGTATACTGGAGGACGTGAAGAGATTGAAACAGTCGCTTCAAAGGAAACAGTTGAAGCTATAAAAGAATTGATGTATCAAGTAGTACATGGTGATCCAAATGCTGCAACAGGTTATAATTATAAAGTTGAAGGTTATGATCTTATTGCAAAAACAGGTACTGCTCAATATGTAGATCCTAATACCGGTAGATATCAAACAGGAAAAGAAGATTATATAAGATCATTTGCGGGTATGTTTCCTAAAGATGATCCAGAAATAATAATATATGCCTTAGCAAAAAGACCTGATTATGGAGCTTCAACAGCAGTTGCGTCAGCTGTAAAAAAATTGGTTGTTGATGTAGCAAAATATTATAATATTAAACAAGATGTAGAAATAGTGGAAACAAGTGATTCAAGCTATGTTGTACCTAATTTCATCAATAATAACACAATAGTAATGGACTCCATCGATCACCAAAATATAGTGATTGGTGATGGCGATAAGATTATAAATCAATATCCTAAAGCTAATGAGATTATAAATGATGGTGATACTATCTTTGTTTTAACTAATAGCAAAGACATAATCTTACCTAAAATGACGATGTGGTCTAGTAGAGAAGTAAATACTTATTGTAGCTTAATTAATATAAAGTGTAATATAGAAGGATATGGTTATGTTTATAGCCAAGATATATCAGAAGGAACTAGTATTACAAAGATAGAGGAGTTAAACTTAAAACTTAAACGTACAAGTTCTAAAGTAGAATTATAAATAAAAAGTATTAGAGATGGTGGTAGTATTAAAAAGATATATATCGTATTAACTCAAACAGGAACAATATTATCTACTGTTATTAAATATTATTCAGGGAAAGAATATAATCATGTATCTATTTCCCTAGATAAAGATTTAAAGGAATTATATTCCTTTGGTAGATTAAATCCATATAATGCCTTTTCAGGAGGCTTTGTCCATGAAGGAATAAATATTGGAACATTTAAACGTTTTAAAGATACTAAATCAAAAATTTATGTTTTAAATGTTACTGATCAACAATATCAAGATTTAAAAGAAAATATTAATTACATGATAGATAATAAAAACAAATATAAATTTAATAGAACGGGTCTTGTTTTAGCTGGAATTAACCGACATAGCAATGCTACTAACAAATTTTATTGTTCAGGTTTTGTAAAATATATTCTAGATAAATCAGATATTGATGTCAGTGCTTTACCAAAGATAACTCATCCAGAGGATTTTGAACTTTTAGAGGGATTAACAAATATATATATAGGTTATTTAAGAAATTATAATTATATTGAACAACAAGAGATAGAGATATAGACTATCTCTTTTTTTATCGTAAAATTTATAATTTTGTTGTTAAAAGAACCCTTAAATTAGCGAAAAATGTTACTAATGGTCATTATTTATGTTATATATGTGATATAATTTACATAGGAGTGATATTTAGTGAATAATTTAGTAGGAATTATAACTTTTTATAGCAGGGAAGAAGTAAATGAAATATCTTTAATATTAAAATATGGCAATGCTTCTATATTTATTTAAATATCATTTGCGTTTTATTTACTTTTTTTTAAAGTTATTTCCGACCAATAATAATAAAATCACTTTCCTAAGCCGTCAGTCTGATTTTGCTTCGTTGGATTTTAAATTACTCTCGAAGGAATTGTTATTACAGAATAAGAATTTAAAAATAAAAATGTTATCTAGAAAGCTAGATAAAGATTTTATAGGAGGAGTAAAATTCTATTTTTTTATGTTAAAACAAATGTACCATATAGCGACTTCTAAAACATGCATTATTGATTCCTATATAATTCCAATAAGTATATTGAACCATAAGCGTGATTTGAAAGTAGTTCAAATTTGGCATGCTTTAGGAGCTATAAAGAAGTTTGGATATCAAACTTTAGGAAAAGAATCTGGCAGAAATATTAAAGTATCTAAAATGATGGATATGCATAAAAATTATGATGTAATAATATCTGGATCAGTTGCTATGGTTCCTTATTTTAGTGAGGCTTTTAATGCTGATTTTGATAAATTAATTTCGCTAGGGTTACCAAGAATTGATTATTTAGTTAATAATCAAAAATTAATTAAAAATAAAATTCATAAAGCTTATCCAAAACTTAATAGTAAAAAAGTGATTTTGTATGTACCAACTTTTAGAACTAATGAAAGTAATCATGTAAAGGGATTGATTAATTCAATTAATTTAAGTAAATATAACTTAATTATCAAAAGTCATCCAAGTAAAAAAATAAAGTTTTCGAATGATCGAGTATATAGATGCAAGGAATTTACAGCCTTAGAGTTACTTACGATAGCTGATTATGTAATAACTGATTATTCGGCTATTTCTATTGAAGCTGCTATCCTTGAAAAACCAGTATATTTTTATGTTTATGATTATTCAGAATATATAGAAAAGAACGGACTAAACATTGATTTATATAAAGAAATGCCGGGATGTGTATTTAAGTCAGCTTATGAATTAATGTACAGTTTAAATAAGAAACAATATGATTTTAACTTAATAAGAAATTTTAAGAGTAAATATGTCGCTAATGTATCTGGAAATATTACCACTTTATTAGCGGATTATATTCTTAAAGGAAATCTTGGGGAGGTTAATGATGAAAGTAAGGAAAAAATTAAAAAGACATTTGTTAAATCTATCTAAAAAGAATGTTCAGTTTAGAAAAGTATTACGAAAATCATTAAGATTATATAGGTCAATAAAATACAGCATTGTAAGTGATAAAGGCCAAATTAATAATAAAATGATTATCTTTGAAGCTTATATGGGTAGAAGTTATGCTGATAGTCCAAGAGCTTTATATGAATACATGGTTAACAATAAAAAATATAATGATTTTAAATTTATTTGGGCCTTTAAAAACCCCGATGAGAAAGCACATTTATTTACTAATGAAAATACTATTTTAGTAAAATATGGTTCTAAGGATTATTACAAATACTATTCGATTTCAAAGTATTGGATAAGTAATTCAAGAATACCAGAACAAATCAAAAAGAAAAAAGGACAAGTTTATATTCAAACATGGCATGGAACTCCTCTAAAAAGACTTGGTTATGATATTAAAGTAACTGGTGGTAACGCACTTAATAGTAATAGAGAGATAAGAGCTAAGTATGATGATGACGCTTTAAGATATGATTATATGTTATCTCCTTCTAAATTTTGTACTGAGAAATTCATTTCAGCCTTCAATCTTAAAAAATTAAATAAAGAAAATATTATTATTGAAGAAGGTTATCCAAGAAATGATTTCTTATTTAAATATAGAGAAAAGGATTTAACTAAGGTAAAAAAAGAATTAGAAATACCCAAAGATAAGAAAGTTATTTTGTATGCTCCAACATGGAGAGACGATCAACACGTATCTGGAGTAGGTTATACATATGAATTAGGAATAAATCTAAATTTATTAAAAGAAAAACTTAGTAAAGATTATATTATATTACTAAGAACCCATTATTTTGTCTCTAATTCATTAGATTTAGAAAAATATAAAGATTTTGTTTATGATGTCAGTAATTATGATGATATTAATGATCTATATATCATAAGTGATTTATTAATAACTGATTATTCAAGCGTATTCTTTGATTATGCTAACCTAAATAGACCAATTTTATTTTATATGTATGATTTAGATACATACCAAAACAAATTAAGAGATTTTTATTTTGATTTAAAAGAATTACCAGGACCTATTATTAAAAATGAAACTGGACTAATTAAAGAAATAAGAAATATTGATAAATATTTTGATAAATATAATGCGAAATATGTAGAATTTAACAACAGATTTAATTATTTAGATGATGGTAAAAGTAGTAAGAGAGTAATTGAAAGGATAATAGATGAAGTAAAAGAAAAAAAAGAAAAACCTTTATTGCTTAATATAACAAAAAAAAGCTCTTTTAGAAACGGCAAAATAAATTTTTCTGCTTTCGGACTTTTTAAAATATTAGGAAGTACTTCAAGCAATATTAATGCAAAAAATTTAAAGATAGTAATTAACGATGTTACATTTCCAATTAAACTAAAATATGAAAAAGGAATTCCATTTATAAAAGGATATTATTTTAACTTTTATAAATTTAGTCTTCCTATAGAGGCTATTCTTAATTTTGATATTCAGAACAAGATAAAATTACAATATAAAGATAATTTTGGTAGAATTCTTTTTAATATTTTTGATTTTAAAAATGGAAAAAATCGTAATAGCAAAATTATTATTCATAATGATAGTGCTATTTATTTTAGACAAACAATAAAAAATACAATGTATTTAACTATAAGAGAAAAAAACGTTTATGATACATTTAAAGGACAGTTAAAAATATTTTTTAGCTATGTATTATCTAAATTTTGGTTTAAAAGAAACATTATTTTATTATATGAAAAAGAGTCGAATAGATATGAAGAAAGTGCTTCTGTGTTATACGAAAAACTAATAGATAAAGGATATTATTCATGCTATTATATAATTGATAAGAATAATGATGTACTAAATAATATAGACGAAAAATACAAGAAAAATATAATTTACAAAAATTCTTTACGTCATTTAATATACTTTTTTAGTTGTAAAAAATTTATTGGAACTGAAACGATAGCCCATGCTATACAATTAAGAATTGCTAATAAATATGCTGTAAGAAAAATAAACCAGAAAGACATATCATTTATATTTTTACAGCATGGCGTAATGTATATGATTTCTTTGGATAGTGATATGAGATCTAGTTTTAGAAAAAATCAATATAAATTATATAAAATTGTAGTTTCTTCAAAATTAGAAGCAGAACACTTTATTGAATTAGGTGGCTTTAATAAAAAAGATTTATACATCACAGGATTAGCAAAATTTGATAAAAGTTATAAAAAAACTAATGCAGATAAAATTGTTATAATGCCAACCTGGAGAAGGTGGGAATTAAATCAAGCACGCATCGATTTTTCAAAAACCAATTATTATAGAATGATTGAGGATATTATTAAATCAATACCTGAGGATTTATTGCAAAAAACCATTATTTTACCTCATCCCCTGATTGTAAATTATATGAAAAATTCTGATTGTGAACTAAAAAAATATTTACCTGAAAAAGTTGAGTATGATAAGATATTACAAAATTGTAAATTGTTGATTACAGATTACTCTTCAATTTCATATGATGCGTTTTATCGAGGCAGCAATGTCATATTTTTTTGGAGAGATAAAGATGATTGTCTAAAGATGTATGGTGAAGGAACAAAACTAATGCTTACCAAAAATTTAGCATTCGGTAGTGTGTGTTATAATAAGAAAGAATTAGTTAATGCAATTCAAAAAGATTATCATAGCAATCAAGAAACAAAGTATAAAAACAGGTACAAAAAAATAGTGGAATTTGATGATAACAGTAATTCAGATAGAATTATATCTAAATTAAGAAAAGAAAAAATAATTTAGGAGGAAATCATGGAAAAGAAATATGAGTATAAATTTTCTATAGTAATGGCGATTTATAATGTCGAAAAGTATTTAGAAGAAGCAATAGAAAGTGTTATTAATCAGAACATAGGATTTGAAGAAAACGTTCAATTAATATTAGTAAATGATGGAAGCCCCGATAATAGTGAAGAGATTTGCTTAAAATATAAACACCAATACCCGGATAATATTATATATATATATCAAAAGAATAAAGGCCAAAGTGGAGCAAGAAATGCAGGTTTGAATAAAATTAAAGGAAAATACACTAATTTTTTAGATCCGGATGACAAATTATCAACAAATACACTTACAGAGGTTTTTAATTTTTTTGAAAGAAACTTTTTATATGTTGACATGGTTTCTATCCCCTTATATTATTTTGAAGCTCAAATAGGTATACATGGAAAATATAAATTTATGGGGGGAAGAAATAGGATTATAAGTTTGACTACGGAACCTCATAATTTTGTACTTTCAAGTGCCTCTTCTTTTTATAAATCAAATATTATAAAAGACAAAAAATTTGATGTCACGATGGTTTCTTCTGAGGATGGTAAATTTAATAGTGAGTTATATTTGAATAATAAAAATATTGGTTATGTTTGTGAAAACAATGTTAAATATCATTATAGAAAAAGAAAAGAGCAAACTTCAATAGTTGATAATTTAAAATTGCTTGAAAAAGGCTATTGTTCTGTTTTAAATCTATTTGAGGTTTTTAATAAACAAAACTTAGAAAATTATCAGAAAGAAATAATTATATACGAGTTAAGAAGTAGGTTAAGAGATATCCAACTGGAGCTTTTTGAAAATAAAGCTAATTATGATATGATTATAAGAAAATATAAAGAATATATAAACTTATTATCAGATGATTACATCTATAATAAATCTAAATGGCTGCCTAATATTGAACAAAAATTGGTATTTATCAATTTAAAAAACAGTAATTATCAAAAGTTGTTAGAGAACAATATAGTAGTTTTAAATAACCGTGATATTAAAATTAAAAATTATTATTTTAAAGAAAAGACTATAACATTTGAAATCCTTTTTAACAACTATTTATGTAATTATATTGATATTGCCGCTTATGATGGTAATAACAAAGTATATACTTACACAAAAAGAGAAGACTTTAATAGTCCTTATGATACAAATTATGGTGAATTTTTAATTGATAACACTCATTATAGAAAATTTGAATTTGATATAAATAAATCAAAAATTATAAAGTTTATGTTAATTAATACAAAAGAAAATAAAAATTATCCGATTAGAAGAATAATTGTAGATGCTAACACTAAACTTAGTTTAAAAGATGATAAAATTCTTTTAAGACACAAAAAATATTATTTATCATTTAATGGTAGAAAATTTAAATTATCGAAAACAGACATGAGGACAAATACTTATAACTTTAATAGTTTTTTTAATATAATTAGAAAATACAAGTATAAAACTTTTTTAAGATTGTTATCTAAAAGAACAAAAGAGTTTATTCTAATTAACGATAGGCCTGATAAAGCAGGAGATAATGGCGAAGCTCTTTTTAAATATATATATTCTAACAGATTAGATATTGCTAAGAATACCTATTTCGTAATAAATAAAAATAGCACCGATTATAAAAGGTTACGAAAAATTGGTAAAGTCGTAAAACGCGGAAGTATAAAACATAAATTTTTATTTTTAAACACTAAATTTTTATATACATCACATATGCACAGATTATTTTATAATGCTTTTCAATTAGATAAAATCAAATATTATCAGGACTTATTTTCATACAAACTAATTTGGCTGCAACACGGAATAATAAAAGATGATTTATCAATACCGTCAAATAAATTAAATATAAAAGCAGATAAGTTTATTGTTTCGACAGTAGGTGAATATAACGAAATAAACCAAAAAAAATACTTTTTTGATTCAAGTGATATATTATTAACTGGTTTAGCAAGGTTTGATTCTTTAGAGAATCATAGTGAAAACATTATCTCTTTATGTCCTACCTGGAGAAAAAAATTGTCTGGAAAAATATTGGAAAATGGTGCACATGAAACTTTGCCCGATTTCGACAAAAGTGAATATTATATTAATTATAAAAAACTATTGACAGATAAAAACTTGAAGAGAATGTTAAAAAAATATAAGTATACGATGAATTTTATTTTGCATCCAGGTATGGACGGCTACAAAAGTTTTTTTGATGAATTCTCCGATGAAAATATCAGGATAATATCTCAAAATGATGTTTCGTATTCTCAAGTTTTTTCCGAGTCTAAATTATTAATAACTGATTATTCAAGCGTTTTTTTCGATTTTGCATATTTAAAAAAACCGGAAATTTTCTTTCAATTTGATAATGATACTTTCTTTGAAGAATATTACAGCAAAGGATATTTTCTCTATGAAAATGATGCTTTTGGGGATGTTTTAACTGACTATAAAGATGTTGTTGCTAAAATAAAATTTTATTTCGATAATGGTTTTAAGATGGAAGAAAAATATATTAAAAGAGTTAATAATACCTTTAAATATACAGATAAAAACAATTGTAAACGAATCATTGATGCAACATATAAAAAATAAATGGAGGAAATATAAAATATGAAAGACGTAGTACGTTTATATAACAATACAAAAAAATATTCAAGGTATGCTATTCGTTCTGCTAAAGCAGAGCTTAAAAGTGAAGTCACAGATTCATATTTAAATTGGTTATGGTGGATTATTGAACCATTATCTTTTATGTTGATCTATGTCTTTGTTTTTGGATATGTTTTTAAGGCTAATGAAGAATATTTTATTCCTTTTGTATTAATAGGTATTACTGTATGGCAATTCTTTAACAGAATGATAACTGGTAGTATTAAATTAGTTGTAAATAATAGAGAATTAATATCTAAAGTATATATACCTAAATATATTTTGTTAATATCTAAATCTTTTACATATTTATTTAAATTATTTATTTCGTTTGTATTATTAATTATAATTATGTTAATTATGAATGTTCCATTCTCTTTTACAATGTTATATTTCTTTCCTATCTTAATAATACTTTATATTATTACTTTTGGAATATCTTGTATATTAATGCATTTTAGTGTTTATGTACAAGATTTAGCTAACCTAAGTGATATTGTACTTAGATTCTTGTTTTATCTTTCAGGAGTGTTTTATAATATTAATGTTAGATTAAAGGGGAAACTTGGCTTTTTAATGTTAAGTGTTAATCCAATAGCATTTTTGATGAATGAATTTAGGAATGTTATAATCTATGATAAAATTCCAAATTTTTCAGGTCTAACCTTTTGGTTAGTGGTTGGATTGATTTTTACTTATATAGGTATTAAGTTGATTCATAAGAATGAAAATAGTTATGCGAAGGTGATTTAATGAAAAAAGAAGCGATTACAATTGAGAATTTACATATTACATATAAGGGTCTTAAAAAGACTTCTATTAGATCTACCTTTTTTAATAAAAAAAATAGAAAGAAAATAGAAACTTTTGAAGCCTTAAGGGGTGTATCCTTTACAATTGATGAAGGTAAAATAATAGGAATTATTGGTAAAAACGGTAGTGGTAAATCAACATTATTAAGAGCTATTGGTGGAATCTTTTCGCCTGATATAGGGAGTATAGATTTACATAATAATACAGTATCATTATTATCAATTGGAGTAGGCTTTAATAAAAAATTAACAGGCTATGAAAATATATATTTATCTGGACTTTTATTAGGTTTTAATGAAGAGCAGGTTAGAGAAAAAGAACAAGAAATAATTGATTTTGCTGATATTGGAGATTTTATATATAAACCAGTTAAAACATATTCTTCAGGAATGTATTCTAAATTAGCATTTGCTATTACTGCTATACTAGAAACTGATATAATGCTTATAGATGAGGTTTTAAGTGTTGGAGATGTTCAATTTAAAAAGAAAAGTTATGGTAAAATGAAAGAACTTATCTTTACTGAAAACAGAACGGTTATTATTGTTTCTCATACTCCTAAAACATTAAACGAATTATGTGATGAAGTAATATGGTTACATGATGGTAAAATAAAAATGCAGGGTGATCCAGATAAGATTTTAGCTGCATATGAAAAATTCATGAATGAATAATAAGGAGATAATCATGAAAAAAGTATTAACTTATGGAACATTTGATTTATTACATTATGGGCATATTAATTTATTAAGAAGAGCAAAGGCTTTAGGGGATTATTTAGTTGTCGCTGTTTCTACAGATGAATTTAATGATAAAAAAGGGAAGAAAGCTTATTTTAATTATGAAGAAAGAAAGTTATTGGTTGAAGCAATAAAATATGTAGATCTGGTTATACCTGAGGAAACATGGGAACAAAAGGTTTATGATATACAAAAATATGATATTGATATAGTTGTTATGGGTGGAGATTGGGCAGGTAGTGAAAGATTTGAATATTTAAAAGAATATGCTGATGTTGTTTATTTACCTAGAACTGAGGGTGTATCTTCTACTCAGATAAAAGAAGAATTGGCAGTGAAAAATTAATAGAGATATAGACTATCTCTTTTTTTCTTGCATATTATTCATTAATTATGTATAATAATCACTACATTTTAAATTTTGGAAAGTGGGGGTTACATGAATCGTGAAAAAGAGAGGAAATATAATTTTTTCGGTCATTTAAGTGAAAAAGAGACATTAGAATATTTTAGACTATATAATAGTGGTAGTTAAGAAGCATTTAAGCAGTTGATTCAAGGTTTGTTGTTTTTATTTTGGCTCGTTTCAAACATGAATTTGTGGAAACAGAAGATATCATTGGATCAGGTAGTGTAGGTTTAGTAAAAGCTATAAAGACATTTGATGTGTCTAAAGGGTATAAATTTTCAAGTTATGCTGGAAGGTGTATTGAAAATGAAATATTAATGAGTTTTAGATCTTATAAGAAATCAGCCAATATGGATGTTAGCTTGGATGAAGATATATTAAAAACATCAGAGGGTGGAACAGTCAAATTATTTGATGTAATTCCTGATAACGGTCCTTTAGCTGATTATGCTAATGAATATGAAGAAACGTGTAATGAATTAGAAGAAGCAATAGAACAACTTGATGAGATAGAGAAAGAAGTTATAAATGGAACATATGGTCTTAATGGTAGTACTCTATTGATGCAAAAGGAATTAGCTGTTAAATTAGGAATTACACAACCTACTGTTTCTAGAATTCTAAGAAGAGTATGTCTTAAAACGAAAAAATATATCTCTTTAAAATATATCGATAATGTTGGTTCAAAGAATAAAATTAAGAGACCTGAAAAAATTAAGATAGAAATACCAAAAAACATTAAAAGATTTAAATATTTTGATAGGATTAAATTGCATATTTAATCCTATTTTTATTTATTTCTTCATATAAATTATTGAGGTGGACATTCATGTTTTATAAAACTATTCATGCTCGTATTAAAATTATTATTATAGGTTGTATTATTCTGTTAGCGTTAATTATTATAAGAGTTTTTTTTATTCAATTAATAGAATACAAGGATTTAAATAAATTAGCGAATGATTTATGGAATCGTAATCTTCCTATTGAAGCTGATAGAGGGCTTATCTATGATCGTAATGGGGTTGTTTTAGCTGATAATGTTACGACAACTAGTTTAGTTTTTGTTCCTAATCAAATTAAGGACAAGGCGGCTGTTAGTACGGCTTTAAGTGAAATATTAAATGTCTCTTATGATGAAATGTATAAACACGTTGCTAAAAAAACTTCGATCGAAAGAGTCCATCCTGAGGGTAGAAGATTAAACTATGAGATTTCTGATAAAATTAATAGTTTAAATTTTGATGGCGTTTATTTATTGAAGGAAGCTAAAAGAAATTATGTTTATGATGATTATTTATCCCATGTTGTTGGCTTTGTTGGTATTGATAATCAGGGGTTAAGTGGTTTAGAATTACAATATGATAAATATTTAAAAGGGGAGAATGGTTCAATTAAATATTATTCTGATGCAAAAGGACAACGTCTTAAAATGGCAGAGATATATGAAGAACCACAAAGTGGTATTAATATGATGTTGACGATCGATCATAATATTCAAGCCTCGGTAGAAAGAGAGTTAGACAATATTGAAGCTAAGTATAATCCTGATAGTGCCCTAGCTATTGTAATGGATCCAAATAATGGGGAAATACTGGCAATGTCATCTCGTCCAAATTTCTCGCCTTCTAACTATCAAGATTACACGATTGAAGAAATTAACCGTAATTTACCAATTTGGTCTACGTATGAACCGGGTTCTACTTTCAAGATAATCACAATTTCGTCATCCCTCCAAGAGGGAACGGTAGATTTAGATAAAGATACTTTCTATGATCCTGGCTATGTTAGAGTTGAAAATGCTAGGATTAGATGTTGGAAGGCAGGCGGCCATGGTGCTCAGACATTTTTACAAGTTGTTGAAAATTCTTGTAACCCAGGTTTTGTAGAGTTAGGTAGACGACTTGGTAAAGAAAGATTATATAAATATATTCATAATTTTGGTTTTGGTAAAAAAACTGGAATTGATTTAAATGGTGAAGGTAGCGGAATACTCTTTTCCTTAGATAAAGTTGGCCCTGTTGAATTAGCGACAACTTCTTTTGGTCAAGGTGTTTCAGTTACTCCTATTCAACAAGTAACAGCCGTAGCAGCAGCAATAAATGGCGGTTATTTATATCAACCTTATATTGTAAAAAGATTGCTTGAGCCTGAGACAAATACTGTTGTTCAAGAAAATAATAAGAAGATGGTTAGGCAGGTAATAGATGAAACTACAAGTATGAAAGTTAGATATGCTTTGGAGAGTGTTGTTAGTAATGGAACAGGCCGTACAGCCTATATAGAAGGTTATAGGGTTGGTGGTAAAACAGGAACTGCTCAAAAAGTAAATAATGGTAGATATATGGTAGGAAATTATATCGTTTCATTTATTGGTTTTTTACCAGCTGATGATCCTGAAGTTTTAGTTTATGTTGCGGTTGATTATCCAAAAGGAGTAACTCAATATGGTGGAACAGTTGCAGGTCCTATAGTTAAATCAATTATGAATGATGCTATTAATGCCTTAGATATTAAAAGGAGAGAAAATGGAAGTGAAATGAGATATAACTGGTACGATAAAAAGTATTATATGGTACCTGATGTGGTAGGGCTTGAAAAAGTAGAGGCTATTAAACAACTTAAAAATTTCCAAATTGAATATAGTGGAAGTGGTAAGAAAATATTAGAACAGTCTCCTTCAGGGGGTACTAAGATAATAGAGGGAGAGAAAGTGAGGTTATATCTAGGTGATTAGAACTAATTCTAAAGAAATTATACAAGGTGATATTTTTATCGCTATAAAAGGTGCTAAATATGACGGTCATAATTATGTAAATGAAGCTATTGAAAGGGGAGCTATTAAGGTTATTGTTGAACATGGTTCTTATGATGTAAAAACTACAGTTGTAGATGATACTAAACAGTATCTTGTTGATTATGTAAAAGAATATTATTTACCACGTATTAAAGATCTTAAACTTATTGGCGTTACAGGAACAAATGGTAAAACAACGAGTTGTTTTCTTATCTATCAAATGTTAAATAAACTAAATATCCCTTGTGCTTATATTGGTACAATTGGTTTTTATATGAAAGATGATATTAGAGTGTTAGAAAATACAACCCCAGATATTTTATCTTTATATCAAATGTTAGATGAATGTAAGGAAAATGGAATTAAATATGTGGCTTTGGAAGTCAGTAGTCATGCTCTAGCTTTTAACCGGATTGATGGTTTGACATTTGACTATGCCATCTATTCTAACTTAACAGAGGAACATCTTGATTTTCATAAAACGATGGAAGATTATGCACATACAAAACAAAAATTGTTTCACTTATTAAAAAGTATAGGTAAAAGTATTATTAATGAAGATGATGATTATGCTAAAGATATGAAAGTTAATAATTATCTCACTTATGGTTTTAACAAGAGTGACTATCAGATATTAAAATCTATTGTTGAGAACGATAATACGACCTTTTCTTTCAGATATAATAATAATAAACATACTGTTAAAAGTCCTTTATTAGGTAGACATAATATTTACAATCTGTTGACGATGATAATAGTGTTACATGAAGAAGGAATATCATTTTCTGAAATAATAAACAAAATCCCGATACTAAAAGCACCAGCAGGACGTATGGATACTGTTTTTTATAATGATAACAAAATAATTGTTGATTATGCACATACACCAGATGCTGTTTTTAACATATTAAACGCAGTAAAAGAATTCTCAAATGGTCGAATATATAGTATAATTGGTTGTGGAGGCAATCGTGATAAAACGAAGAGGCCTAAAATGACATTTTATGCACTTGCAATGTGCGATAAAGTAATAATTACTAATGATAATCCTAGATTTGAAAATCCTGATGAAATAATTAAAGATATGCTTCATAATAATATAAAAGATAATTATGAAATTATTCCAAATAGGGAAGAAGCTATAAGTAGAGGTATTGAATTACTTACTAAGGATGATATCTTGGTTATTTTAGGTAAAGGTCATGAAAATTATCAGATTATTAATGATCAAAGGCTTTATCATAATGATAAAGAATACGTCTTAAAGATATGTAGAGGGTGATATTATGTTAATACTTGCTAAAGCTGTTTTGGCACTTATGATTGGTTTTTTATTAGCAGCATTTTTAGGTCTTATTTTAATTCCATTATTAAAGAGGATGAATATAGGTCAGAGAGTAAGTATTTATTTAGCTGATTCCCATAAAGGGAAATCAGGCATTCCAACAATGGGTGGATTAATTTTTATTTTATCTACGCTTATTACAATAACTGTTTTATTTGCTATGGGGAAACTTAATTTTAGTTATAACTTACTGATAGTTATATTTGTTTTTGTAAGTTATGCTGCGATTGGTTTTATAGATGATTATTTAAGTATAAAGCGAAATAATAATGTAGGCTTAACCGAGATTCAAAAATTATTATTACAAGTTATTGTAGCTTTGGTTTTCTTCTTTCTTTATATGAAGGGTGGGGGAGATGCTGTCCTTGAAATATATACTTTAAATATTAAAATTGATATGGGTTTTATGTATGGTTTCTTTATATTGTTTATGCTAGTTGGATCGTCCAATGCAGTAAATATAACGGATGGTTTAGACGGTCTTGCAGCAGGTTTATCAGCGATAGCATTCTTAGCCTTTGGACTTATTTCTTGGGGTGCAGGATGGACAGTTGGTTATGAAGAAATAGCTATCCTATGTTTTATCTTAGTAGGTTCCTTGTTAGGCTTTCTAATATATAATTCCCATCCTGCTAAAGTATTTATGGGTGATACAGGATCACTCGCACTTGGAGCTACTTTGGCAACGATAGCAATTCTTACAGACCATGAACTTACATTGATAGGTGTTGCCGGTGTCTTTGTAATTGAAACAGTAACTGCAATTATCCAAATAGTATCGGTTCAATTAACTGGAAAAAAAGTGTTTTTAATGACACCGCTCCATCATCATTTTGAAAAACTTGGCTGGCATGAAGCAGATATTGTTAAATTGTTTTGGGTTGTAGGATTTATTTTAGGAATGGCTGGTATTGCATTTGGGGTGTGGATATAGTGAGAAAATTTGATCTACTGTTGTTTATATCCATCATCATTATTTGTTTGTTAGGGGTTCTCATGATTTATTCTTCGTCCACTATATGGGCAGAATATAAGTTTGGTGATCCTTTAAAATATTTTAAAGCTCAGAGTGTATTCTTTTTAGTAGGTCTTATTCTAATGGTTATAGTATCAAAAATACCCTATAAGTATTATTCAGATAAAGCAAACATTATACTAATTGTTTGCTTTTTTCTTTTAGTGCTTGTCCTTATACCTGGAATAGGTATCATTAGAAATGGTAGTCGTAGTTGGTTTGGAATTGGAAGTTTGGGTATTCAACCTAGTGAATTTGTTAAATTAGGCTTGATAATGTTTACAGCTAAATATTTGTCTAAGAATATGAAGGAAATAAAGACTGTTAAAAAAGGGGTCTTTCCCATCTTATTTGTTACGGCCATAATCTTCGGTGTCATAATGTTACAACCAGACTTTGGAACAGGAGTCATTATAGTTATGTCTGTAATTGGTTTGTTATTTATTTCGGGTGTTGAAATGTCTTTCTTTAATAAATTAGCTATTCTAGGACTTGGTGGAATAGTTGCTTTGATTGCCTCAGCACCATATAGAATTGAACGGATATTGTCTTTTTTAGATCCTTGGCAGGATCCGTTAGGAAGTGGTTTCCAAACAATTCAATCTTTGTTTTCGATTGGTCCGGGTGGACTCCTCGGTATGGGATTAGGTAATTCTATTCAAAAACATTTTTATCTACCCGAACCACAAACAGACTTTATTTTTGCTATTATAACAGAAGAATTAGGTTTTTTAGGAGCTTTACTTGTATGTAGTTTATTTCTCATTATAATGGTAAGAGGCTTTAAAATAGCGATGAATACAAATGATTTATTTGGTAAGTATTTAGCTTTTGGTATAACATTTCAAATAGCTTTTCAGGCAATCTTAAATTTAATGGTTGTAGTAGGATTAATACCTGTTACAGGAGTAACTTTACCATTCTTAAGTTATGGTGGATCATCTCTTTTGATTACCATGATAAGTGTGGGGATTTTGCTAAATATAAGTAGGTATCAAGAGGAAAGGTTGAGGTGATTATTGTTTTCTTTAAGGTTGCACATTTTCAATAAATAGGTAAAAACTAATTACAGTATTTAGATATTTTGCTAGGTAGAAATTCTGTTTTTGTTTAGGCCTAGTATCAAAAAATCTAAGATAGTAATTCGACTTTTCTATATACATTTTATATGATGTATATGAAAAGGGGATTATGATTATATGATTATATGATGAATAATGAGTTTGCTAACTATAGTGAAAGTACTTTTGATAGTATTAAACATATTGATAATTATGGCAATGAATATTGGGAGGCGAGAGAACTACAAATAGTTTTAGAGTATAAGGAGTGGAGATTTTTTGAAAAGGTAATAAACAAAGCCGAGATTGCCTGTTTTAATAGTGGGAGAGAGGTTAATAACCATTTTGGAGTTAACTCCAAAATGGTGCAAACTGGAGATTCTATTAGAAAAATTATTGATTATAAATTATCTCGTTATGCTTGCTACTTGATAGTACAAAATGGCAATCCCAAAAATAAAGTTATAGGTCTTGGTCAGACCTACTTTGCAGTGCAAACTAGAAAAATGGAATTAACTGAAGAAGAATATGAAAAATTATCAGAAGATGAAAAGAGATTGTACCGCCGTAAACAAATTAAAGACGGCAATTATCTTCTGAATAAAGTAGCGTCAAAATCAGGCGCCAAGAATTTTGATAAATTTCATAACTCGGGTTATAGAGGGTTATATAATAGTGAAAATGCAGGTGCCATTGCAAAAAGAAAAGGATTAAGATATAGAGAAGACATTCTAGATAATATGGGTAGTGATGAGTTAATTGCTAATTCATTTAGAATATCACAAACAGAACAAAGTCTTCGGAACAATAATATAAATAAAGAATCAGAGGCAAACAATCCACATTTCAGAATAGGTAAAAATATCAGAGAAGTAATAAAGAAAAATGGTGGAACAATGCCCGAAAATTTACCAACCCCTGATTGGAGTTTAAAAGAACTTGAGAAAGAACAAAAAAGAAAAGTTGGTACTTTATAAATATTTTTAATATGTAATAAAATATAGTATAATTAATGTGGAGTTGATATTATGAAAATTGCAATATTTAGTGACATACATGGGAATTATCAAGCTTTAGAGGCTATTTTAAATGATATTAAAGGCGCAGGATATGATGAAATAATTTATCTAGGTGACGCTATAGCTATTGGACCTGATAATAAGAAATGTTTAGAGTTATTAAAAAATAGTAACGTTAATTATCTTTTAGGGAATCACGAATTGTATTTTTTAAATGGTGTAGAACTAGATAATGCTTTGGAACCAAATGAGGTTGTCCATCAAAAATGGGTTGCATCACAACTTGACCAAAGTGATAGAGAATTCTTAAGAAAATGTTCGCTTGATTATACACTAGAAATATATGATAAAAAAATTAAATTTTCTCATTTTTTATTAAGTGGGGATAGTGAAATACATCCATTTGTAGAGCTTTTCAAATTACTAAAGAAAGATACTTGGTTTAAATATAGTAAAGATTATGAATATTATTTTGTTGGTCATGAACACAACAGTTATATGTATGATGAGTATTTAGAAAAAAATAATATTGTAAGTAATCTAATACTTGTTGGTAGCTCTGGTTGTACAAAAGAAAATCAGACTTATTACATTGGGTTAGAAGTAGATCAAGAATCAATATCATTTAGTAGACATAGTTTAAGTTATGATAGAGGAACTTTTATTGAAACGATAAATGGTGTGGATTATCCAGAAAAAGATTTTATGTCGAAAACTTTTTTTGGAATAAGCGAAGAGTAAAACAAATAATAAAGGACATATATTATGTCCTTTATTATTCCTAAATTCAAATATGAACCGC